>JBEKFH010000562.1:0-2503 GCA_050013415.1 Streptosporangiaceae bacterium | reverse complement strand
TACATAGCCGTGGTGGCTGCCACGGTCATGGCGGCCGCCTTGTGGCCTGCGCTGGTGACTGGGGCCAGCGCGGCCGCCGGGGCGGCCCAGGTCGCTGCCGCCCGTCCGCGGATCACGTTATCCCCGCATACCGGGCCGCCCTCCAGCACGGTCACGGTGTCGGGCACCGGGTTCGGTGCCGATCAGGCGGTGGACATCTACTTCGACACCCAGGATGAGGCGCTGGCAAGCACTGGCCCCGGGGGAGCGTTCCACGGCATCGGGATCGGCGTGCCCGCCTCGGCGGTGCCCGGCACGCATTACATCACCGCGGTCCGGCAGTCCTCGGGGACCAGCGCCCAGGCCGTGTTCACCGTCCAGGCCAGCTGGCCGCAGTTCCGCAACGGCCCCTTGCACCGCGGCGACAACACCACCGAGAACGTCCTCAGCCCCTCGACCGTGCCGGGTATCGACCTGGACTGGTCGTACACCACCGGCGGCCCGGTGGACTCCTCGCCCGCGGTCGCCGGCGGCACCGTCTACGTCGGCTCGGGGGACGGCAACGTGTACGCGCTGAACGCGGCCACCGGCGCGCTGGACTGGTCCTACACCACCGGCGGCCCCGTTGACTCCTCGCCCGCGATCGCCAACGGCACCCTCTACGTCGTGTCTGAGGACGGCAACCTGTATGCGCTCAGTGCGGCCGCTGGCGCGCTGGACTGGTCCTACGCCACCGGCGGGCCCGGCGATTCATCGCCGGCCGTCGCCGACGGGCTTGTCTACATCGGGACCAGCGAGCACGTGGATGCGCTGAGCGCGGCGACCGGGGCGGCGGCCTGGACCTATGACCTCAGTTTCTCCGCGAGCCTCTCCTGCGCCGCGGTCGCCAACGGGGTCGTCTACATCGGCGACAACGAGCAGAACATGTACGCGCTCAAGGCGACCACGGGGGCGGTGGCCTGGGACGCCACCTCAGCCGGCGGCAGATCCTCGCCTGCGGTCGCCAACGGGCTGGTCTACATCACGGCCGGCCAGGATGTCGAGGCGCTGAACGCAGCCACCGGGGCAGTCGACTGGGCGTACAACGCCGGCATCTTTACCTCATCGTCATCGCCCGCTGTGGCCAACGGGGTCGTCTACATCGGATCCGCCGACGGCAGCGTTTATGCCTTCGGCCAGTCCGGCGGCACAACCGACGGCGTGCGCAGGCCGGACCCGGCAGCCCTCCGCCCCATGGCTGCCCTGCGCCTTCCAGGCCGGTGACTACGGCTAACTGGCGGCGACTCCCGTCGGTGGAGAGCGCCATGCCGGAAGCTCCGTACCTGCTGGGAATCGACTACGGCACGGGCGGTGTCCGGGTGGGGGTCTTCGACGCCTATGGTTCGCCGGTCGACTTCGAGTCCGTGGCGTTCCCCACTCGCTACCCGCGGCCCGGCTGGGCCGAGCAAGAGCCCGCGCAGTGGTGGTCGGGGCTGGTGCAGGCGGTGCACGCGGTGCTCGCGAAGCGGCGGGTGCACGCCGGCCAGATCGCCGGCATCTCGGCCGGCGCAACGTCCGCGACGGTGGTGGCAATGGACGACCAGGCCCGGCCGCTGCGCCCGGCGATCATGTGGATGGACGTCCGCGCTTCCGATCAGGCGGGCCGGATCGCCGGCACGAAGGACCCGGCGCTGAAGTACAACGGGCACGGCCCGGTCTCGGCGGAGTGGGGCGTGCCGAAGGTGATGTGGCTGAAGGAGAACGAGCCGGCGACGTGGCGCAACGCCGCGCACGTGGTCGACGGTGCGGACTGGCTGATCCAGCGGCTGACCGGCCGCTGGACGGCGTCGATCAACATCACCGCGTCGAAGTACTACTACGACCGGGCCACCGGCGGCTTCCCGGAAAAGATGTTCCGGGACGTCGGCATCGAGGACATGCTGGAGAAGTACCCGCCGGACGTGCTGGACCTCGGCGCAGTCGCGGGGGGCCTGCGCGCCGGCGTGGCCGGGGAATTAGGCCTGAAGGCCGGCATCCCGGTGGCCGAGGGTGGCGTCGACGCCTACCTGGGCGCGCTGGGTCTCGGCGTGGTCGAGCCCGGCAAGATGGCGATGATCACCGGGTCATCGCACGTGATGATCGGCCAGTCGGCAGCGCCGATCCACGGCGCCGGTTTCTGGGGCGCCTACACCGATGCCCTGGTCCGCGGCCAGTACTCCGTCGAGGGCGGGCAGGCCTCGACCGGCTCCCTGATCGCGTGGTTTAAGAACGGCTTCGCCGGCTACCAGGTCGCTGAGGCCACGGAACGCGGCATCGACCCGTACCTGGTGCTGAACGAGCAAGCCAGCAAGGTCCCGATTGGCTGCGATGGGCTGATCGGGCTCGACTACTTCCAGGGCAACCGGTCGCCGCACAACGACCCGCTAGCCCGCGGAATGCTCTGGGGGCTATCGGTTGGTCACACCCCCGGGCATGTTTTCCGCGCGCTGCTGGAGAGCATCTGTTACGGCACGGAGACCGTCTTCCAGGCGATGCGCAGCTCGAA
>JBEKFH010000561.1:0-2503 GCA_050013415.1 Streptosporangiaceae bacterium | reverse complement strand
TACGGAGGTCCATCCCATGTCAACGGAGAAGCAAAAAGAGGCGGCACGACGCAACATCGAGAAGGCTCGCGAGGTCCAGAGCGAGCGTGCTCACGGAGAAGACATCCCGCGCAGTGCGGAGGGCCTGAGCACCGCAGGAAAGGACCGCCTGCCGGACGCGGAGTTCGCCTTCCCCTCCGAACGCAAAGAGCCCCTCAGCGATGCCGCGCACGTGCGGAATGCGATTGCGCGGTTCGACCAGGTGGAAGGGGTCACCGACGAGGAGCGGGACCGAGCCTGGGCGCGGATCCGCGCAGCGGCCAGCAAGTACGACGTTCACATCTCGGAGAATGACTGGCGCGACCTGTTCACGGGGGGAAAAGAAAAGAAGCGATGAGGTTCCCAGCGAACCGCAGATCTGCACCGAACGGTCGACCGTGCGCCAGATCGCCTCGGCGCAGAAGGTCTTGGCGATCGCGGTGGACTGGGAGGCGGAGCGCCCCTGGTCGAGTTCCCAGCAGGCCTGCAGGATCAGCCCGCGGGAGGCCGCGATGTCGATCTCGTTGTCAGCGATCATCTGCTGCACCATGCCCAGCTCACCGAGCAGGGAACCGAACAGGCGTCGCTGGCTGGCGCGGGCCACGGCGATGTCCTGCGCACGGCGGGCGATGCCGAGCCAGCGCATGCAGTGCGTCATCCGGGCGGGCCCGAGCCTGACCTGGGCGTAGCGGAAGCCCTCGTCAACCTCACCGAGCACGGCATCGGCGGGCACCACGCAGTTCTCGAAGGCCAGCTCGATGTGGCCGCCGTACAGGCTCTCGTCGAGCGTGTCGATGTGCCGCACCATCTTCATGCCGGGGTTGTCCGCGTCGACCAGGAACATCGTCGCGCCGCCGGCCTCGCCTGGCTCTCCGGAGGTGCGCGCCATGCAGATCGCGAAGGCCGCTCCGTCCGCGCCCGTGATGAACCACTTGCGGCCGTCGATCCGCCAGCCGCCTGCGACCCGCATGGCCCGCGTGGCCAGGGCGGCTGGATCCGACCCGGCCCCTGGGGCAGGCTCGGTCATCGCGAAACACGACCGGACCTCACCCGCCGCGAGCGGCCGCAGGTAACGCTCCCCCTGCTCCTTCGTCGCCACTGCCTCGAGCAGGTGCATGTTGCCCTCGTCGGGCGCCGCGATGTTCAGGGCGAGCGGCCCCAGCAGCGAATACCCGGCCGCCTCGAACACCGCCGCGCGGTCCCGCATGTCCAGCCCCTGCCCGCCGTACTCGGCGGATACGTGCGGGGCGAACACGCCTGCCTGCCGCGCCGCGCCCTGCAGTTCGGCGCGAACCTCCGCGGAGGTCACCACGCCACGGTGCTCCTCTTCCACTGCGATCACCACGTCACGAACGAACGCCGCCGTCCGCTCGGCGAGAGCGGCGGCGTCCGGGCTGGGCGCGAGATCGACGGCCACGATACCTCCTGCGGTTTAGCTAATGGTCATTAGCCAAGACCGTAACCCAGCCACGGTGCCAGAGAGCCCCGGGGAGTGTCTGCGCCGTGCGGCGCAAGCACACGCCAGGTACCGTTACGCCTCGGGTCGGGGCAGGCGGGTGCCCGGCTCCGCGACCGGCCGTAGTACCGCACGGCCCAGCCTTTGGGTGGCGAGCAGAGCCAGTTCGACCTGCAGGCGGTCCGGCCCGATAGGACGCCGCAGGGTCTCCTCGGCCTTGCGCACCCGGTACTGCACCGTGTTCTTGTGCAGGATGAGACGTTCGGCCGTCGTTTTGTAGCTGCCGTTCTCCTGCAGGAAGACCCGCAGGGTGTCACGCAGCCGGGCGTTGTGCTCGTCGTCATCGGCCAGCGCCCCCAGCGTCTCGATGACCCAGGCCTGCAGCAGCTCGATCGAGCCCGACATCAGGGCCAGCGGCGCGACCTCGCCGAAGCTGGTCACGAACTGGCCCGGCGGTCCCGCCGCCAGCGCGACCGCCTGGGCGCCTAGCGCCTGCTGATGGGTGCGCCGGAAACCCGGCAATCCCAGCGCGGGCTCACCGAAGGCGAACCGGATCCCGTCCGCGGCGGGGATCTCCTTGGCGCTGAGCTCCGGCCAGGCGATATCGTGCCGGGCGCCGAGGGGCAGCCAGGCCCACGCGGAGAGCTCGTCCTGCGGGATGAAAATCGGCCTCCCTTCACAGTGGGCTTCGGCCGCTACCTCAGCCGTCACATGTTCCAGGCGTCCGAGCGCATCACCGCCTCCGGACGCCTCGGTGATCCAGGTCACCACGCCGAGGTGGTGCTGCCTGAGCCGGTAGCCGAGCATGGCCTCGGTGGAGCCCACGTCGACCTGCTCGCCTCTGAGCAGGGCGCGGACGCGCGCCGCCCGGGCCGCGCTCTGGTTCCTGAGCCAGTTCTCCTTCTCCGATTCATAGGCGGACACGAGCTCTTCTGACACCTGGTCAATGTAAGAAGCCAGGACCCGGGCGATACGCAGCCCGGCCGCGCTGACGATAGCGGCGTTGTCGGTCTGCCGTCCGAGTTCCTG
>JBEKFH010000560.1:0-2537 GCA_050013415.1 Streptosporangiaceae bacterium | reverse complement strand
CTGAGGAGGAACGGAAGCGGGCGGCGCGCGCCGAGCAGGTGGCGCTGTTCCGGTACCAGCTGATCCGGGAGGCCGCCGACCCGGCGCTGAGCACGCGGCAGCGCGGCCGGATGGTCCGCGAGATCGCGTCCAGAGCGCATGAGGGGCCGTTCGGCGAGCCGGTGACCGTCTCGCGCGGCACGATCGACCGGTGGATCCGGGCCTGGCGGGGCGGGGGGTTCGCGGCGCTGGCGCCGCCGGCCCGGCAGGTGACCCTGCGGACGGACGCGGAGGTCCTGGAGATGGCGGCCGGGCTGAAGCGGGAGAACCCGGCGCGGACCGCCGCCCAGGTGCGGCGGATCCTGGTGAAGGCGTGCGGCTGGTCGCCGTCGGTGCGGACGCTGCAGCGGCATTTCGAGCGGCTGGAACTGGTCACGCGGCCGGACGGCTCGCCGCCGGAGGTGTTCGGCCGGTTCGAGTGCGCGGCGCCGAACGAGATGTGGACCGGCGACGCCCTGCACGGCCCGCGCATCGCCGGCCGGAAGGCGTTCCTGTTCTGCTTCATCGACGACCACTCGCGGGCGGTGATGGCCGCCCGCTGGGGCTATTTCGAGGACACCGTGCGACTGGCCGCCGCGCTGCGCCCGGCGCTGGCAGCCCGGGGCGTCCCTGCCCGGATATATACCGACAACGGCTCTGCCTTCGTTGACGCGGCGCTGAAGCGGGCCGCGGCCCGGCTGGGGATCAAGATGACCCACAGCGCCCCGGGCCGCCCGGAAGGCCGGGGCAAGATCGAGCGCTTCTTCCGCACGGTGCGGGAGGAGTTCCTGGTCGAGATCGGCGACGGCTCCGGCATCGCGGACCTGGCGGGGCTGAACCGGCTGTTCGCCGCCTGGTGCGAGCGCGTTTACCACGCCCGGCCGCATTCGGAGACCGGGCAGCCGCCGCTGGAGCGCTGGCTGGCCGGCGCCCCGTTCCCGGTCCCGGACCCCGCGCAGCTGCGGGAAGCGTTCTTGTGGTCCGAGCACCGGATCGTCCGCAAGGACGCCACGCTCAGCCTGTTCGGCGGCCTTTACCAGGTCAGCGACCTGTCCCTGGCCGGCCGGAAGGTCGAGTGCGTCTTCGACCCATTCGACCTGTCGGTCCTGGAGATCAGCTGGAACGGGCGGCCGCACGGCACCGCGGTCCCGCAGAAGACCGGACGGCACTCCCACCCGAAGGCGAAACCCGAGCAGCCGGGCACCCCGCCGCCGCCCACGGGGATCGACTACCTCGGCCTCATCCGGGCCGAGCATGAGCAGGCCGAGCGGCGCCGGATCCGCTACGACGCCCTCGGCCAGCAGGACGCGCAGTGACCGCCGTGCCGGCCGCGCAGGTCAGCGCCGTGCTCGCCTGGGCCGCCCGGCTCGCCGCCGCCGGGCCGCGGGCCGGCACCGCCGAGACCGCCGCCTACCTCACCGCCAAGGCCGCCGTCCTGGAGCGCATCGCCGCCGAGCGCGCCCGCGGCGGCTGGAGCCCCGAAGACACTGCCGCCGCTGCCGGGGCCGCCGCCCGCGCCCGGGAAGCAGCCGACACCGCCGCGCTGGCCGCAGCGGCCGGCATCACCCGCCTGGAGGACTGACCCGTGATCGACCTGAAGAACCACTACGGCTTCACCCGCACCCCGTTCGGCAAGGACCTCGCCCCGTCCATGCTGCTCCGCTACCCCGCCCACGCCGAGGCCGTCGCCCGCATCACCTGGTGCGCCCGCGAGAAGGCCCTCGGCGTCATCACCGGCGAGGTCGGCGCCGGCAAGACCGCCGCCGCCCGCGCCGCCGTCACCGCGCTCGACCAGACCCGCCACACCCTCATCTACCTGCCCGACCCCACGACCGGCATCCGCGGCATCCACCACCACGTCGTGACCGCGCTCGGCGGGCGGCCCGCCTACGGCTCGGCCGCGCTCGCCGCCCAGGCCGCTGCCCTCATCGCCGCCGAGCACAGCGAACGGGGACGGCTCCCGCTGCTGGTCATCGACGAGGCCCACCTGCTCAGCCACGCCCAGCTCGAGGCCATAAGGATCCTCACCAATGCGGAGATGGACGCCGCCAGCCCGCTCTCCTGCCTGCTCATCGGCCAGCCCACGCTCAGGCGGATGCTGAGGCTGGGCGTGCTGGCGGCACTGGACCAGAGGATCGGGCTGAGATACGCGATGCCTCCCATGACCCCCGAGCAGACATCCGGCTACATCACCCACCACCTCAAGCTCGCGGGACGCTCCGACACCCTGTTCAGCGACGACGCCATGACCCTCGTCCACGACGCAGCCCGCGGACTCCCCAGGGCCGTCAACAACATCGCCACCCAGGCACTCATCGCCGCCATGGCCGGCCGCAAGAGCATCATCGACGAGCAGTCCGCCCGCACCGCCGTCAGCGAGATCACGTCAGACTGACCACCACTACGCCACCCCGCACACCAAGGCCCCGCCGGCTAACGCCGGCGGGGCCTTACCCATGCCCGCACATGCTCACCGCGAATGGCGCCGTCATCCTCACCTTGAATGACCGTGCACACCA
>JBEKFH010000559.1:0-2540 GCA_050013415.1 Streptosporangiaceae bacterium | reverse complement strand
GGCCGCTCGCCCCACCGTTTATCGGGCGCGGCGATGACCGCTGCCTCGCGGACGGCCGGGTGGGTGAGGATGGCAGCCTCCAGCTCAAGCGTGGAGATCCATTCACCGCCCGACTTGATGACGTCCTTGGCCCGGTCGCTGATCGTGATGTACCCCTTGGCGTCTATCCGGCCGACGTCGCCGGTGCGCAGCCAGCCGTCGCGGAACTTGGCCGATGCCGTGTCCCGGTAGTAGGCGCCCGTCACCCATGGTCCGCGCACCTCGATCTCACCGGTGGAGACCCCGTCGCTGGGCAGTACCTTGCCTTCGTCGTCCACAACCCGGGCCTCCACGCCGCCGAGGGCGCGTCCCGCGGTGACCCGGTAGTCCATCGCGCGTTCCGCCGGGACGTGCTTGGGCGGATGAGCCAGTGCTGCGACCGGGCTTGTCTCGGTCAGGCCCCAGGCCTGGACGATACGCACACCGAATCGCTGTTCGTAGGCCTCGATCAGGCTGCGCGGGACGGCCGCTCCGCCGGCCATGATCAGCCGCAGCGATGAGAGATCGACGCTCGCCGGGTCCAGGCCGAGAACGTCATACCATACGGTCGGGACGGCTGTGGCCAGGGTGGCCCGCTCCGCCTCGATGAACCGGGCCAACGGCTCTGCCTGCGTGAACCGGTTCGGCAGCAGCAGGTCAGCCCCGACGAGCCAGGAGGCGTACGGCATCCCCCAGGCGTTGCCGTGGAACATGGGCACGACCGGCAGCAGGCGGTCGTGCTGGCTCAGCCCGAGGGCCTCGCCAGAGCACACCCCCAGTGAGTGCAGGAACGTTGAACGGTGGCTGTAGACGACGCCCTTGGGCCGATCGGTGGTCCCGCTGGTGTAGCACATCGCGGCGGCCGCTGTCTCCTCGATCTCCGGCCATGGGTACCCCGGCCGTTCCGCGGCGAGCAGTTCCTCGTAGTCGATGTGCTTCGGTAGCTCGGAACGATCGCCGTCACCGAACACGATGAGATGGCGGAGCGACTTGAGCTCATCCCCCCCGGCCGCCAAGACCGGGGCGAGGACCGGCGCCAGGTTGGCGTCGGCGATTATCACGGTGTCCTCGGCATGGCCGATGATGTAGCGGATCTGCTCCGCCGACAGCCTGATGTTGATGGTGTGCATCACCGCGCCCATGCCGGGAATGGCGAAGTACGCCTCCTGGTGCTCCTGGGTGTTCCAGGCGAAGGTGGCGACCCGGTCGCCCCGCTCGACGCCCAGGCGGCGCAGGCCGGCCGCCAGCTGATCTGCGCGGTCGGCCAGGGCCCCGAACGTGATGCGGCGCACCCCGTCGGCCTCGTTGGTGACGACTTCGCTGTCGGCGTATGTGGCCCGGCCGTGCTCGAAGATGTGCCTGACTGTGAGCGGAAAGTCCATCATCGTGCTTCGCATGGCAGCCTCCTGAGACTTGCGTTTGCCGACCTGCCCAGTGCCGTTCGCGCAGGTCGCGTTTGAGAATCTTGCCTGCTGCCGACTTGGGCAGCGGCTCGGTGCGCAACTCGACGCACTGGGGGACCTTTACCGCGGGCCAGTAATTCGAGACTGTCGATGAACTCGACGCTAACGACCCGCCGGCGGGAGGGTAACGGCCAAAGGTCCCCATATGTCCGGGAACTTCCATCGCGCGTATTTACGCTCAACATGAGTTCCGACCGACATTTCGATCTTATTGTTACCGTAAGGTACGGCGACGCTGTTGGCTGAGTGCCGCCTGGTGCAAGCGTCCCCGGCCGCGTCGGCCGGGGACGAGGAGCTACGCATCAGGGGACTGCGGATCCATGCTCGGATCCGCGGAGAGGGCGAGCCGCTGCTGCACTTCTCCGGCATCTGGGGCGAAGTGGGCTTTGTGGGAACAACTGCTTCCCCATCTGGACGAAACCGGGGCCGGGCCCGGTCGTGGATGGGTTAGACGCGTTCGAAGATCGCGGCGAGGCCCTGGCCGCCGCCGATGCACATCGTGACGAGCGCGTACTTGCCGCCGGTGCGCTTGAGCTCATACAGGGCCTTGACGGTCAAGATGGTCCCGGTGGCGGCAACGGGGTGCCCGAGGGAGATGCCGCTGCCGTTCGGGTTGGTGCGCTCGGGCGGCAGGCCCAGTTCCCTGACCACGGCCAGCGCCTGGGCGGCGAAGGCCTCGTTCACCTCGAACACGTCGATCTCGTCGATCTTGATCCCGGTGCGGTCCAGCAGGAAGCGGACCGCGGGCACCGGGCCCATGCCCATGATGCGCGGCTCGACACCCGCGTGCGCGTACCCGATCAGCTTGCCCATCGGGGCGCGGCCGCTGCTCCGGACGAACGACTCCGACGCGAGCACCACGGCCGCGGCGGCGTCGTTGATGCCGCCCGCGTTGCCCGCGGTGACCGTGCCGTCCTTGGCGAACGCGGGCCGCAGCTTCGCCATGTCCGCCAGGCTGACCTCGGCTCGCACGTGCTCGTCGGTGTCGACGACGGTGACCTGGCCCCGCTTGCCCGGGATCTCGACCGGCAGGATCTGCTCGGAGAAGTAGCCCGCCGC
>JBEKFH010000558.1:0-2547 GCA_050013415.1 Streptosporangiaceae bacterium | reverse complement strand
CGGGCACTGATATCGCGGTGGATCGCCAGCATGGCGACCTTGATGATGTCGGCGGCTGATCCCTGGATCGGCGCGTTGAGCGCCATCCGCTCGGCCATCTCCCTGCGCTGCCTGTTGTCAGAGGTCAGGTCCGGCAGGTAGCGGCGGCGGCCCATGATTGTCTCGGTGTAACCGTCCTGGCGAGCCCGGGCGACCACCTCCTGCAGGTAATCCCTGATCCCGCCGAACTGCTCGAAGTAGCCGTCCATGAACGCGCGCGCCTCGTCGGCGCTGACGTGCAGTTGCTGCGACAGGCCGTAGGCGGACAGGCCGTAGGCCAGCCCGTAGTTCATCGCCTTGATCTTGCTGCGCAGCTCGACAGTGACATCCCCGGGCGGCACGCCGAACACCCGGGAGGCCGTCTCGGCGTGGAAATCATGACCCGAGCCGAATGCCTCGGCCAGCGCCTGGTCACCGGAGAGGTGGGCCATGATCCGCAGCTCGATCTGGCTGTAGTCGGCCGTGAGCAGCGTCTCGTATCCGGCGCCGACGACGAACGCCTGCCGGGTACGGCGGCCTTCCTCGGTACGGATCGGGATGTTCTGCAGGTTCGGGTCGGTCGAGGAGAGCCGGCCGGTCGCCGCGATCATCTGGTTGTACGTGGTGTGAATCCGGCCGTCCACGCTGGCCATCGGGATCAGCGAGTCGACGATGCTCTTCAGCCTGGCCACGTCGCGGTGCCTGAGCAGGTACTCCAGCACCGGGTGGCCGGTTTGCGCCAGCAGGCCGGTCAGCGCCTCGGAGTCGGTCGTGTACCCGGTCTTGATCCGCTTGGTCTTCGGCAGGCCGAGCTCGGTGAAGAGGACTTCCTGCAGTTGCTTGGGCGAGCCGAGATTGAACTCGTGACCGGTGACCGCGTAGGCGCCCTGCTCGGCCGCCTTCACCTCGCCGCCGAGGGTGGCCGACATCCCGGCCAGGTGCTCGACGTCCGCGGCGATCCCCGCGCGCTCCATCTCGGCGAGCACGCCCACGAGCGGCAGCTCCACGTCACGCAGCAGCGCTGTCGCGCCGCGCCGCGCCAGGTCCTCGTCCAGCGCGTCGGCGAGCTCGGCGGTGGCGATGGCGCGCATGGCCAGGCTCGCCGCCGCCTCGGTCTCGGACTCCCCTGACATCTCCAGGGTGAGCTGGCCCGACGGCGTCGCCGTGTCGCGCAGCTCCCGGTTCAGGTAGCGCAGGGCCAGGTCGGCCAGGTCGAAGGAGCGCTGGCCGGGCAGCGCCAGGTAGGCCGCCAGCGCGGTGTCGCTGGTCAGCCCGCGCAGTTCCAGGCCGCTCGCGGCCAGCGCGTGCATCGGCCCTTTCGCGTCGTGCATCGCCTTCGCCCTGGCGTCGTCGCCGAGCCAGGCGGCCAGGGCCTTGTCGTCTTCCTCGGTCAGGTCCACCGGGTCGATGAAGGCGGCCGCGCCGTCCGGGCTGGCGATGGCCAGGCCGACCAGCGCGCCCGTGCCGCGGCCCCAGCTGCCACTCGCCGCCAGGCCGGCCCGCCCGTCAGCGGTCCCGTGGCTGGCCAGCCAGCCGGTCACCGTTCCCGGCCCCAGGACGGCCAGGTCCAGCTCGAAGCCCTCGCCGCGGGCGGCGGGCTCCGCCGCTCCGCCGGCCACCCCGGTGATCCCGTCCGGCAGCGTGGCATACAGCCGGTCCCGCAGCACCCGGAACTGCAGCGTGTCGAAGAGCTGGTGGATCTGGTCCCGGTCCCAGGGCGCGGGCCGCAGGTCGCCGGGCGCGGCGTCCAGCGGGACATCGCGCGCGAGCTCGGTCAGACGGCGATTGCGCAGCACGTCGCCGAGATGCTCGCGGAGCTTGTCGCCCGCCTTGCCCTTGACCTCGTCCACCCGGGCGGTGAGCTGCGCGAGCGAGCCGAACTCCGACACCCAGCGGGCGGCTGTCTTCTCGCCGACACCGGGAATGCTCGGCAGGTTGTCACTCGGGTCGCCGCGGAGGGCGGCGAAATCCGGGTACTGGGCCGGGGTGAGCCCGTATTTCTCGATCACGGCCTCGGGCGTGAAGCGGGTCATGTCGCTGATCCCGCGGCGGGTCATCAGCACCGTCACGTCGTCGGTGACCAGCTGGAGCGCGTCCCGGTCGCCGGTCACGATCAGTACGCCCATGCCCTCGGCCGCCGCCTGGGTGGCCAGCGTCGCGATGATGTCGTCGGCCTCGTAGCCGGCCACCGACAGCCGCCGGATGCCGAGCGCGTCGAGCACCTCGAAGATGAGGCTCAGCTGGCCGCGGAAGTCCGCGGGGGTCTCCCGCCTGTTGGCCTTGTACTCGACGTACTGCTCGTGCCGGAACGTCGGCTCGCTCCGGTCGAAGGCCACCGCGACGTGCGTCGGCCGCTCGTCGCGCAGCACGTTGATGAGCATCGCCGTGAAGCCGTAGACGGCGTTGGTCGGCTGTCCCGTCGTGGTGGAGAAATTCTCCGCGGGCAGCGCGAAGAACGCGCGGTAGGCGAGCGAATGCCCGTCGAGCAGGAGCAGCCGGTCCCGCTGCGGGACAGGATCAGCCGGCCGG
>JBEKFH010000557.1:0-2553 GCA_050013415.1 Streptosporangiaceae bacterium | reverse complement strand
TGCGGGACCGCCATCCCCAGCTCGGCATCGTCATGCTGACCTCGCGCGACGAGGATCACCTGCTGTTCCAGGCGCTGGACGCCGGCGTCTCCGCCTTCGTCTCGAAGGCCGCGCCCGTGGACGAGGTGCTCGCGGCGATCCGGCATGCCGCCGTCGCGGCGACGTCCTTCACGGCGTCCGGGCTGGCGGTGGCGCTCAACCGCCGCCGGACGCTGCGGGACGGGCTGTCACTCAGCCCCCGGGAGGCGGAGGTCCTGCGGCTGCTGCGCGACGGCCTGACGATCCCGGTGATCGCCCAGGTGATGCACATCAGCACCTCGACGGCGAAGACCTACGTGGCGCGGCTGTACGAGAAGCTCGGCGCGACGAACCGGGCGCAGGCGCTGATGACCGCTGTGCACCACAGCCTGATCGGCTACGAGGAAAGGCCCGTCTCCCAGCTCACGCCGAGCCGCGACCGGCGGGCCGCGCTGAGCGTGGTGCAAGGGCCCCGGCAGGCTGCATCGTTAGGCCGGGCTGGCGGCGGCGCGCAGGCCGCGCAGCACGAGCGCGGTCTCCAGGGCGGCCACCACGGCCTCCCAGCCCTTGTCCTCGGCCGCGTCATCGCCGCCGGATCGCTCGATCGCCTGCTGCAGGGTGTCGCAGGTGAGCACGCCGTTGCCGACCGGGGTCCCGGTGTCCAGCGCCACCCGCGCCAGCCCGTAGGTCACCGCGTCGCAGACGTACTCGAAGTGCGGCGTCCCGCCGCGGATGACGGCGCCCAGGCAGGCGACCGCGTCATGGCGGCGGGCCAGCTCCGCGGCCACCACGGGCAGCTCGACCGCGCCAGGCACCCGGACCAGCAGCGGCGCGGCGACGCCGCACGCGCCGGCGGCGGCCACGGCGCGCCGCACCAGGCTGTCGGTGATCTCCGCGTGCCACCGGGTCGCCGCGATGGCCAGGCTGAGCCCTGCCGCGTCCACCGCATGGCCGGCCGGCCGGCCCGCGCCGCTCATCGCGACCCGGCCGCGGGCGCCGGGGCAGCCGCGGGCGCCGGTACCGGGGCAGCCGCAGGCGCCGGGCCGACTACGGATGCCGGGCCAGACGTGGGTACCGGGCCAGACGCGGGCGCCTGGCCGGAAGCCGCCAGTCGCGGCGGGACGGGCGCCGGACCCCCGTTCGGCACGGGAAGGTTCTCGATCTTGTGGCCCAGCCGGTCCCGCTTGGCCATCAGGTAGCGCAGGTTGTCGGGCGTCGGGGTGACCGGCAGCGGCACCCGGCCGGTCACCTCGATGCCGAACCCGGACAGGCCGCTGACCTTGGCCGGATTGTTGGTCAGCAGGCGGAGCGAGCGGACCCCGAGGTCGGCCAGCATCTGCGCGCCGGTGCTGTACTCGCGCGCGTCGACCGGCAGGCCGAGCTCGATGTTCGCGTCCACCGTGTCGGCGCCGCCGTCCTGCAGCTGGTAGGCGCGCAGCTTGCTGATCAGCCCGATGCCGCGGCCCTCGTGGCCGCGCAGGTAGAGCACGACGCCGCGGCCCTCGGCCGCGATCATCTCCATCGACGCGTTGAGCTGATCACCGCAATCGCAGCGCCGTGAGCCGAACACATCCCCGGTCAGGCATTCGGAGTGCATCCGGACCAGGATCCCGCCCGGGTCCCCGCCGATGTCGCCGAGCACCAGGGCGAGGTGCTCGGTACCGTCCACCTGGCTCAGGTAGCCGAACGCGCGCCACTCGCCGGAGCGGTTCGGCATCCTGGTCTCCGCCACCCGGCGGACCAGGTGCTCGGAGTGCCTGCGGTACTCGATCAGCTGCGCGATGGAGATCAGCGCCAGCCCGTGCTCGTCAGCGAAGGAACGCAGCTGCGGGAGCCGGGCCATCGTCCCGTCGTCGTTGACGATCTCCGCGACCACGCCCGCCGGGCTCAGCCCGGCCATCCTGGCCAGGTCGACGGCGGCCTCGGTGTGCCCGGCCCGCTTCAGCACGCCGCACTCGGCGTAGCGGAGCGGGAAGACATGCCCGGGGCGGACGATCTCATAGGGCTCCGTCGCGGAGTCCACCAGGGTCCGGATGGTCCTGGCCCGGTCCGCCGCCGAGATCCCGGTGCTGATCCCGTCCCGCGCGTCCACACTGATGGTGAACGCGGTGCCCATGTGCTCCTGGTTGTCGCTGGTCATCTGCGGCAGCTGCAGCCGGTCCAGGTCACTGCCGACCATCGGAACGCAGATCAGGCCGCGGGCGTACCTGATGGTGAACGCCAGCAGCTCCGGCGTGGCCTTGGCCGCCGCGAACACGATGTCACCCTCGTTCTCCCGGCTGGCGTCGTCGACCACCACGACCGCGCGCCCGGCGGCGATGTCCGCGATCGCCCGGTCAACCTCGTCCAGCCGGGTTCCGGCCTCCGCCGGGACGCCGCGGATCATGACCTGGCCCCGGCGCTGAGCAGCTTCTCGACGTACTTGGCGATCATGTCGACCTCCAGGTTGACCGTCTCGCCGGCCTGCTTGCGGCCGAGCGTGGTCCGCGCCAGCGTCTCGGGGATCAGGCTGACCTCGATCCAGTCCGGCTGGTC
>JBEKFH010000556.1:0-2553 GCA_050013415.1 Streptosporangiaceae bacterium | reverse complement strand
CGCCAGCCTGGCATGAGCCGGGCGCCACGGCCCCTGGTGCCGCGGTCCCCGGTGCCGCGGTCCCCGGTGCCGCGGCGGCGGGCATCGGCGAGCCTGGCGCGCTCGGGCTGGACGGCCATGTCGCCGCCTGGTGCGACGCGCTCTGCGCGGCCGCGGGCCTGCCGCCGGTGGCCGCCGGGGTAAGCGCGCTGCGGCAGCGGCGCGGGCGGCGGCAGCGATGACCAGCGGCGGCGAGCCAGTGCCGGCGGCAGGCGGACTTGCCGGGCCGGAGGGCGGCGGGCTCGTCATGCCGGAGGGCGGGGTGCCGACCGAGGCGACCGGGGCCCAGGCCGGGGGGAGCGAGGCTGCCGAGGGGGCCGGGGATAGCGAGGCTGCCGAGCGCGAGGCCGTGCCGCTGCTGGCGCCCCGTGACGGCCTTCCGCCGCTGGTGGTGACAGCCGACGCCCTCGACGCCGCCGCCCGGTTGCTCGCAGCCGGCCATGGCCCGGTCGCTGTCGACGCCGAGCGTGCCTCCGGTTTCCGCTACGGGCATCGGGCCTTTCTCGTGCAGTTCCGGCGCCGCGGCGCGGGAACGGTCCTGATCGACCCGGTGGCATGCCCTGACCTGTCGGGCATCGACCGCGTGCTGGCCGGGACGGAAGCCGTCCTGCACGCCGCGTCGCAGGACCTGCCATGCCTGGCGGAGATCGGATACCGGCCCCAGCGGCTCTTCGACACCGAGCTGGCCGGGCGGCTGCTCGGCTACCCGCGGGTCGGGCTCGGCACCCTGGTCGAGGCAGTGCTCGGGCTGGCCCTGGAAAAGAGCCACTCGGCGGCTGACTGGTCCACCCGGCCGCTGCCCGATGACTGGCTGCTGTACGCGGCGCTGGACGTCGAGGTCCTCGTTGAGCTACGCGATGAGCTCGCCCAGCAGCTCGAGGCGCAGGGTAAGGCCGAATGGGCGCGGCAGGAATTCGCCGCCGTGCTCGCGGCCGGCCCGGCGCCGCCACGGATAGACCCATGGCGCCGTACGTCGGGTATCCACCGCGTGCACAGCAGGCGGGGCCTCGCGGTAGTTCGCGAACTCTGGCTGGAGCGCGACAGGATTGCCCGGCAGCGCGACCTGTCGCCTACCCGGGTCCTGCCCGACGCCGCCATCATCGAGGCCGCCAGGTCGCTGCCCAAGGGCGCCCCCGACCTCGGCAGGATCGCCGGCTTCCACGGGCGGGGGGCTCGCAAGTACACCAGCGAATGGCTGCGAGCGGTCGGGCGGGCCAGGGCTGAGCCCGAGCCCGCGTTGCCCGAGTCATCGGCACAGGTCAGCGACGGGCCGCCGCCCGCGCACCGCTGGCAGGAGCGTGACCCTGCGGCGGCCACGCGGCTGACCGCAGTCCGGGCCGCGGTCGCGGCACTGGCTGACGAGCATGGCCTGCCGACGGAGAACCTGCTGCCGCCGGACGCCGTGCGCCGGCTCGCCTGGCAGCCGCCTGATCCGGTCAGCCCGGCGGCCGTCGGCATGAACCTGGCCAGCCATGGCGCCCGGCCATGGCAGGTCGATATCACGGAGGCGGCGATCTCCGGTGCCCTGCTGAGAGTCATCGAGAAGGCATCCGACTGAGGCGTTCACCGGCCAGCGTCACAGCGCCGACCCGGTTCCCAGGCGCCGGGCGACCGGGCCGCCAGGCTCGGGCCGCCAGGCTCCCGCGGCCGGCTCCCAGGCGGCCGAGTGTTACGTCGTCCGCGGCGGTCCATTCATGCGCTTCGCCGCAGCGCCGACAGGTCGCACGGCACCGAGGACCCAGCCCGCAGGACTCCGGCGCAGGGAAGCAGCCGGTCGGTCTCCGGGTAATGCGGATAGACGTTGAGTATTACCTCGCAGTCGCAGCAGCAGGCGCCCTGCCGCTCCAGGCGGCGGATCAGGCCCCGCGCAGCGGGCGCACGGAGGTCCCGCCACCAGGTCGTCCAGCGGTGGGTGCCGTCGCAGCCGAACTGCTCGATCATCCGCAGCAGGTAGCAGCGCAGGCACTCCCTGTGCCCGGGCTCGGTAAGCCGGAACGACAGCTCCGCGAGCTGGCTCTCGACCGCGTCCGCCAGGCTCTCCGTCATGGCTGCTCCTTCTCCTCCGGTGACCCGATGGGAGCAGTTCTAACCTCAGCTGCCGACATTTCCGGGCGTGCCCCGCTCGATCCGGGGAGCAGGACAGGGCTCGATGCCGTTGAAACGACATCTGAGCGGGTCAGATGCCGTTGAAACAACATTGGCAAGGGTTCCGGCCGGGGTACGGCCCGGCGAGGTCGTGCCGCGGGCCCTGGCCGCCGTCTTCAGCGCCCGCCGTCAGCGCAGGCCGTCAGCGCAGGCCGTCAGCGTCGGCGAGGACGGCCGCCGGGCGCCTGGGCGCCGACCGCCGACCGCCGACCGCGCGGTACCTGTGCTGCCCCGACGCGCTCAGCGCGCATCCTGCGACGACGGCACGACGGCGTCTGGAGACGACGGCACGGCAGCCGCGAGATCATAACGATCGGCGGCTATCAGAGTGCCTTTGGCGACATGTAGGACCCACCAGGCCGCCTTGCG
>JBEKFH010000555.1:0-2564 GCA_050013415.1 Streptosporangiaceae bacterium | reverse complement strand
CGAACTGCTCGACCTGCCACGGGCTTGAGGCCCAGGGCACGGCGGTGGCGCCCAGCCTGATCGGAGTCGGCGCGGCGGCCGTGGACTTCCAGGTCAGCACCGGCCGGATGCCGTCGTCAGGGCCGAGCGCGGAGAGCCCGCGCAAGCCCCCCGCCCCCGAGTTCGCCGGCCCGGCCGGAGAGCAGCATATTCACGACGTCGCCGCGTACGTCGCCTCCCTGGGCGGCGGCCCGGCGATCCCGTCCGCGTCGCAGGTCAGCACCGCCGGGGCCAGCGTGGCGGTCGGCCAGCAGCTGTTCATCGCCAACTGCGCGCAGTGCCACAACTTCGTCGGCGCCGGCGGCGCCCTCACCTACGGCAAGTACGCGCCCGCGCTGACCCAGGCGACGCCCACCCAGATCTACGAGGCCATGCTGACCGGCCCCGAGGCGATGCCGGTGTTCAACGACACGACCCTCACGCCGGAAAACAAGCGCGACATCGTCGCGTACGTGGTCGAGACGCGATCGGAGCCGAACCCGGGCGGTTTCAGCCTGGGCCGGATCGGGCCGGTCACCGAGGGGCTGGTGGCCTTCCTCGGCCTGTTGTTCTTCATGGTGCTGGCGGCACTGTGGATCACCGCGAAGCAGGGGAAGACGAAGCCCAATGAGTGAGATCAGCGGCCACGGCGAGCCGAACGGCAGCCCGGCTGAGGCGGGCGGGAGCCACCCGGGCCCGCGGCGCGTCATCGGCACCCCGCCGCCCGCCGAGGCAAGGACGCTGCTCGGCACCGGCCTGCCGGACGGCCCGCAGCCGCCGCCGCGCGAGCTGCCGGCCGGCCCGGAGGACCCGCGCAAGGCCAAGCTCGCCGAGCGCATCGTAGCGGCCTGCTTCATCCTCGCCATGCTGGCCGGTATCGGGTTCATCGCCGCCTACATCGGCCTGCCCGTGCACACGGTGGACGCGGTGCTGCGGTCGAACCTCGCGCTCGGCACCGCGCTGTCCGTCGCCTTCCTCGGGCTGGGGGTCGGCGCCACGATCTGGGTGCGGCACCTGATGCCGGACGTGGAGCTCACCGAGGCGCGCAAGCCGATGGCCTCGACGCCGGAGGACCGGGCGGCGTTCGCCGAGACCTTCGCCGAGGGCGCGGACGCCAGCCAGTTCGTGAAGCGGCCGCTGCTGCGCCGCACCCTGATCGCCGCGACGCTGCCGCTCGCGGTGGCCCCCGTCGTGCTGCTCCGGGACATGGGCCCGCTGCCGGGCACCAGCCTGCGGCACACGGTGTGGAAGAAGGGCACCCGGCTGATGGAGTTCGTCACCTACCAGCCGCTCACGCCCGCCGACTTCAGCTCGCCCGGCGGCATGGTCACGGTGATCCCCGAGGGATACGAGTACGACGACGACGAGCTGGCCAAGGCCGCCACGATCATCATCAAGTTCCGGCCGGAGGAGCTCGAGAAGCCGACCGTGCTGAACTGGACGGTGGACGGCATCGTCGCGTACTCGAAGATCTGCACGCACCTGGGCTGCCCGGCGTCGCTGTACGAGCAGACCACGCACCACATCCTCTGCCCGTGCCACCAGTCCACGTTCGACGCGCCGCGCGGCGCCCGGGTCATCTTCGGGCCCGCCGCCAGGCCGCTGCCGCAGCTGCCGATCACGGTCAACGCCGAGGGCTACCTGGTGGCGCAGAGCGATTACCATGAGCCGGTCGGGCCGAGCTTCTGGGAGCGGGGGTAGGCCATGAGCACTACCAAGGCGCTGGAGGGCGTCGGCGGGTTCCTGGACGACAGGTTCCGCGGCGCCAAGGGGTTCCGCACCTTCTTCAGGAAGATCTTCCCCGATCACTGGACGTTCCTGCTCGGCGAGATCGCGCTCTATTCGTTCATCATCCTGCTGCTGAGCGGCACCTTCCTGACGTTCTGGTTCCAGCCCAGCATGACCGACGTCATCTACCACGGCTCGTACACGCATCTGGACGGCGTCCGGATGAGCGAGGCGTACGCCTCCACGCTGCACATCAGCTTCGACGTCCGCGGCGGCCTGCTGATGCGGCAGATCCACCACTGGGCGGCGGACCTGTTCATGGCCGCGATCTTCGCGCACATGCTGCGGATCTTCTTCACCGGCGCGTACCGCAAGCCGCGCGAGGTCAACTGGCTGATCGGGATCGTGCTGCTGACGCTGGGCCTGCTGGAGGGACTGTTCGGCTACTCGCTGCCGGACGACCTGCTGTCCGGCGCCGGCCTGCGGATCACCGAGGGCGTCATGCAGTCCATCCCGGTGGTCGGGACGTACCTGGCGTTCTTCCTCTTCGGCGGGGCCTTCCCCGGCAACGTCATCATCCCGCGGCTGTACATCCTGCACGTCCTGCTGATCCCCGGGCTGATCCTGGCGCTGATCACCGCGCACCTGTTCATCATGTTCCACCAGAAGCACACCCAGATGCCGGGCAAGGGCCGCACCGAGCAGAACGTGGTCGGCGCGCCGATGTACCCGTACTTCATGGCGAAGACCGGCGCGTTCTTCTTCTTCACCTTCGCCGCCCTGGCGCTGGCCGCGACCTTCGCCCAGATCAACCCGGT
>JBEKFH010000554.1:0-2574 GCA_050013415.1 Streptosporangiaceae bacterium | reverse complement strand
GCGCCGGTGCTGCCGACGAAGGTGGTCGCCATCGGCAAGAACTACGCCGATCACGCTCGCGAGATGGGCGGCGAGCCGCCGGACGAGCCGGTCATCTTCCTCAAGCCGTCCACGTCCGTGACCGGGCCCGGCGATCCGGTGGCCCGTCCGGTGAAGCTGTCCGAGCGGGTCGACTTCGAGGGCGAGCTGGCAGTGGTGATCGGCCGGCTCTGCCGGGACGTGCCCGCCGAGCGGGTGCCCGAAGTCATCTTCGGCTACACCTGCGCCAACGACATCACCGCGCGGGACCTGCAGGCGAGGGACGGACAGTGGGCCCGGGCCAAGGGGTTCGACACGTTCTGCCCGCTCGGCCCGTGGATCGAGACCGACCTGGACCCGGCCGACCTGGAGCTGACCACGTCGGTGAACGGCGAGGTCAGGCAGCACGCGCGGACCTCGCAGCTGCTGCACGACGTGACCAGCCTGATCTGCTGGGTCACCGCCGTGATGACGCTGCTGCCCGGCGACATCCTGCTGACCGGCACCCCGGCCGGGGTCGGCCCGCTCGCGCACGGCGACGAGGTATCGGTGGCGATCGAGGGCATCGGGACGCTCAGCAACCCGGTGGTCGACCGTGCCTGAGAACGCGGCCGTCCGGGTGCGCTTCGCGCCGTCACCCAGCGGCGACCTGCACGTCGGCAACATCAGGACCGCCCTGTACGACTGGGCTTTCGCCCGCCGCACCGGCGGGGTGTTCGTGCTGCGGATCGAGGACACCGACCAGTCGCGGGTGACCGACGAGTACATCGGCTCGGCGCTGGGCACGCTGCGCTGGCTCGGCCTGGACTGGGACGAGGGGCCGGAGGCCGGCGGCGCGTACGGCCCTTACCAGCAGAGCCAGCGGCTGGGCATCTACGCCGACTGGGCGCGGCGGTTCCTGGAGTCCGGGCACGCCTACTACTGCTACTGCACGCAGCAGGAACTCGCCGACCGGCGGGCGGCCGCCCGCGCGGCCGGCGGCGCGAGCGGCTACGACGGGCACTGCCGGGACCTGACGCCGGGGCAGGCTGCCGCCTACCAGGCCGAGGGCAGGCAGCCGGTGATCCGGCTGCGGATGCCGGCCGGGTCGACCACGTTCACCGACCTGGTCAGGGGCGAGATCACCATCGACCACTCGGCCGTCCCCGACTTCGTCCTCGTCCGCGCCGACGGTAGCCCGCTGTACACGCTCGCCGTCGCCGTCGACGACGTGCTGATGCGGATCACGCACGTGGTCAGGGGCGAGGACCTGCTCTCCTCCACCCCCCGCCAGCTCGCCGTCTACCGCGCCATGGGCGTCGCCGAGGCCGACTTCCCCGCCTTCGCGCACCTGCCGTACGTGCTCGGCAAGGACGGCCAGCGGCTTTCCAAGCGGAACGGGGTAGTTTCCGCTAACTGGTACCGCGACGAGGGATTCCTGCCCGAGGCGCTCTGTAATTACCTTGCCCTGCTCGGCTGGTCGCCAGGAGGGAACCGCGAGTCGTTCACGCTGGCCGAGATGGCCGCCGAGTTCGACCTGACCAGGGTGAACAAGAACGCCGCCCAGTTCGACGTGCGCAAGCTCGAGGCGATGAACGGCGACAAGATCCGGGCGCTCGCCCCGGCCGACCTCGTCGAGCGGATCACGCCGTTCCTGCAGCGGGACGGCCTGCTCGGCGACCCGCCGGACCCGGCGCAGATGCGCCTGGTCACGGCCGCCGCGCCGCTGATCCAGACCCGGATAACCCGGCTCACCGAGGCGGCCGGCCTGCTCGGCTTCCTGCTGGTCAGCGAGGACGACTTCGCCGTCGACCCCGACGACGCGGCGAAG
This sequence comes from Streptosporangiaceae bacterium, assembly GCA_050013415.1. Classification (GTDB taxonomy): domain Bacteria; phylum Actinomycetota; class Actinomycetes; order Streptosporangiales; family Streptosporangiaceae; genus Palsa-506. The sequence goes on along the minus strand of JBEKFH010000554.1, from coordinate 746 downwards.
TCGCCGCTGACTGAGTCGGGCGCGGTGCTGAAGGCCGCCGAGGCGGCGCTGGCCGATGTCGAGCCATGGACCGCCGAGGCGATCGAGGGCGCGCTGAAGCGGGCGCTGCTGGAGGAACTCGGGCTGAAGCCGCGTCCCGCGTTCGCCCCGGTCCGGCTTGCGGTGACCGGACGGCGGGTCGCCCCGCCGCTGCATGAGTCGATCGAACTGCTCGGCCGTGAGCGAGCCCTCGGCCGCCTGGCCCGCGCCATCGGCTCCGGCCAGGATCTGCCCGGCTCGTAGGTGTGATCTCGCTGGCTCGCAGGTGTGATCTCTGGCTGCCAGGCGCGCGGCGTGATCCCCTTTGGCTGCCGGGCGCGGCGTAGGCTATGCTGCACTGGCGCGAGCGGGCGATTGCTTGCCCGGTCCGGTGGGGTATGGGGTAATTGGCAGCCCGGCAGGTTCTGGCCCTGTTAGTCTAGGTTCGAGTCCTGGTACCCCAGCCCATTACGCAGCCCAGCGATTCCTTGTACTCAAGCCCAGCGGTCCTTCAGCCGCCCGCCGTCGGCGGGCGGCTGCCCGTTGTCTGGCTCGCACCAGACCTGGAAGCAGCCGACTGGCTGAACCGTTGGGAATCGGCGACACACCGTGTGGGAGTCGGCAACTTCCAACGACGTGGTTGGGACTTCACTGCAGTAACAGGGGCTGTTGCGGAATTGGCTGGCGGTGGTGAACGCGGCCTGGCCTGGCTGGGCTGGCTTGCGGGT
>JBEKFH010000553.1:0-2588 GCA_050013415.1 Streptosporangiaceae bacterium | reverse complement strand
GGACGCGCGGCGCGACGTCGTCGCGGCACTGGTCACGGGCGACTGGCGCGGCAAGGTCAGGGCCGTCCGGATCAATGACGTCACCACGCCCTGGGCTTACCGGGACGTGATCGAGCTGGCCGAAGGCGCCGGCCGGCACCTTGACGTCATCGTGCTGCCGAAGGTTTCCGGGCCGGAGCAGGTCAGCTGGCTTGATCTCCTGCTCGGCCAGATCGAGCAGGCCACGGGCTTGCCGGAAGGGCAGATCGGGATCGAGGCGCAGATCGAGGACGCGCGTGGGCTCGCGGCGGTGGACGTCATCGCGGCCGCGTCGCCCCGCCTGGAGGCGCTGGTGTTCGGGCCCGCTGACTTCATGGCGAGCGTCGGCATGAGATCGCTGGAGATCGGCGCGCAGCCGGCCGGCTACGCCGGCGGCGACGCCTTTCATTACCCGCACATGCGCATTCTGGTGGCCGCGCGGGCGCATGGCCTGCAGGCCATCGACGGGCCGTATGCCGCGATCCATGACACCAACGGGCTGGCCAGGGCCGCGGCCAGCGTCGCCGCCCTGGGATTCGACGGCAAATGGGTGCTGCACCCGGGCCAGATCGAGACGGTGAACGCGGCGTTCTCGCCCGGCCAGCCGGAGTACGACAGGGCTGAGCTGATCCTGGAGGCGTATCAGCACTACACGACCGTCGAGAAGCGCGGGGCGGCGATGCTCGACGGCGAGATGATCGACGAGGCGTCCCGCAAGCTCGCCATGGTCGCCGCGGCCCGCGGCCGGGCGGCCGGGCTGGAAAGGACCCAGCGGTTCGAGCCGCCCGGCTGAGGCTGCACGCGGACCCGTGCTACGGTCCGCATCAGGAGGGACCTGAATGACTATTCAGCCACCAGCAGGCGCCACCGCACCCCCGGACGTGATCTACGTCATCCGCCACGGCGAAAAGCCGGCTGATCCGCCGGTCACCGGCCCCGAGCAGTTCCCGCCGCCAACTGGGCCGCCTTTTGGCGTTGACGATCAGGGCAATCAGGACGCGCATTCCCTGCTGCCCAGGGGGTGGCAGCGCTCTGGCGCGCTCGCCGTCCTCTTCGATCCCGCCCTCGGGCCCTTACAGGCAGGGCTGCTAGCCCCCGCTGCCTTGCTCTCACCTTCGTACGGGAGCCAGGACAAGACAGCCGGGCACCGGACGTACCAGACGATCCAGGGACTCAGCGATCGTCTCGGGCTGGCGATAGTCTCCGGCTTCGCCGAAGGCCAGGAACCCCAGCTGGCCGCCAGCGTGGTCAGCAGCTACTCCGGCGTCGTATTGATCTGCTGGGAACACAACCACATCCCGGCGCTCGCCCAGTCGCTGCCGGCTGCCCCGGGTACGGTCATACCCCCGGCATGGCCAGGTGACCGCTTCGACGTGATCTGGATGTTCACGCTCGTCCCCGCAGCAGCCTCGATCCAGTATGCCTTCAGCCAGATCCCTCAGCAGCTGCTGTCCGGAGACAGCGACACGGTCATCGCGGCGAGCTGAACCCGGTGCCGCCCCCGCGGCCCCTGGGCATCTCGGTCGGGTTATGAACGGAACCGCCGCTCGCTACGTGTTGGGGAGTGTGGGCCGGCGGTGTGAGCCGGCCGGCGATGCGGGAGCGGGAATGGTGATGGAGCGCGCAGGGCTGCGGCTAGGCCGTCGGCGGCAGGCAGGGCTGCGGCTGGCCGGGGGAGGGCTGCTGGCCGCGACAGGTGCGGTCCACCTTGACTTGTACCTGACCGGCTACCGGTCGATCCCGGTGATCGGCTGGCTGTTCCTGCTCCAGGTGATCGCGGCGTTCGTCCTCGCCGCGGCCGTGCTCGCGTCCGGCAGCAGGCTGGCCGCCGCGGCTGGCGCGGGGTTCTCGCTGTCTACTCTCGGCGGGTACCTCCTGTCGGTGCGGATCGGCCTGTTCGGGTTCACCGAGGTTCGCACCACGGCGGGGATCGCCGCCGGGGTGATCGAGGTCGCCGCTTTCGCGGCGCTGGCTGCCCTCGCGGCTGTCCCGGCACCGGGCCGCCCGGCCGCCGGGCCGCCCGCCGGCCGCGGCGCGCTGCAGGTCAGGCTGCAGGCGGGCGTCCCGGGTGCCGGGCGGGTGATCGCCGGCGTGTCCGCCGCCGCCCTGGTGCTGCTGGGCGTCTTCGCCGCGGTCGCGGGCGGCGGGGGGACGCCGGCCGCGGGCGGCGCCCTGAGAGCCGTGCCGGTCAGCGGCGTGAGGGTGCTGGCCAATGCGAGGGGATTCACGCTGTACTGGTTCGCCCCGGATACGGCCACCACGTCGAAGTGCACCGGGTCGTGCGCCGCTTACTGGCCGCCGGTGAAGGGGCCGGTGACTGCCGGGCCGGGCGTGACCGGCAGGCTCGGGACGATCAGGCGGCCCGGCGGCGCGGTCCAGGCGACCTACGACGGTCACCCGCTGTACACCTATATCGGCGACACGGCCCCCGGCCAGGCCCGGGGCAACAAGCTCAACCTGAACGGCGGGCTGTGGCACGAAGTGACCGCATCCGGCTGATCCGGGCCGCCGCAGAGGCGCTCGCCACCTCTGCCCCGGCAGGCTGCGTCCCCGGCGGCCTCGGACGCCGC
>JBEKFH010000552.1:0-2601 GCA_050013415.1 Streptosporangiaceae bacterium | reverse complement strand
CCGTGCCGCTGCCGCTGTTGTCGCTGTCGTCGATCGCCCCGCCGTCAACGGCGGAGTTTCCGGTGAAGGTGGAGCCGGTCACGGTCAGCGTGCCGCTGCCGATGTTGTCGCCGTTGTCGATCGCCCCGCCGTCACCGCCGGAGTTTCCGGTGAAGGTGGAGCCGGTCACGGTCAGCGTGCCGCTGCCGCCGGTGTCGCCGTTGTCGATCGCCCCACCGTCAACGGCGGAGTTTCCGGTGAAGGTGGAGCCGGTCACGGTCAGCGTGCCGCTGCCGTAGGTGTCGCCGTTGTCGATCGCCCCGCCATCACTCCCGGTTGCGGAGTTGCCGGTGAACGTGGCGTCGGTCACGGTCAGCGTGGCGCCGTTGCCGTTGTCGATGCCGCCGCCGGCCCCGGTGCTCGTGTTGTCGCCGTTCTGGATGGTGATGCCCTGCACGGTGGCGTGGACGTTCGCGCCGATGGTCAGCACGGGGCCGTCGCAGCTGGCGGTCTGGCAGGTCCCGGCGCTGGTGCCGTCGCCGTCCAGGATCGGCGGGCTGGCGAGCCCGGCGGCGGGCGCGATCGTGACCTGCGCCCCGGCGGAGGTCCCGGCGGTGGCGAGGTCCCAGTTGCCGATGTAGTAGGTGGACGCGGTGCCCTCGGTGCCCGGCTGCACCAGGTACACCGTGTCTCCGGCCGCCGCGTCGGACAGTGCGGTCGCCAGCGTGCACGCGTCCGCCGCCGAGGAGCAGTCCCCGGCCCCTACCGCAGCGGGGGCCGCGTACAGGCCCGCCCCGGCATCCGCCGGGCCGGCTGCCGCCAGGCCGCCCCACAGCCCCCCGGCCGCCAGCACCACCACCGCCGCACCGCACAACCTGGCCCAGCGGAACCTGGCCCAGCGGAACCCGGCCCCGCGCAACCCCGCCCCGCGCAATCCCGCCCAGACCCGCCTGCTCATGGTCCCTCCTCAGGCGGCGCGCGCCCCGGACCTGAAGCCGGCACGAGACCCCGCGACGCACCGCTAACCGAGCACAGTATCTCCCCCGGCGTCCCCCGTCACATAGGTAACGGAAGGGATAACCCGCTTCCCCGGCCATCTGCGCAACATCGCCGTTGACCCGCGAGTCGTGGTGCACCTGGAGAGCGGCCACGACGACGTCGTCTTCTTCGAAACCCGGCCCCTGACCAGCCACAGCCCCGCGCTGTCCCGTGGTGTGCAGTACCGGGCGAGCCAGCGCCCGGCAGTAGCGGGCTGCCGGGCCTGGCGGTGCCGAAGGTGACGTTGGTTACACCACCGTCCCAGGCAGCCGAGGTCCAGGGTTTCCGCCAGCCCTCGCTGCCTGGTACCCCCGGCTCGCGTGGCCTGACCTGGCCTGATCCCGCTCCCAGGGCCGGCTGCCCGTCCTCGCCGGGCCGCCAGCCGGGCCCTACGGAAACAGCCAGTTAACACAGGCAGAACCGCGCCGTGTTCTTTTGCCGCCCGCGTAACAACCGGGAAATACGCCCGAAACTCGGCCATGGGAAACAAGAAGCGTTAACGACCGACATCGAAGGAGCTTCGCCGGCCGGCGCCCGGCCATGTGCCGGCCGGTCCCCCCAAGAGCCCTTCGCCGTAGCCCCTGGAGGCAGCGTGCTGGTTCCGTATCCAACTTGGCTCCAAGCAGGCGATAACGCCTGGCAGATGACTGCAGCCACGCTCGTCGGCCTGATGAGCATCCCCGGGCTTGCGGTCCTCTATGCGGGCCTAGTGCAGCGCAGGTGGGCCGTGAACGCCATGATGATGGTGTTCAGCGCGTTCTGCCTGACCCTGATCGTGTGGGTGCTCTGGGCCTTCAAGATGGGCTTCGGCAGTCCGTTTTCCACCACCTTCGACTTCGTCGGCAAGCCCGCCGAGGTCATCGGGCATGCAGGGGAACAGGCCCAGGCTAATATCCCGCTGCTCGACGGGGACCTGCCGGGATTCCGTTTCCCTGAAGCGTCACTCGTCTACTTCCAGTTCGTGTTCGCCGCGATCACGCCGATCCTGCTGCTGGGCAGCGTCATCGGCCGGATCAAGTTCAAGGTGTGGGTGATCTTCGTACCGCTATGGATCACCTTCGCCTACGCGGTGAACGCCTTCCTGCTCTGGGGCGGCGGCTACTGGGGAGCCCACGGCGCACTGGACTTCTCCGGTGGCTACGTAATTCACCTGGCGGCCGGCGTTTCCGGATTCGTCGCCGCGGCGATGGTCGGTCCCCGGCTCAAGCGTGACCGCGATGGCATCGGCGCGCCGAGCAACCTGCCGTTCGTCGCTGTCGGCGCCGGCTTGCTGTGGCTCGGCTGGAACGGCTTCAACGGCGGTGACCCGTACTTCGCGGGCGCGGACGCCTCGGCAGCCGTCATCAACACCAACCTGGCCACCGCCGCCGCGATGATGACCTGGATCTTCCTGGACATGTTCGCCAGCAAGCAGAAGAAGGGGTCGTTCGTCGGCGGGGTCAACGGCATGATCTGCGGCCTGGTCGCCATCACGCCCGCGGCCGGCTACGTGAACGGCATGGGCGCGCTGGTGATGGGGTGCGTCGCCTCCGGGTTCGTCTGGGCGCTCATGATCTACCTGCCCAAGCACGTGTGGCCGTTCAA
>JBEKFH010000551.1:0-2605 GCA_050013415.1 Streptosporangiaceae bacterium | reverse complement strand
ACGCCGGCCGCCAGGATCACGGGGGTGGCCAGCAGGAACGCGAACCTCGCGGCGTCCTCCCGGGACAGGCCGCGGGCCATCCCGGCCACCATCGTCACGCCGTCCCTGCTGATCCCGGCGAGCAGGGCGAGAATCTGGACGGACCCGATCGCCAGCGCCTGGAGGTAGCCGATCCCGGCCAGCCGCTGGTCGGCCTGCACGGCCCGGGACAGCTCAAGCTGCTGCGCCGCCCGCTGGCCGGAGGCGTGCAGCGGCACGCCCGGCTCGGCCTGGCGGGCCGAGTGCTCGCGGTCCTCGGCGAGCTCGGCGTCCGCGTTCCGCGACCTCCGGGTCCTGAACCTCTCCCCGGCGTACAGGATCACGCCGTTGACCACGAGGAAGATCGCCGCCCTGATCGGCTTGCCGAACAGCACCCGGAACTCGTGCTCGAAGACCAGTCCGACCAGGCCGACCGGGATGGTCGCGATGATGATCATCCAGGCCATCTTCTGCTCGGTCGTCGCCACCCGGCGCTGCCAGAGGGAGGTAAAGAAGCCCTTGATGATCCTGATCCAGTCCCGCCAGAAGTAGGCGAAGAGCGCGATCGCCGTGGCCACGTGGAGCCCTACGATGAACGCCAGGTACGGCGACTCGGGCCTGGAGACGCTGAGGTCCCTGGCCCAGCTGCCGCCGATCAATGCCGGGATCAGGACATTGTGGCCGAGGCTGGAGATGGGGAACAGCTCGGTCACCCCCTGGATCAGGCCGACAACCGAGGCCTCCAGGTAGGTCATATGCGACATGTCAGCCTTTCCCGCGGCGGGTCCTGGTGCTGCGCGCGGTGGTCAGGCCGCCCCCCGGGACCTGCGCGCAGGACTCATCGTATTGACCGGGGCCGGGCCGCCGGCGCAGGGTGCGAAATGTCCCGCAGGGAGGCCCGGGCAGCGCCGCGGTCAGCCCTTGGTGCCGCCGGCGGCGGGCGTGTCGTGCCGCGGCCGGCGGCCGATCCTGGCACCGAGCCAGACAAGCGGGTCGTACTTGCGGCCGACGACGCGCTCCTTCATCGGGATCAGCGCGTTGTCGGTGATCTTGATGTTCTCGGGGCAGACCTCGGTGCAGCACTTGGTGATGTTGCAGTAGCCGAGGCCGAAGTCGTCCTGCGCGATCTCGCGCCGGTCCGCGGTGTCGGCGGGGTGCATCTCCAGCTCGGCGATCCGCATCAGGAAACGCGGCCCGGCGAATGCCCGCTCGTTCTCCGGGTGGTCACGGATGACGTGGCAGGTGTCCTGGCACAGGAAGCACTCGATGCACTTGCGGAACTCCTGCGGGCGGTTCACGTCCACCTGCTGCATCCGGAATTCGCCGGGCCCCACCGCCGGGTCGGGCGTGAACGACGGGATCTGGCGGGCCTTGGCATAGTTGAACGAGACGTCCGTGACCAGGTCCCTGATCACCGGGAAGGTCCGCAGCGGGGTGATGGTGAGGGCCTCCTCGGGCGTGAAGATCGACATCCGGGTCATGCAGGCCAGCCGCGGCCGGCCGTTGATCTCCATCGAGCAGGAACCGCACTTGCCCGCCTTGCAGTTCCACCGGATGGCGAGGTCATTGGCCTGGGTCGCCTGCAGCCGGTGCAGCACATCCAGGACCACCTCGCCTTCGTTGACCTCAACCGCGTAGTCGGCGAGCTCGCCCTGACCGTGATCGCCGCGCCAGACCCGCAGCGCTGCCTGGTAACCCATCAGTGCGTCTCCTCCTGCGCAGCGGGGGCAGGAGCGCCGGGCACGCCGGCGACCAACTCCTCCTCGGTGAGGTACTTCTTCAGCTCGGATTGCTCGAACAGGCCGAGCAAGTCGTCGCGCATCGGCGTCACGGGCTGGTGCTTGAGTCGCGCCTGGTCGCCGTCGAGGGAGCAGACCAGGTTGACCTGGCGCCAGATGGGCGACATCTCCGGGTAATCCTCCCGGGTGTGCCCGCCGCGGGACTCCTGGCGCTCTAGCGCCGACCGGGCGACGCAGTCGCACACCAGCAGCATGTTGCGCAGGTCCTGGGCCAGGTGCCAGCCCGGGTTGTAGGCCCGTCCGCCTCCGACGCTGACCTGGGCGGCGCGGGCGCGCAGCTTGTCCAGCTCGATCAGCGCGCTTTGCAGCTCGCCCTCGTTCCTGATCAGGCCGACCTGGTCGGTCATCAGCTGCTGGAGGGCGGAGTGCACCTCGTAGGGGTTCTCCCCGCCGGACCGCTCGAGCGGCGCGAGAGCCTCGGCGGTGGCCTCGTCCACCGCGGCCTGGCTCACCGCCGGGCGCGCGGCCTGGCCTGCTGAGCCGAGGCCTGCTGAGCCGAGGCCTGCTGAGTCGACGCCTGCTGAGTCGACGTACTCAGCCGCGCTCAGGCCGGCCCGCCGGCCGAATACCAGCAGGTCGGACAGCGAGTTGCCGCCCAGCCGGTTGGAGCCGTGCATGCCACCGGACACCTCGCCGGCCGCGAACAGTCCCGGCACCTTCGCGGCCTGGCTATCCGGGTCGACCTCCACCCCGCCCATCACGTAGTGGCAGGTGGGGCCGACTTCCATCGGCTCCTTGGTGATGTCGACGTCGGCCAGCTCCTTGAACTGGTGGTACATCGACGGCAG
>JBEKFH010000550.1:0-2607 GCA_050013415.1 Streptosporangiaceae bacterium | reverse complement strand
GTGCTGTGGTCGCCGCGGCTGCCGCAGGGCTTCAAGGACTTCGCCGCGCGGGTGTCGATCGATACCAGCAGCATCCAGTACGAATCCGATGAGCTGCTGCGGTCGGTGACCGGGGATGACACGGCGATCGCCTGCTGCGTCTCGGCGATGCCGGTCGGCAAGCAGATGCAGTTCTTCGGGGCGCGGGTCAACCTGGCCAAGACACTGCTCTACGCCATCAACGGCGGGCGGGACGAGGTGAGCGGCGAGCAGGTGGCGCCGCCGAGCACGCCGGTGACCGGGGAGTACCTCGACTACGACGATGTCAGGGCCAAGCTGGACGCCGAGATGGACTGGCTGGCCAGGATCTACGTCGATGCCCTCAATGTCATTCACTACATGCACGACAAGTACGCCTACGAGCGGCTGGAGATGGCGCTGCACGACTACCCGGTGCGCCGCACGATGGCGATGGGGATCGCCGGCCTCGCGGTCGTGGCGGACAGCCTGTCCGCGATCAGGGACGCGCGGGTGAAGGCGGTCCGCGATGACACCGGTCTGGTGGTGGACTACGAGGTCGAGGGCGACTACCCGGCGTACGGGAACAACGACGACCGGGCGGACGAGCTCGCCGTCTGGATCGTCGAACAGTTCATGGGCAAGGTCCGGCAGCACCCCACCTACCGGGATGCGGTGCACACCCAGTCGGTGCTGACCATCACCTCCAACGTGGTGTACGGCAAGGCGACCGGGAACACGCCGGACGGCCGCCGGTCCGGCGAGCCGTTCTCGCCGGGGGCGAACCCGATGAACGGCCGCGATCAGCACGGCTGGGTCGCCTCCGCGCTGTCGGTGGCGAAGCTGCCCTACGACCAGGCGCTGGACGGCATCTCCCTGACCAGTACCCTGGTGCCCTCCGTGCTGGGCAAGACGCCGGCGGAGCAGGTCGCCACCCTGACCGGCCTGCTCGACGGCTACTTCGAGGGGTCCGGCTTCCACGTCAACATCAACGTGCTCAACCGGGACACGCTGATCGACGCGATGGAACACCCGGAGAAGTATCCGCAGCTCACGATCCGGGTCTCCGGCTACGCGGTGAACTTCGTCCGGCTGACCCGTGAGCAGCAGCTGGACGTGCTGCACCGGACGTTCCACGGCGCACTGTAGCTGTCCATGACGATTTCCAAGCGGCTCGCGATCACGCCGGTGCGGGAACACCACGGCGGGTCGCGGGCCGATCTGGAGGCAGAACTCGCGGCCGAGGGTGACCCGGAGATCGGCTACTACCACTCCTACGAGATCACCGGGTCGGTCAACGGCCCGGGAATCCGGTTCACGCTGTACCTGTCCGGCTGCCCGCTGCGCTGCCAGTACTGCCAGAACCCGGACATGTGGACCCTGCGCAACGGGCGGCGCGTCACGGTCGGCCGGATGTTCGACGAGGTCGCCAAGTACGCCAGCTTCATCCGGACCGCGCACGGCGGGATCACGGTCAGCGGCGGCGAGCCGATGCTGCAGATCCGCTTCCTCCAAGCGCTGCTCCGCCGCTGCAAGCAAGACCTTGGCCTGCACACGGCGGTCGACACCTCGGGCTTCCTCGGCGCCCGCGCGTCGGAAGACTTCCTGGACCTGGTGGACCTATTCCTGCTGGACATCAAGGCCGGCGATGAGGAGCTGTACCACCTGGTGACCAGCGCCGAGCTGGCACCGACGCTGCGCTTCGCCCGCCGGCTCTCCGACCGCGGCAACCGGATGTGGGTGCGCTACGTGCTGGTCCCCGGGCTCACCGACGCCGTAGACGACGTCGAGAAGGTAGCGCGGTTCACCAGCACGCTGGCCCACGTGGAGCGGGTGGAGGTGCTGCCCTTCCACCAGCTGGGCGCGGGCAAGTGGGCCGACCTGCAGCTCTCCTACCAGCTGGCGGACGTACCGCCCGCCGCGCCGGAACTGGTGCGCCGGGTGGAGGACCAGTTCCGGGCCCATGGCCTGACCGTCGTCTGAACTGCGCGACGAGCCGCCTAGGTGTTCGGCGGCGTGAGCAACCTCAGCCGCCGGCCACTAGGGCACCGGGCCAACCCGGGTGTCAGTGCCGTGGTCCGGCTTGCCCGGTGGTTCTAGGCGGGCGGCGAGACGAAGCAGATCGGCGATGTGCACCGCCCGCACCTTTGATTTCCGGCGGCGCAGCCCTTGGCGGAGCTGACGCAGGCAGCCGGGATTGACTGCCACCACGTAATCGATCCCGGCCGCCTCGATCTGGTCGAGCTTGGGATCGAGTACCCGCCGGGAGTCGCGCGGCCGCACCAGCGCATAGGTCCCGGCCGCCCCGCAGCAGCGTCCTGCGTCCGGCAGCTCCACATAGTCAGCTATCTCGGCGAGCAGCGCCCGCGGCTCGCGCCATACGCCGAGGCCGTTGCGGAGATGACAGGAGTCTTGCAGGGCCACCCGGGCCCGCCGGTCCCCGATTCGGACCTCGCCGAAGGACTTATCCCGCAGGTATTCCGACAGGTCGGCGACCCGGTCCCGGCCGATCACGGCGGCCAGGTACGCGGCGCAGCCGCCGGCGGTGCTGACGATCTGCCCGGGCAGCTGGGCGCCGAGCTGCTTGGCTAGCTGCCTGCCCCGCTCAGG
>JBEKFH010000549.1:0-2612 GCA_050013415.1 Streptosporangiaceae bacterium | reverse complement strand
GACGCGGCCGGCCTGTTCGGCGAGTTCTGCGAGCTGATGGATCGTGCCCGGTGACGGCCCAGGACCGGGCTGCCCGGGACGGGGCAGCCGGAGCACCGGAACTCAGAGCCGCGGAGGCAGCACGCGCGGCGGGCGCGGGAGAGGTCGGTCACCATGCCGCGGCGCGCTGACCTGAAATCGGTCCTGGTCATCGGGTCAGGCCCGATCATCATCGGCCAGGCGTGCGAGTTCGACTACTCGGGCACCCAGGCGTGCCGGGTGCTGCGGCAGGAAGGGCTGCGGGTCAGCCTGGTCAACTCCAACCCGGCGACGATCATGACGGATCCCGAGTTCGCCGACGCCACCTACGTCGAGCCGATCACCCTCGACGTGCTGGAGAAGGTGATCGCCAGGGAGCGTCCCGACGCCATCCTGCCCACGCTCGGCGGCCAGACCGCGCTGAACGCCGCCGTCGAGCTTCATGACGCCGGGATCCTGCGCCGCTACGGCGTGGAGCTGATCGGCGCCGGCATCGACACGATCAGGGCGGGCGAGGACAGGCGGCGGTTCAAGGAGCTCGTCATCGGCCTCGGCGCCGAGGTGCCGGAGAGCCGCATCTGCCACGACCTCGGCGAGTGCGAGCAGGCCGCCGCCGAGCTCGGCTTCCCGGTCGTCGTGCGGCCGTCGTTCACGCTCGGCGGCCTGGGCTCCGGCATTGCCCGCGACGCGGGCGACCTGCGGCGGATGGCAAGCGCCGGGCTGGACGCGAGCCCGGTCACCGAGGTCCTGCTGGAGGAGTCGATCATCGGCTGGAAGGAGTTCGAGCTCGAGCTGATGCGCGACCGGGCCGACAACGTCGTGGTGGTCTGCTCGATCGAGAACATCGACCCGATGGGCGTGCACACCGGCGACTCGGTGACGGTGGCGCCCGCCATGACCCTGACCGACCGCGAGTACCAGCGGATGCGCGACACGGCGATCGACGTGCTGCGCGCGGTCGGCGTGGACACCGGCGGCTGCAACATCCAGTTCGCCGTGCACCCGCTGACCGGCCGGCTGGTCGTCATCGAGATGAACCCGCGGGTGTCCCGGTCATCCGCGCTGGCCTCGAAGGCGACCGGCTTCCCGATCGCGAAGATCGCCGCGAAGCTCGCGATCGGCTACACGCTGGACGAGATCCGCAACGACATCACCGGCGAGACCCCGGCCAGCTTCGAGCCCGCGCTCGACTACGTGGTGGTCAAGGTGCCGAGGTTCGCGTTCGAGAAGTTCCCCGGCGCGGACCCGGTGCTGACCACGCACATGAAGTCCGTCGGCGAGGCGATGGCCATCGGCCGAAGCTTCCCCGAGGCGCTGCAGAAGGCGCTGCGCTCGCTGGAGCAGCCCGGGGCGTCGTTCAGCTGGCGGCACCCGCCGGGGGACCGGGCCGACCTGGTGGCCCGCTGCGCCGTGCCGCACGACGGCCGGCTGGCGACGCTGCACCAGGCGATCCGCGCGGGCGCCAGCGTGGCCGAGCTCGTCGCGGCGACCGGCATCGATGCCTGGTTCGTCGACCAGATCAAGGGCATCGAAGAGCGCGCTGAACGGATGACCCGTGGCCGGTCGCCCGGGCTCACCGCAGCCCACCTGCGGGCCTCGAAGGCCGCCGGGTTCGCCGACGCGCAGATCGCCGAGATCCGCGGCACCACCGAGGCCGCCATCCGGCGGCTCCGCCACGACCTCGGGGTCCGGCCGGTCTATCACATGGTCGACACGTGCGCGGCGGAGTTCGCCGCGACAACGCCGTACCTGTACTCGACCTACGACGACGAGACCGAGGTCCCGTCCGGCGACCTGCCGAAAGTGATCATCCTCGGCAGCGGGCCGAACCGGATCGGCCAGGGCATCGAGTTCGACTACGCCTGCGTGCACGCCTCCTTCGCGCTGTTGGCGGCCGGCTACGAGACCGTGATGGTCAACTGCAACCCGGAAACCGTATCGACGGACTACGACACTTCCGGCCGCCTCTACTTCGAGCCGCTCACCCTGGAGGACGTGCTGGAGGTGGTGCACGCCGAGACCGGCAGCGGGCCGGTCGCCGGGGTTATCGTGCAGCTCGGCGGGCAGACCCCGCTCGGCCTGGCCAGGGCGCTGGCCGCGGCCGGGGTACCCATCGCCGGCACGTCACCGGACGCCATTCACCTGGCCGAGGACCGGGGCGAGTTCGGCGCGGTGCTGGCCGCCGCCGGGCTGCCCGCGCCCCGGCACGGCACCGCCCGCTCGCCGCAGGAGGCGAAGGCCGTCGCCGACGAGATCGGCTACCCGGTCCTGGTGCGGCCCTCGTACGTGCTCGGCGGGCGCGGCATGGAGATCGTCTACGACGACGAGACGCTGGAAACGTACGTCCGGCGGGCCACCCAGGGCAGCCCCGAGCATCCGGTGCTGATCGACCGGTTCCTCGACGACGCCATCGAGATCGACGTCGACGCCCTGTACGACGGCGAGGAGCTCTACCTCGGCGGCGTGATGGAGCACATCGAGGAGGCCGGCATCCATTCCGGCGACTCGGCCTGCGCGCTGCCGCCGATCACGCTCGGCCATGACTACATCGACCTGATCCGCGAGTCCACCGTGGCGATCGCCCGCGGCGTCGG
>JBEKFH010000548.1:0-2612 GCA_050013415.1 Streptosporangiaceae bacterium | reverse complement strand
CATGAAACCGGCAGCCTGGACGATGGCCAGCGGCAGGTCGCCGAGCTCGGCGGCGAGCCGGTCTGCGTCGGCTTCGGTGAGTCTGGGAACCCGGCGTTGCAGCATCTCGATCGATTCGGGCCGGGTTAGCACGTCTACCTCTACCTGCGTGGCGACCTCGTCCCAGCCACGCTCGCGGGAGGTGATCAGCACGTGGCCGCCGTTCCCCGGCAGCCACGGCGTCACATCCGCGGGCGCCTCGGCGTTGTCGAAGATCAGCAGCCATCGGCTGCGCTGCCGCAACTCGGCCAGTACCGCTGCCCGCGCCGCCTCGTTCCCGGTCTCGGCCGGAATGCATCCCAGCGCTTGCCCAAGGCCACTGACCTGGTCCCCGATCAGCCCGCCTTGCTCGGCGTCGATCCACCAGGCCAGGTCATAGCTCCCGCCGAAACGGTGCGCGTACTCGGCCGCCAGCTGGGTCTTGCCCACCCCGCCCATCCCGTACAGCGCCTGCACCACCGCAGCATGCCCGGCCTGCAGTCTCTCCCGCACCGCAGCCAGCAGATCTTCGCGGCCGGTGAACGTCAGATTGCGGGCCGGGATATTCCACAATCGCGGCATCGCCCCAGCAGGCCGCTGACCGGACCTTCGCATGGCAGTCAGCACGTCCGCGGCCGGGGTGCGCCCGCGGGCTGCCTCTACGAACACCACGCCTACGGACTCGGCTATGCCCAGCGCCCCGGCGAGCTGCGTGGCAGTGTCCTTGCGTGCAGTGCGGTTGATGCCCCGCTCCAGGTCACTGACCGCCCGCGGGGAAAGACCCGCCGCCTCCGCCAGTTCCTCTTGCGTCAGCTTCGCCTCGCCCCGCAGTTGCCGCAACAGCCCGGCAAACGAAAGAGAAGGCTGCTCCGTCACGGCCAACGCCCTTCGCAAGCCGACAGCCCGCGCCTCATCACTGCTGCTGAGGTAGGGGACAGGGCGACACTGCGCCAACATTACGTCGGCCTTGCACTGCGCGCTATCTCCCGCCCGCGAGGCGCCGGGATCCCAACAGCTCCCGGCAAGGCCAGCCAGACTCTCAAACGCATCGCCGCCGTCAGACGGGGCCCACAGGAACCCGCGTATGACTTCCTGTGGGCCTTCATGTGGGCGGTTACGTATGGTGCACGCTCCGGCCGCCCGCGATCCTCGAGCCAGGAGCCATTCAAGGCCACAAGATCCCGGAGACGCTTATGAACACGGTTAGACGGACCCGGCCAGCGTCAGGCTCAACCCGACCTGCCACGCCAGGGGCGCGCCCCGGCCAACCGGCCAGCGATGACACCGGCACGGCTCACCCGGCTGCCAGCACCCTTGGCACGAAGCGAAGCGTGATGCGTGCCACAATCGCCGCACTTGCCGCCGGGTCCGCCGCCGCGCTCGCGGCTGGACTGATCTTCCCCGTCGCCGCGCAGGCGGCTACTGCCGGGGTTCCGGCGCCGCAGAAGAGCTTGACCGTCGCCGGGTATGAGCAGGCTGGCTGCCAGCACAACGGCTACCCGGTGTACATCGAGATCAGCGGCACCATCACCGTGCCCACCGCCACCGACATCAGCGGTACGCCGGGGATCTCCTCGGACTACTACAGCATCGGCGGACCCGCCACCGTCGGGACGACCGGCCCGGTCAGCGGCGGGGTGTCGCTGGACAACTCCGGCGGCCAGGCGTTCTACATCGCCTACGGCGAGTGGAACGGCATGCCGGTCACCGCGTTCTCGGTGCAGCCGGGGGACAAGCTGGAGGTGACCATCGAAGACGAGGGCTCGTCTGGCTGGCTGGTGGAACTGTTCGACAGCCGTACCGGGCAGGAGTGGAGCCAGACCAACCCCAGCAACGCGTCCCGGTGCACGGTCGGCGCGTTCGAGGGGAACGCCTACCCCAGCTATGACTACCTGACCCAGACCACGCCGGTCGCGTTCGACTTCACGCGGGTGTGGTGGGGTGAGCAGGGCCAGGGAGTCGCCAGTGTGAGCAAGCTGCTTGGCAAGCTCCCCGCCCACGCCAAGCTGTCCCGGTACAACCTGGTGGACTCAAGCGGCAATACCACCGCGGCCACCTCCAAGCCCGCCGACAGCGACAACAACTTCGCCGTCACCGACAAGTAACCCAGGGCGACCGAGGGCCGCTGCCGCCAGCGCCAGGGCGGCGGCGGTCCTCGGTCGCCGCGCCAACCCGACTTCGACATCGACGGATCGCGACTGCCATGGCAGCCTCGGGGCAGTGGGGTGAGCGGTCGGGCTGCCTGGGTGAGGATGACGGTTTAACCGGGGGGTCCCGAGCAGCCGCCAGCCGGGCAGTCGCCGCTTCATCTGGTCATGAACATGAACCTCAGCTCAGGCCCAGCCACAGGTAGCGGGCGCCGATGGCGACGACCAGGACCCCCATCACCCGCCGGATCGCGGCGTCCGGGAGCCGTCCCTGGATCCGGGCGCCGGCGTAGGCGCCCGCCAGGCCGCCGAGGCCCAGCGCGATGCCGGTCGACCAGTCGGGAGCCACCGACCCGGGGTGATGAACCGACAAGATCAGGAACGTGACCACCCCCGCCGCCGACGTGACGAACGTGGACGCCAGCGCGGCCGGGGCCACCTCCCTCG
>JBEKFH010000547.1:0-2614 GCA_050013415.1 Streptosporangiaceae bacterium | reverse complement strand
GGTGCCGGTGCCGGTGCCGCTGCTTCTGCCCCCATTCCTCGCGAGGCCGGCAATGGCCGGCGTGATAGCTTAAGGTCAGATGAGTCGCGATGATCTCAAGGACGCTGTGGTGTCACGAGCACGGTGATGGGCAAAGTCGTTTTGCTGGTCAGGCGGTTCGGCTGAGGAATTGCAGGGCGCGGACGGGGTTGCGGCTTACCCAGCGCAGGGTGGGGGCGATCGTGGTGCGGCCGGTGGCGTGGATGAGCCCGGTGCTGAGGTTGCGCAGGCTGGCCATGATCTGCGGGGCTGAGCCGCGGCGGAGCTGGGAGTGGTCTTCGCCGAGGACCGTGTCGCGGATCCAGTGCATCGCCTCGATTCCCCAGTGGTCCCTGACCAGCCAGTTCAGTCGTTCCGGGTCAGCTTGGGCGGCGCTGAGGGCGGTCAGGCCCAGTGCGGCGACGGCGGAGGTCAGCGTCCCGGCGAGGTCATAGACGTAACGCTCGACGAGGAAGACCTGCCGGGCGTAGGGCCAGATCCCGTCCGGCGCGGGCAGCACCTGGATGGTGCGCGTTTCGCGGCGGCCGTGCCCGCGGCCGGACATGACATGGCTGACCGGCGTGCTTTCCCAGGGCAGCGCGTCGAGCTTGGCGACCAGGCCGGGCTGGTTGTCTTTGGCCGCGGTGAACACGTACGCCGCCTTCTTGTCTTCCACGAGGAACCGGGCGGTTTCCCGCTGGCAGTGCATCGCGTCCAGCGTTACCGCCCAGCCGTGCAGGTCCAGCGGCCCCAGCAGGTCCCTGACCTGGGGGATCTCGTTGGTCTTGTGCGCGACGTCCCGCTGGGCTACCACGATCTTGCTGCGGTGGATCAGCGCGGACAGCAGGTGCACCGCGCGGCCGTCAGCCTGCCGTGCGCCCCGCAGCGCCTTCCCGTCCACGCTCAGCGCGCCCGCCAGCGGCACATCCGCGGCCGCGCCGGCCGGCTCATCGTGCCCTTCCTCCGGTTCCGCGGTGCCGGCGGCATCCGGCTCCGCCGGGCCTGCGCCTGAGACCAGCGACGCGAACCCGGCGACCTCGGCCAGGAACGAGCAGATCACCGCGTCCACCGCGGCGGCGTCCGCGCGGCGCAGGACCCGCCGGAATGTGGCCAGGTGCGGGGCCAGGTACCGGCCGCCCGGCCAGGTCCGGCGTGCGCCCAGCGCGGCCAGCAGTTCCTGCGGCGCCTCCGCGGCCCACTCGCCGATCGCCAGCACCGACGTGCACCCGGCCAGCACCGCGGCAGCCGCGATCGCCAGGATCGAGGCAACCTTGTGCCGGACCCCGCGGCGGCGGCGCGGATCAGGCACCAGGTTCAGCAGGTCCAGCAGCCGGCTGCAGTCAGCAGCCTCAACGTGCAGGTCACAAGACCGGGCAGCAGCACACGACAACACCGCGGGCATGACAAACTGAACGGGCACCAGGGCTCCCCTTAAGAGTGCGGATCGAGACAATCAGCACTCATAGCGGAGCCCTGGCGCGTAACAAGCGGACAACATGCCGCAGCTACCAGATCGTGATCATCAACCCGTTACCCGGCAAATGCCCCAGGCGTCACTACACCACAACCTTGCGCATCGCCGTGCGGGCCGACGCGGGCGAGATAGCCGGTTCAGCAGCGAAGAGCGCCCTGGTCCTGGGAGATTACGCGGTAACCACACGTTGCAATCCCCGGGACTGGAGCGCTCTTCGCCATGCAGCATAGCGGCTGGGATCACGGCTTGAAGGTCACTGATGACGGTACCGGCCTGGCCGGGCACTGCGGCGGCGTGCTGCTGCGGAAGCTGGCCGACCAGTGCGGGCTGACGGCCGCGCTGGACGCGGCGCTGACGCGGGCGGGGACGTTCCCGCAGCTCAGCCGCGGTTTAGTAGTCGTGTCGATGGCGATCGCGATCGCGCTGGGCGCCACCAGCATGAGCGACATTGCGGTGCTGGCCCAGCTCGCGCCGGTGCTGGGCGCCGCGCCCAGCGGCTCCACCGTCCGGCGCGCCCTCGCCCTGGCCGACACCAGGACGCTGGCCAGGATCGCGCAGGCGCGGGCGAGGATCCGCGCGCACGTGTGGAAGCTGATAGAAGACACCCCTTCGGGGTTCCCGTGGCTGGTCATCGCCGGGAAGACGCTGGCGGGCTGGCTGGTCATCGACATGGACGGGACGCTGATCACCGCGTACTCGGATAAGGAGGGGGCGGCTCCGACCTGGAAGAAAGGCTACGGCTTCCATCCATTAGGGGCGTGGGCTGCGAACACGCGCGAGTGCCTGGCCATGCTGCTGCGGCCCGGCAACGCGGGCTCGAACACCTTCACCGACCACAAGGAGGTGCTGGCCGCGGCGATCCGGCAGGTCCCCGCCCGGTTCCGGGCCAAGATCCTGGTCCGCGTCGACGGGGCCGGGGCCAGCCATGACCTCATCAAGCACCTGCTGTCGATGTCCTCTCCTCGCCGGATCCTGCTGTTCACCTGCGGCTGGATGATCACCGCGGCCGACGAGGACGCTATCCGGAACGTCCCCGCCGGCGCGTGGAAGCCCGGCACCGGCCAGGACGGCACGGCCGAGGCAGACAAGGACGTCGCGGAGATCACCGGCCTGATGACCCGG
>JBEKFH010000546.1:0-2620 GCA_050013415.1 Streptosporangiaceae bacterium | reverse complement strand
CCTCGGCCCTGGCCAGCCAGGCACGCCCGTCGACGCCGAGCGCGAACCTGGGCCGGCGGCGGTACGCGGCCCCCTCCCTGGCGATCTCGATGAGGTCGCCCGCCGCCTCCACCGCGGCGTCGGCGCCTGCCACGTCGCCAGCCGCCCTGGCCCTGGCCGCACGGTCGGCCTGGGCGCTCAGGCCCACCGCGGCCGGCCGGATGACCGGCGGCGCGTAACTGCCCAGGTGGTCCACCTGCGCGCTGATGGTCGCGGCGACCTCGGTCATCGCCGTCTCGGTGTCGCCCTGCCAGAGCGCGTGCTCGGCCAGCAGGCCGCGGGCGATGTAAGCACCGAACTCGTCGGCGGGCCAGAACGGCCTGAGCCAGGTCAGCCGCTCGGCGACCTTCGGGCTGCCGCGAGCGACGTCAATGAACAGCGCCATCGCCGACAGCCGTGCCTCCGCGACGCTGGTGACCCTGACCACGAAGCCGTCGGCGACCTGCTGCGCGTGGTCCCAGTCGCCATCGGCATAGTGCGCCAGGTAGTGGGTGTATTTCAGGTCCAGGCCGTAGGGCGCCAGCCCGAGGCCGGCCTCCTCGGCCAGCCGCAGTCCCTCGTGGGCTGTCTCGCTCGCATCGGCGAGGTCGCCGCGCTCCAGCTGCATTCGGGATAGCTGGAACGCGGCCCGGAGCTGGACGCCGAGCACCCCGGCGCCCCGGGCCTGCTGGTGCGCCAGGGTGAACAGATCGATCGCCTCCCTGGTCTGCCCGGCGCGCTCCTCGAGCAGGCCGAGCGTCACCAGCACGTCGGCCTCGATCCACGGAGCGGCAGCGGCGCGGGCGGCCTCCCTGGCCTGCCCGGCCCTGGCAGCCGCCGTCCCGTCCGCCTCGGTGTACAGCAGGGTCTGCGCGTGGGTGGCCAGCGCGCGGGCCCGCTCCCATCGCGGCGGATCCGGCGGAAGCATGTCGACCGCCAGGCTGGCGGCGTCGGCGGCCGCGACGACATCGTCGGTCTCCAGCAGGAAATAGGCGAGCCGCTCGCTAACCCTGCTGGCCAGCACGGGATCGGCGGCAGCGTCTAGATATCCGCTGAGCCTGCGCAGCTCGTGCACGGCGCGTGCCACGTCGCCGCTCGCCGCCGTGTTCTCCGCGGAGTCGAACGCCAGCCATCCCCGGTCCAGCCCGGCCAGCCGAGCTGGCTCGCTCACCCGGTCCCAGAGCTCCAGCGCCTGATCGAAATGCCGGTGCGCCTCGGCCGGCGCGGCCAGCCGTTCCGCCTCCCTGCCCGCCCGGACGGACGCGGTGAACGCTCCGGTGATGTCGTGGCTCGCCAGGTAGTGATGGGCCAGTTCGGCCGCGGCACCCGGCACCGCTGCCAGCGCCTCCTGCCCGGCGAGGAGGTCGGCGAGCCGCGCGTGCAGCCGGGTCCGCTCACCCGGCAGCAGGTCGGCGTACACGGCCTCGCGGATCAGCGCGTGCCGGAACGCGTAGCCCTCGTCACCGTCGGGGACAAGAAGCTGATGCGCGACGGACTCCCTGAGGCCGGCCTCGTAGTCCGCGGCGGCAAGGCCGGAAGCCTGCCTGACCAGCTCGTCGTCCATCCGGCGGCCGGCCACCGCGGCGGCCCGCAGTACCTGCTGGGCCGGGGCCGAGAGCCGCTCGACCCGGGCGAGCAGCAGGCCGGCCAGGCCGGCCGGCAGCTCGGAGCCGTCCGCCGACGCGGCCAGCAGCTCCTCGGCGTAGTAGGCATTGCCCTCGGCGCGCCTGATGATGGCCTCAACGGCCGTGGCGTCCAGCCGCTGGCCGCCGAGCGCTGTCAGGTACTCGGCCATGTCCGGATCGGCGAGTGGCCCGAGCTCGATCGCCGTCACGGTCGGCAGTCGCAGCAGCTCGCGGACCACACCGCGCAGCGGATGGCTCCGGTGCAGGTCATCGGTCCGGTAGGTGGCGATAACCGCCACTCGCTCGCGGTGCAGCACGCGGCTGAGGAACGTCACCAGGTCGCGGGTGGAGCGGTCCGCCCAGTGCAGGTCCTCCAGGATGAGCAGCACGGGCCGGTCCGCGGCGATCTCCGCCAGCATGCCGAGCACCGCGCCGAACAGCTGCTGCTGCGCCATCCCCGGCACGTCCCCGCCGGGCTGCTCGGCGCTTCCCCGGTCCGGCAGCAGCCGGCCGAGCACCGGGCGGGCCGCCAGCGCGGCGAGCAGTGACTCGGTCGCCGACGGGCCGGCCGTCGCGTTCCGCAGGGCGTCGGCCAGCGGCAGGTAGGGGACGCTGTCCCCCAGTTCCGCGCACCGGCCGGACAGCACGGTGAACTCCCGCCCGGCCGCCAGCACCGCCAGCTCGGCGATCAGCCGGGTCTTGCCGATGCCCGCGTCGCCGCTGACCAGCGCCACCACCGGCTCGCCGGCCGCCGCCTGATCGAGCGCGGCGACGAGCCGGCCGAGCTCGTGCTCCCTGCCGATCAGCTGTCCACCGGATACCTGCAGCACCCCTTGAGTATCCCAGCCTCCTCGGACATCCCGCGGCGCCCCGGGGGCCGGATTCCGGCCCGGCCTGCGTCCTGGCCGTACCGACGGCTCCTGCGACGCCTGCCCAGCCAATGTAGCGTCAATTGTGCTACTGTAGCTACATGGAGA
>JBEKFH010000545.1:0-2633 GCA_050013415.1 Streptosporangiaceae bacterium | reverse complement strand
CGGCTTCCAGCCACGCTAGGAAGCCAGTGAGAGCGTCAGCCGGGAGAGCTAGCTCAACCGGATCGCCCGCGGACGAGACCTCTAGGACTACCCGGTCGGGGCCGAGGGTGGTCTCCTCCCCCGGACTTGGAACGCGTCTGGAGTCCACCGTGAGGGTCCGGCGGCCGAACACCTGCTCCGGCCTCAGCCGGACGCCGAGCGCGTCGTACCAGTAGAGGTCATCCCGCTGGTACGACGCGACGCCGAGCCGCCAGGGTCCGCGCTCGGCGGGCAGCCGCAGGCCGCACTCGACCGTGCCGCCACCTCTTTCCAGCAGATAACGGCGAGAGGCGAGCACCGCGGCGGCGAGCAGGATCAGGATGAGAAGGACGGCGAAGAGCCAGGCAGCGTCGAGCGTCAGCCCCTCACCGTGCACAGAGTCAGGCCTGCTCGCCTGCGGCACGCAACCGTGCCCTGGCGTATCGAGCCTCCGGTGAGTCTGGGCCCTCCTGCGCCGTCGCGGTGTCCTCCTCTTGCTTCGCCGCCGTCGTGTCGACCTCCGCGCCGAGCAAGGCGTCGGCGGCGAGCACGGTCACCTTCTCCTCGGTGACCGACAGAAATCCGCCGGTGACCGCGGCACGGACCTCGCCGCTGGAGTCGCCGGAAGCGTCCGAACCGCCGGACGGGCCGAGGATCCGGACCAGGCTGCCCTCGACGAGCACGCCGAAGACCGGGGCGTGACCACCGAGCACGCCGATGTCACCGTCCAGGGTCTTCGCGATCACCTGGTCGGCGGTGCCGGACCACAACGAGCGGTCCGGCACGAGCACCTCCACCTGGATCGTCACTAGCGCTCCAGCTCCTTGGCCTTCTTCTCAACGTCCTCGATGCCGCCGACCATGTAGAAGGCCTGCTCAGGAACGTTGTCGTACTTGCCCTCGGCGATCGCCTTGAACGAGGAGATCGTGTCTTCCAGGCTGACAAACTCACCGGGCTGGCCGGTGAACTGCTCCGCCACGTACATCGGGTGCGACAGGAACCGCTCAATCCGGCGCGCACGCTGCACGGTGACCTTGTCCTCTTCAGACAGCTCATCGATACCGAGGATCGCGATGATGTCCTGCAACTCCTGGTAGCGCTGCAGGATCTGCTTCACCGTCTGTGCCACATCGTAGTGCTCCTGGCCGATGTAGCGCGGGTCCATGATCCGGGACGTCGAGTCCAGCGGGTCCACCGCCGGGTAGATGCCCTTCTCGGTGATCGCCCGGGACAGCGTCGTGGTGCAGTCAAGGTGCGCGAACACCGTGTGCGGGGCCGGGTCGGTGATGTCGTCGGCCGGCACGTAGATCGCCTGCATGGAGGTGATGGAGTGGCCTCGGGTGGAGGTGATCCGCTCCTGCAGCTGGCCCATCTCGTCGGCCAGGGTCGGCTGGTAGCCCACCGCGGACGGCATCCGGCCGAGCAGGGTGGAGACCTCCGAGCCGGCCTGGGTGAACCGGAAGATGTTGTCGATGAACAGCAGCACGTCCTGCTTCTGCACGTCGCGGAAGTACTCCGCCATCGTCAGCGCGGACAGGGCGACCCGCAGCCGGGTGCCCGGCGGCTCGTCCATCTGGCCGAAGACGAGCGCGGTGTCGTCGATGACGCCGGTCTCGGTCATCTCGAGGAAGAGGTCGTTGCCCTCGCGGGTCCGCTCGCCCACGCCGGCGAAGCAGGAGACGCCGCCGAAGTTCTTCGCGACCCGGCGGATCATCTCCTGGATGAGCACCGTCTTGCCCACGCCGGCCCCGCCGAACAGGCCGATCTTGCCGCCGCGGACGTACGGGGTCATCAGGTCGAGGACCTTGATGCCGGTGACGAACATCTCCGTCTTCGACTCGAGCTGGTCAAGCGGCGGCGCGAGCCGGTGGATCGGCCAGCGCTCGGTGACGTTCAGCGACGAGGCCGGCACGTCAAGCGGCTCGCCGAGGACGTTGAACACGTGCCCCTTGGTCACGTCGCCCACCGGCACCGAGATCGGCGCGCCGGTCGAGATGACCTCGGCGCCGCGGACCAGGCCGTCGGTCGCCTCGAGCGAGATCGCGCGGACCACGTCGTCGCCGATGTGCTGCTCGACCTCGAGGGTCAGCGTGCGCGTGTTGCCGCCGTAGGTGATGTCCACGTGCAGCGCGAAGTAGATCTCCGGCATGGCGTCGGCCGGGAACTCCACGTCGACGACCGGGCCGATGACCCGGACGACGCGGCCGTTGGCGGTGGCCGTCTCCTCGGTCTCGGTTACGGGTGCGGTCATGTCTTACTCACTCCCTGCGTTCGCTTCAGCGAGCGCGTTTGACCCGCCGACGATTTCGCTGATTTCCTGGGTGATCTCGGCCTGCCTGGCGTTGTTCGCCTCCCGGGTCAGCCGGTCAAGCAGGTCGTTCGCGTTGTCTGTGGCGGCCTTCATCGCGCGCCGCCGCGCCGCGAGCTCGGAGGCCGCCGCCTCGAGCATCGCGTAGTAGATCCGGCTGGCGATGTACTGGGGCAGCAGCGCGTCGAGGACGACGTCGGTCGACGGCTCGAACTCATACGACGGCAGCTGGCCGCCGGGCCGCTCGCCCTCCCTCTCCTCGATCCGCAGCGGCAGCAGCCGGACAACGGCCGGCCGCTGCGTCAGC
>JBEKFH010000544.1:0-2649 GCA_050013415.1 Streptosporangiaceae bacterium | reverse complement strand
CCTTCTACCCGCGGCGTCGGCTGGGCCTTGATCATGCCGAGGACCTCCTTGCCCAGGTCCCAGACTTCCTGCTCGGTGCTGGCATGCCGCAGCAGGCAGAGCAGGCTGCGAGCGGGGATATCGCGGACCTTGACCTCGTACATGGCGTTCCTCTTCCCAGCCAGCCGGTCAACCAGGTAGCCGGCCAGGTCCCGGCGGGCAGCATGATCGGCTTCCGTCCCTGACCAGTAGGCGCCGAGTCGCGCCGCGGCGGCCTCCGGCTCCAGGCTGAGGATCAGCCGGATCTGCGCCAGCGGCACTCCGATCCGGCGCAGCGACGCGACCAGCCGGGCGTTGTCCAGCTGACCGGCGGCATACCAGCGGTAACCAGAGTCCGGATCGACCTGGGCGGGCGGCAGCAGTCCCAGCTCGTCATACAGGCGCAGCGCCTTCGCCGACAGACGGGACAGCCTGGCGAACTCACCGATGCTCATCAGGTCCACGGACGGCTCCCTCGTGCCGGGCCGGTGCTCGGCTCCCTAGACTGTGCGGCTTCCCCCAGGGTCAAGGTCAAATTAGCGCCCTGCCGCCCTGCCGGTCAGCCAGGCCGAGCTGCGGCACTGGCTGCGCAGCCGGTTCCGCGGGCTGATCGCCGGTTGATCTTTAGACTTGCGGTCGTGGGCGACATAGTCGGCATGGCGGGCGTGGTCGCGGCGTTGTCCGTGGTGAGCGACCTGACTCGCGGGCATCCGCCGGGGGAGGCGATGCGCGCGTGCTTGCTGGCGGGGGAGCTGGCCAGGCGGGCGGGGCTGGATGAGCGTCGCCGGGGTGAGGTCTACTACGCGACGTTGCTGCGGTTCGCCGGCTGTGCCGCGACGTCGCATGAGATCGCCGCCGTGTTCGGCGGCGATGACATCGTGGTCCGCGCCCGGGGTGACCTGATCGACCCGGCCGAGCCGGGCGAGGCCGTGGAGTTCTTGGCGGGCCTGGGCGTGGACGCTGTCCGGCTGGAGGCGCTGGGCGGCCCGGCGGGGGTGGCGCAGCTGAAGGCGGAGGGGGCGCGGGCTGACTGTGAGGTCGGCGCGGACCTGACGGCTCGGCTCGGGCTGCCGGAGGCGGTGCGGCGCGCAGTCCTGGACAGCTTCGAGCGGTTCGATGGTCTCGGTGTCCCCGCCGGGCGGGCTGGCGCGGAGGTCGCGGAGGGGTCCCGGTTCGCCGCCGTGGGGTACACGGCGGTGATGTTCGACGCTGTCGGCGGCGGCGAGGCCGCGGCACGGGCGGTGGCACGCTGGTCGGGGCGGGCGCTGGATCCGGCGATCGTCGCGGTGTTCTCGGATGCGCCAGCCGAGCTGCTGGCGGTCGCCAGCCCGGATGACCTATGGTCAGCCGTGGTCGATGCCGAGCCGGCGCCGCGGCGCGCGTTCGGTGACGAGGCCGCTTTGGAGGAGGCCCTGGCCGGGTTCGGGGACGCTGCCGACCTGAAGAGCCCGTGGTTCACCGGCCACTCGCGCGGGGTCGCCGGCCTGGCGCGCGCCGCCGCCGAGCTGGTGCCGTCGGCCGATGCGCGGGCCGTTTACCGGGCCGGGCTGCTTCATGACCTGGGCCGGGTAGCGGTCCCGGCTGGCCTGTGGGACCGGCCCGGGCCGCTGCGGGCCGAGGAATGGGAACAGGTGCGCCTGCACCCGTACTACACCGGACGGATCCTGGCCCGGTCGCCGGTGCTCGCGCCGCTGGGCCTGATCGCGTGCCGGCATCACGAGCGGATGGACGGTTCCGGGTACCCGGCCGGGATGAGCCGGTCCGAGCTGGATACCGCGGCGTGCCTGCTGGCCGCGGCGGACGTGTGCCACGCGCTGTGCGAGCCGCGGCCGTACCGGGCCGCGCTGGACCCGGCCGCGGCGTCGCGGGTCATGTCCGGCCTGCCGCTGGACCGCGACGCGGTCCGCGCCGTCCTGGCTGCCGCCGGTGCGCCGCCGCCCGCCCTGCCTGCCCTGCCGGCCGGCCTGACCGAACGTGAGCTGGAGATCCTGCGCTGGCTCGCCGCGGGTGCCACGAAGCGGGAGATCGCCGCCGAGCTGGTGATCTCACCGTCAACCGTGCACACGCACACGGTTCACATCTACGCCAAGTGCGGCCTCTCGACCCGGGCCGGCCTGGCCATGTTCGCGATGCGGCACGGCCTGACGGCCAGGACCGGGGCGGGCGCAGGCGCCAAGATCGACTGAACAGTCGATAGCCCGGGGCGGCACCGCTTGCCTACTGTTTCAGGCAGGCCATCAGCAGGCCATCAGCCAAGGAGCCGTCAGCCAAGGAGCCGTCATGACCACCAGCACGGGCACAACCAGCACCGATGTCATCCCCGCCAAAGGAACGGAGCAGATCATGAGCGCCGAGCAGAACATCGGCACGGCCAGGCAGATGTATGAGGCATTCGGCCGCGGGGACGTTCAGGCCATCTTGGACCGGGTCACCGACGACGTCGACTGGTCCACCGACGCGGCGATCGCCTCCGCGCCGTGGTACGGCCCCAAGAACGGTAAGGATGAGCTGGTCAGCTTCTTCCAGGGCATCGCCGCGACCGGGCCGGTCACTGAGTTCACCCCGCTGGCCTTCGCCGGCAACGACGACGGCGACGTCATGGTGTTTATCCGTTACGCCTTTACCGTCACC
>JBEKFH010000543.1:0-2668 GCA_050013415.1 Streptosporangiaceae bacterium | reverse complement strand
CCCGCGCGCCGTCCTCCCGGTCGCGGTGGGTGAACCCGGCCGCCAGCACCTCCCGCCCGGCAGACGGCGGGGGCGGGGTGCCGGGCTGGCCGGGCTGCCCGGAGGGCTCGGGCGGCTCGGAGGGCTCGGGCGGCTGGGGTTCTGCTGGCATCGGCTCCTCCTCCCCGGCTGTCGGTGCTGCTGGAGATACCTTCTTAGATAAAATTAGCGACTGCTTCTGACAAAACCGGCCCCGCCTGGGGCACCCGGCAGAAAAAGACGCAGAAAAAATTTTCCGGAGTGCTGACACCGGCCAGCGCGCCAGACATACCAGCAGGCCCGCCTACTGGCAGGTGCGAATTACAGGGCCAGCGGTGCGTCAGGTTCCGGGGAGCGGTGCGTCAGGTTCCGGGGAGCGGTGCGTCAGGTTCCGGGGAGCGGTGCGTCAGGTTCCGGCGAAAGCGTGGTCCAGGTCGCTGGTCGCGAGCACCCCGAACACTTGGCCGGACGGCTCTATCAGCAGGTACTCGCTGGCAGGCGAGCGCCGGACAGCCTCGATCAGCGCCAGCCCGGACAGGTCGGCGGGCAGCACCAGGCTGGGGTCCAGGGTCCGCGCCAGCGAGCCCGCCTCGATCCATGGCCTTCGCTGCTCCGGCGTCGCCTTCACGGCAGTCTCGTTGACGATCGCGATCGGCGTGTCGTCGTGGTCCACGATGACCAGGGCGCGTGCCTGCGCGGCATCGGCGCGCCTGATCGCCTCCGCGAGCGGCAGGCTCGCCGGGATCGGGATGGCGCGCCTGGCGAGCTGCCGCGCCTGCAGCGCGGGCAGCCGCTCGCGGACCCGGGTGGCCCGGATCGACTGCCCGGCGCCCGCCCACATGAACGCGGCGATGAAGCCCAGCCACAGCGCGACCACCAGGCCGTTCCCTCCGCCGCCATCGCGGACGAACAGCGCGAACGCCGCGGCGATCACGGCGGCGGCCAGGAAGCGCCCGGCCCAGGCCGCCGCGATCGTGCCGGTGCTCGGCTTACCGGTCAGCTTCCACACCCCTGCGCGCAGCATCCGGCCGCCGTCCAGCGGCAGCCCGGGCAGCAGGTTGAAGACACCAAGCCACCCGTTCGCCCAGCTCAGCTCGACGATCAGGAGCCGTGGCAGGCCCGTCGGCTCGAACACGGCGACGATCACGCCGCCGATCACGGCGAGGACGAAGGAGAGCAGCGGCCCGGCACCGGAGACCAGGAACTCCCTGCCCGGCGTCTGCGGTTCCTGCTCCATCTCGGAGAAGCCGCCGAGCGGGTACAGCAAGATCCGCCGGACCGGCAGGCGGAAGGCCCGCGCCACCGCGCAGTGGCTCAGTTCGTGCACGAGCACGGACAGGTAGAGGAAGATCACGAAGGCCGCTGCCACGACGTAGCGCATAGCCGAGCCGTTTACTGACCCGGTGAGGCTGCTCGCGTAGAACGTCACGATCAGTGCGGCGAACAGGAACCAGTACGGCGAGACGTACACGGGGATGCCCATGGGCCGCCCGATGATGATTCCAGGCCGCCGGTCCCGGCCGGGTGGGCTGTCACGGGGGGTGCTCCCGGGCGGCTGGTCCAGCGGGGGCTGCCCGTCCGGAGTCATGCCTGTCACAGGATTGATGCTACGTGCTGCACGGCCAAGCCAGGGCGCGAGCGGCCGGTGCGGCGGGGCGTGGCAGATGCGGCCGGTGCGGCGCGGCAAGCGAGTGGCGGATGCGGCCGGTGCGGCGCAGCGGGCGGGTGGCGGATGCGCTGGCACTGCGCGAAGTAGCCGGCACCGCGGGAGGTTGGCCTACCGGCGGCGGAACGCGGCATCCAGCGCCGTGGTGCCGAACTCCCACATGTTGTCGGCGACATTGACCGTGACCCCAGGGGGCACGATCTGGTCGATCCGGTCAAGCAGATCGCCAGGCAGGTCGATGCCGTCGGCGGCGAGGTAGGCGTCCAGGTGCTCCATCGTGCGCGGGCCGATGATCGCGGAGGTGACCGCGGGGTGCCGGGTGACGAAAGCGATCGCCATCTGGATGAGGGTGATCCCGGTCTCGTCGGCGAGCGCGCCGAGCGCGTCCGCAGCATCGAGTTTGGCGGCGTTTGACGGGTGGCTGGCGTCATAGCGCGCTGGGAGTCCAGCCGACCGCGCGGCGGATCCTGGCCCGCTGACCTCACGGCCCTTGCGGTATTTGCCGGACAGCCAGCCGCCTGCCAGCGGGCTGTAGCTCATGACGCCCATTCCGTGGCGCAGGCAGGTCGGCAGCACGTCGTATTCGATCGCCCGGGTCAGCAGGGAGTAGGGGGGCTGCTCGGTGCGGAACCGTCCGTGGCCGCGCCGATCGGCGACCCACAGGGCCTCGACGATCTCTGAGGCGGGACCGACGCGTCGTGATCGGTGTTGCCAAAGGCGCCGAACATCATCGCGCCCAGGCACATCTGGCTGACCTGGACGCCGGCGCGTCCCAGTGGCCGGTAGTCCATGAACAAGCTCCTCCAGGCGCCGCGAGTCAGCCTCGGCAGGTGGGCAGGGTTAGGCGCCAGCAGGCCGGCAGCTAATCCGCGTCACACTAGCGACTCGCGGCGCGGGCAAACGCAGCCAACTGTCGGCAGGCTCCCCTAGTCTGCGTTGGGTGAGCGAACTTAGCGTGGTGACTCAGCCCGGGCCGGCGGATCA
>JBEKFH010000542.1:0-2677 GCA_050013415.1 Streptosporangiaceae bacterium | reverse complement strand
TAGCAAAACTTGGATCACAAGCCGCCCGGGCGCGGCAGCTGGGGCGGGAAGACCTGGCTCAAGAGGCCCTAACCTCCGGCATTCAGCGTTAGTCGTGAATAAGGCTGCTGCCGAATTCTGCATGGCGGTGAGCTGGGGTTTCCCGAATTCGTTGCTGGTAGCGGCCGAAGCGGTGGTGCACCTGACGGGTGCGGACCGGCGCGGTCGGGATGGCCGGTTCTGTGGCGAAGAGCGCCCTGGTCCTGGGAGATTACGCAGTAACCACACGTTGCAATCCCCGGGACTGGGAGCGCTCTTCGCCATGCAGCATAACGGCTGGGATCACGGCTTGAAGGTTACTGATGACGGTGCGGGCCTGGCCGGGCACTGCGGCGGCGTGCTACTGCGCAAGCTCGCCGACCAGTGCGGGCTGACGGCCGCGCTGGAGGCGGCGCTGACGCGGGCAGGGACATTCCCGCAGATCAGCCGCGGTTTAGTAGTCGTGTCGATGGCGATCGCGATCGCGCTGGGCGCCACCAGCATGAGCGATATCGCGGTGCTGGCCCAGCTCGCGCCGGTGCTGGGCGCCGCGCCCAGCGGCTCCACCGTCCGGCGCGCCCTGGGCCTGGCCGACGCACGGACGCTGGCCAGGATCGCGCAGGCCAGGGCGAAGATCCGCGCGCACGTATGGACGCTGATCGACGACACCCCGTCCGGCTTCCCGTGGCTGGTCATCGCGGGGAAGACCCTGGCGGGCTGGCTGGTCATCGACATGGACGCGACGCTGATCACCGCGTACTCCGACAAGGAGGGCGCGGCTCCGACCTGGAAGAAAGGCTACGGATTCCATCCATTAGGGGCGTGGGCTGCGAACACGCGCGAACCCCTGGCCATGCTGCTCCGGCCCGGCAACGCGGGCTCGAACACGTTCACCGACCACAAGGAGGTGCTGGCCGCGGCCATCCGGCAGGTCCCGGCCCGGTTCCGGGCCAAGATCCTGGTCCGCGTCGACGGGGCCGGGGCCAGCCATGACCTCATCACGCACCTGCTGTCGATGTCCTCCCCGCGCCGGATCCTGCTGTTCACCTGCGGCTGGATGATCACCGCGGCCGACGAGGACGCCATCCGGAACGTCCCCGCGCACGCGTGGAAGCCCGGCACCGGCCAGGACGGCAACGCCGAGGCAGACAAGGACGTCGCCGAGATCACCGGCCTGATGAGCCGGGCCGGGAACTGGCCGGACGGGCTGCGGTGGATCGCCCGGCGGGTCAAGCCGTCCCGCCGGCACCTGCGAAACCTCACCGGCTACGAGAAGAAGACCGGCTGGAAGTACTCGATCACCTGCACGAACATCCCCGACGCCGGGATAGCGGGCGTTCCCGGCAGCCACCACCCCCAGTACATCGACGTGCTCCACCGCGAGCACGCCGTCGTCGAGACAGACGGCGTCCGCACCGCCAAATCGATGGGCCTGCGGAACCTGCCCTCGAAAACCTGGCAGGTCAACTGCGGCTGGGTCCTGGCCGCCAACATCGCCGCTGACCTGGCCGCCTGGAACCGGCTGCTGGGCTTCCACGACTGCGCCGACCTGAAAGAAGCCGAGCCGGACACGCTCCGCTACCGGGTCTGGCACCTCCCCGCCCGCCTCGTGCACCACGCTCGCCGGCGCATCCTCAAGATCAGCCCGGACTGGCCATGGAAACAGGCATTCCTGACCTGCTGGCAGCGGCTCTGCGCCTTGCCAGCGCCAACCTGACCAGCAGAAACGTACCTTACGGAACGGAAGGAGAACCATCCCGGCGCGGTCGGAGCCGGTGCGCACCCGGGCACGCCGGGCAGCACCGGCTGCAGCCGCCCAGACAACAAAAAGACATCACACCCGAAATCGGGCAGCAGCACAATCAGTAACCGCACCCAGAGCACCCTGACCGATTGAGGTTGACGTGGTCCGTCTCGACCGCGTAGTTGATGGCCGCCAGGAAATTGGATTCGGTCGTATCGAGCAGGTCATTGTCGTCCTCGCTGAATACGTCCAACCCGACCAGGCTGGCGCCAGGGGCCACGCCCTCGATCCGGATATTGCAGGCCGACGGATCGGGCTGCGCGGAGAAACCGTTCACGTTATAAATGTGCAGGCCCTGGCCGGCGATCTGGTTGGCGTCGAGGAACGCCTCGTCGCCGCCGGTCTGCGCGCCCGGGCCGTTGCCGCTGAAGTCCTGGTAGTCTCCGCCGGTGGCCGGGTCGAACACCGAGGTGCCGTTCGGCCGGATGAAGTTCACGTTATCCGGGTCGACGCCGTCCGCGATCCAGGCGACCTTCACGCCGGCCCCGGTGATGCCGAGTGAGCGCGCGGTCTGGGCGGAGGGGTCGTCCGACGCGGTATTCGTCAGCGAGAGCCCTTCGGGGGCGAACTGGACCTGGCCGTTCGGGCCGCAGGCACCGGGGATGTTGTGCAGCGCGAGCGACGTGGCCCCATCCGCCTTTGCCTTCCCGGTCGTGGCCACGGGCGCGGCCGCTGCGTCCTGACCGCCCTGGATGGTCACATCGGGGATGACCTCGGCGACCGAGGAGTTCGCGCTCAGCCGGGCCTCCTCCCCCGCGGAGACGGTCGCCGCGACCGCGTTCACCAGCGAATAGCTCTTGATACGGGTGGCATGCACGGCGGTGAGCTCGCTCATCAGCGGCGCCTGAGCGGAAC
>JBEKFH010000541.1:0-2679 GCA_050013415.1 Streptosporangiaceae bacterium | reverse complement strand
CTGCTGGTCGCCGCCGAGGCGAGCGGCAACCTGGTCGTGCTGCGCACCCCGGCCGGCGCGGCGCAGTTCCTCGCCTCGGTCATCGACCACGCGGACTGGCCGGGGATCCTCGGCACGGTGGCCGGCGACGACACGGTCCTGGTGATCGCGCGCGACCCGCCCGGCGGGGATGAACTCGCCCAGGCGCTGCTCAGGCTCGCCGAGCGGCGGAATTGAGTGACAGCGAGACCGATCGTCAACCCGGGCAGCAGAAACCCCGGCAGCAGAAACCCAGGCAGCAGGCCGGCACCCACCAGGAGGACCCCATGACCGAACGCATCGTGCTCGCCTACTCCGGCGGCCTGGACACCTCGGTGGCCATCGGCTGGATCGCCAGGAGCACCGGCGCGGAGGTCATCGCGCTGGCCGTCGACGTCGGCCAGGGCGGCGAGGACCTGGAGACGATCCGGCAGCGGGCACTGGCGTGCGGCGCCGCCGAGTCGGTCGTGGCCGACGCCAGGGACGAGTTCGCCGCGGACTACTGCATGCCGGCGCTGCGCGCGAACGCCCTGTACATGGACCGGTACCCGCTGGTCTCCGCGCTCTCCCGGCCGGTGATCGCCGCCCACCTGGCCGCGGTGGCACGGGAGTACGGCGCGACCATGGTGGCGCATGGCTGCACCGGCAAGGGCAACGACCAGGTCAGGTTCGAGGTCGGGATGGCCTGCCTGGCGCCCGAGGTGACGGTCATCGCGCCGGTCCGCGATTCCGGCATGACCAGGGACAAGGCGATCGCGTTCGCCGCCGAGGCCGGGCTGCCGATCAATGTCACCTCCCGCTCGCCGTACTCCATCGACCAGAACCTATGGGGCCGCAGCTGCGAGACCGGCCACCTGGAGGACATCTGGGAGGCGCCGCACGACGACGTGTACGGCTACAGCGCTGACCCGGGACTGCCCCGCGAGCCCGATGAGGTGGTGGTGAGCTTCGCCGAGGGCATCGCGGTGGCCCTGGACGGGCGCGAGCTGAGCCCGCGGGAGATCATCGCCGAGCTGAACCAGCGCGCCGGGGCGCACGGGATCGGCCGGATCGACCTGGTCGAGGACCGGCTCGTCGGGATCAAGAGCAGGGAGATCTACGAGGCGCCGGGCGCCATCACGCTGATCACCGCGCACCAGGAGCTGGAGAACGTCTGCCTGGAGCGGGATCTCGCCCGGTTCAAGCGGCAGGCGGAGCAGCGCTGGACCGAGCTCGTCTACGACGGGCTCTGGTTCTCCCCGCTGCGCCGATCGCTCGAGGCGTTCATGGCCGAGGCGTCCCGCCATGTCACCGGCGACGTCCGGCTGCGGCTCCGGGCTGGCAGCGCGGTGGTCACCGGCCGCCGCAGCCCGGCCGGGCTGTACGACTACGGGCTGGCCACCTACGACACCGGCGACTCCTTCGACCAGCGCCTCGCCAAGGGCTTCGTGGAGCTCTGGGGCCTGCCCAGCAAGATCGCGGCCGGCCGGGACCGGGAGGCGGCCATCCAGGCCACCCACGCCAGCGGGGCCCGGTAGGCTCCCGGCCGCGGCCGCGCATCGGCCACGTTCATGCAGGGGAGAGGAACGCTGTGGCAGCCAGCGAAGCAGGTCCCCCGGTCAGGCTCTGGGGCGGAAGGTTCGAGACCGGGCCAGCCGAGGCGCTCGCCCGGCTGTCGGTCAGCGTCCAGTTCGACTGGCGGCTGGCCCCGTACGACCTGCTCGCCTCCCGGGCACACGCGCGGGTGCTGCACAAGGCCGGGCTGCTCGACGACATGGAGCTCGCCCGGCTGCTCGCCGCGCTCGACGACCTCGGCCGGGCCTGCGGGACCGGCGCCTTCCGCCCGACCGCGGCCGACGAGGACGTGCATACGGCGCTGGAACGCGGGCTGCTGGAGCGGGCCGGATCACTCGGCGGCAAGCTGCGGGCGGGCCGCAGCCGCAACGACCAGGTCGCCACCGACCTGCGGCTGTACCTGCGCGACCACGCGCGGCTGGTCACCCTGCGGCTGGCCGAGCTGGAGACCGCGCTGATGGACCAGGCGGAGCGCCACCTGGCCACCCCGGCGCCCGGGCTGACCCACCTGCAGCACGCCCAGCCGGTGCTGTTCGCCCACCAGCTGCTCGCGCACGTCCAGGCGTTCGCGCGCGACGCCGGCAGGCTGCGGGACTGGGACAGGCGGGCGGCGGTCTGCCCGCTCGGGTCCGGCGCGCTGGCCGGCTCCTCGCTGCCGCTCGATCCGGAAACCGTGGCCGCCGAGCTGGGCTTCGACTCCGCCGCGGCCAACTCGATGGACGCGGTCAGTGACCGTGACTTCGCTGCCGAGTTCTGCTTCGCCGCGGCGCTGCTCGGCGTGCACCTGTCCAGGCTTGGCGAGGAGATCGTGCTCTGGTCCTCGCATGAGTTCGGCTGGGCCGAGATCGACGACGCCTACGCCACCGGGTCATCGATCATGCCGCAGAAGAAGAACCCGGACGTGGCCGAGCTCGCCCGGGGCAAGGCCGGACGGCTGATCGGCGGGCTGACCGGGCTGCTCACGACGCTGAAGGGGCTGCCGCTGACGTACAACAGGGATTTGCAGGAGGACAAGGAGCCGGTATTCGACGCGGTGGACACGCTGCTGCTCGTGCTGCCAGCGATGGCAGGACTAGTGGGAACGATCCGTTTCAATGCTGAACGGAT
>JBEKFH010000540.1:0-2686 GCA_050013415.1 Streptosporangiaceae bacterium | reverse complement strand
GCCAGCATGGCCGCCGGCGCGGCGCCCCGGATCATGCGGTGCATGGCTTGTCCTCACCGACGGGTCCTGCTGCTCATTGCTCATCGTCCGCCAGGTCCCACTCGGCGCACGCAATGACCAGGTCCGGCGGTGCTATCCCGCCGCCGTGTGCAGCTCCAGACGGCTCGGCGTGATTCGGTGGTTTGGCACCATGACGAATCCATGAACTCGCCCATGCGCCACACCTGGCGTGTCATGCGGGGAGAGCGCGGCAGGCGTTGGCGAAGGCGGCGCTCGAGCCGTAGCGGAGGGTTACTGACGCGTGCCCGGCATCGGACGCGGGCGTCCTGTGCCTGATGGCGCCATGCAGAGTGAAGACACCGGTGAAGCTGTTGCCGGTGTCCGCGAGCACCAGCCGCGTGCCGTGCCAGCTGCCCTTGAACGAGATAACCCGGCCGTCTGGCACCGGCCCGGAATTGACGTCCCTCAGTTCAAAGGAGGTCTTGGCCCCGTCAGTGCTCCACCATGCGTCCACCGAGCCGAGGAGCTGAAGAGTGTAGGTACTCCCCCGCCCGGTACAGATCATCGCGCTGCCCCGCAGCGTCTGGCAGCGAGCAAAAAAGCCGCAGGCCGAGTCGAGAGTCCCGCCTTGCAGGCGGGTGAAGAGCACGTAGCGCCCGCCGTCGCTGGCCCGCACGGTGCCGTAGCCGTCCCACGCTGTCAGCGGGGTAAACCGGCCACCGATATGCAAGGTCCAGGGGTTGAGCGCCGCCTCCAGGACGAGGAACGCGATCACCAGCGCCAGCAGACCCCTCAGCAATACGAGACCCGCGCGCCGCTGATTGCCGGGCGGGTCTGACGCTGCGGACCGCTTGCCCGGTCCTGAGCGTGTCGGCACGGGGCACCTCCTTCAGGGACGAGTCTGGGGGACGAGCCCGGCGAGTGCAGCCGAATGCGCCGGAGCGGCCCAGCGGCCAACCGGGGGGGTCACGTCCGGGTCCGGGGCAAATGCGGCCGGGGCCCACGTTCATCGTGGTCGGAGACGATGGGCCTGGGATGGGCGAGTCACAGCGCAAGGCCGCAGTCCGCGGCCGGAGATCGCGGGGGCTTTCGCGCGGCTGGGGATCGCGTTATCGTGCCGGTCAAGGAACGCCGGATTGCTCTGCTCGGCGGCCGCTGAGCGGACATCGGTCAGCGGCAGCCAGCCCGCCGCGTCAGCCGCCCGGGGAGGCATTCGTTCATCATCAGCCGGGCCGTCCGGCGGCCGCCGCCCGGTTAAGCCGGGCCGCCTTCCGCGCCGCCCGGGCCAGGACCGCGGTCCGGCCCGGAGCTGCTGATCGTGCTGGCCTGCCAGTCGGAACCGGGCCCGGATTCTGGCTCTTCCAGCCAGCCGGCAACTGCCCGCCCGGCGGCGGCCCGGCCGTTACCACCGCCCCCCGCTCCTCACCGGTGCGCCAGGCCGCGACGGTGCGATCCCGATTAAAACCCACCGCGAGTCCCCGGGCCGGCCCGGGGAGAAGGAGAACCGCAATGCGCAAGAATCTCGTCTTTTCGGTGCTCGGCGCCTGCCTGCTGGTAGCCACCTCGAGCGCGGCCGCCATAGCCAGCGGGGGAAGCAGCAGCACCGACTATGCCGGGAAGAACGCCCAGGGCCAGAAGCTGTTCTTCGCCGTGGACCAGACATCCAGCGGCCCGCAGTTCGACCCCTTCTTCATCAACCAGATCGACCACTGCCCGGTAACCGGCGACACGTTCACCGTCGAGTACGACTTCTCCGGGTTCCAGATTCCCATCGTGCACGGCAAGTTCGACCTCAACATGAACTCGATCTCCCAGCGGTTCGACTGGAAAGGCACGCTGTCGTCGGCAGGCGCGTCCGGCCGCGAGTACATCGACACGCCCGCGTTCGACAACGAGGGCGGCCTCCAGGACTGCGGCGACGGGGTGCTCAACTGGACCGCCAAGAAACTCGTCCCGTCCTCGCCCGCGCCCCAGGCGCCGGGCGCCCCGTACCTCGTGAAGATCAGCAAGGCGCCAGACGGCTCGGTGCATTACTCGGTCAGCCACTGACGGCGCCGGTGCGCGTCAGTGCTGTGCGGCGATTTCGGCGAAGTGGGTGAGGCTCCAGCCTGAGCCGACGGCGTCACGCATGCTCTCCCAGCCGTCGCCGTGCCGGTCGAGGTGGCGGTGGGTAAGCATCACCCGGGTGCGTTCGGGTCCGTCGGGGGTGAAGGTGACCTCGACTTCGCTGGTCTTCGCCTTGTTGGTCTCGAGCTGCCAGTGCAAATTGACGTTCCAGCTGAAGCAGACACGATGCGGTGGCTCGTAGGCGAGCACTCGGAAGGCGCGCTCGACCGGCGCCTGGACCTCTAGCACCCGAACGGGCAAGTGCCGCGCATCTCGGCGGCCGCGCTCTGGCGGCGGGAGGTCACCTACGGCCCCGTTCACATGCCTGGTCCCTGCACTGACGGTGATGACAGGCCCAGGGAAGGCTGCGTCAGGTCCTGATGGCCTGAACTGGCCTGTGCGCCCTCCGGCCGGGCGGCGCGGCGGCTCAGGGGGCGCCGGTCGCGGCCAGCACCGCCAGCAGGATGGTCGCGGCGGCGAGCACGCCATGGAGCACTATGACGGCCACCGGCGTCCCCGCCCGGGCGGGCGCCGCCGTCCGGGCCATCCCCGCCGGGGCCGGCCCTGGGCTGGCGGTCCC
>JBEKFH010000539.1:0-2695 GCA_050013415.1 Streptosporangiaceae bacterium | reverse complement strand
TCGCCGTCGAACGTCGTCTCCACGGCGATGTCGTGATGGATGAATTCCCTGCTGACGCCCGCGCCGAGCAGCCCGTCGACTTCGGCGAAGAACTCCTCCTCGTAGCCCGGCAGGAACCGGCCGTCCACCTCGGCGGTGGCGGCCTGGGGGACGACATTGACCTTGTAGCCCGCGTTCAGGACGGTGGGATTAACGGTGTTGGTCAGGGTTGCGCCGACCATCCGGGTGATGGGGCCGAGCTTGGCGAGTACCTCGTCGGCCGCGTTCGGGCTGAAATCGATGCCCAGCGCCGCCGCGGCTGCGGTCAGGAACGCGCGCGCGGACGGGGTGAGGCGGACCGGCCACTCGTGCCGCCCGATCCTGGCGACGGTCTCGGCGAGCTCGGTGACGGCATTGTCGGGCTGCAGCATCGACCCGTGACCCGCGGTCCCGCGTGCCGTCAGCCGCATCCAGGCCATGCCCTTCTCCGCGGTCTGGATCGGGTAGATGCGCTGGCCGCCGATGGTGGCGCTGAAGCCGCCGACCTCGCCGATCGCCTCGGTGATGCCCTCGAACAGGTCCGGATGGCTGTCCACCAGCCAGCGCGCGCCCCAGGTGCCGCCGGCCTCCTCGTCGGCCACGAACGCGAGCACCACGTCGCGCGGCGGGCGGCGTCCCTCCCGCAGCCGCTGCCGCACCACCGTCAGGATCATGGCGTCCATGTCCTTCATGTCGACGGCGCCGCGGCCCCAGACGCAGCCCTCGGAGATCTCGCCGGAAAAGGGGTGCACCCGCCAGTCGGACGCGTCCGCCGGCACCACGTCGAGATGCCCGTGGATGAGCAGTGCGGGCCGCGCCGGGTCCGTGCCGCTGATCCGCGTCACCACGCTGGCGCGGCCGGGGCGCGATTCCAGCACCGTGGGTGCCAGGCCGGCGTCGGCGAGCAGTCCGGCGACGCGCTCGGCCGCCGCTCGCTCCCCAGGGCCGGAGTGATCCCCCGGGTTGGTGGTGTCGATCCTGATCAGGTCGCTGCATAGGGCCGCGACCTCGTCCTGCGCTGTCGCCCCGGGGGAGGCCGGAATCTGGCTCACCCGGCCATCGTCGCACCAACCGCCCGGCGGCGTGGCCGCGGTGGCCGGCCTGGCCGCGGCCCGGCTGCTCGCCGTCGCCGCCCGCGGCCAGATTTGCTATCGTGATGCGGCCAGCCAGCGTTCACTGGTTCAGCCGTCGGCTGGCTACGTCCGGGTGGCGGAATAGGCAGACGCGCTAGCTTGAGGTGCTAGTGCCCCAAAAGGGCATGGGGGTTCAAGTCCCCCCTCGGACACGACGTGCGCGTATACCGTCATCGTGACCATCGGTGCGCGCCAGACGGCGATGGTCTCGGCGTCGACGTCGACCGCGCGCGGCTTGCTGCTCTTTGTGTCGCCCTCGATCTTCTCGGCGCGCTCCCCGGCGATCCGCACAATGCCGGCCGACCGGCGCACGCGGACGGCGCCGGCTTCCATGTCCAGGTCCCGCCAGCGCGGGTCTCATCGGTAGGTGACCGCCGGCTCAGGGGTGGGCGCGCAACTCCCGTATGGTCTGGGCGTAGATGCGTTCCTGGCCTTCGGCGTCCTGGGACTTCTTCGAGGACTTCTTCAACTTCGCGGAGCTGTAGTAGCCTCCGGTCGCGGTCGCGAGCTCCGGATCGGCCATCAGCCGCACACAGCCGCGTGACCCCTTCTCCGGAGGCCCGACGAACGGATTGGTCAACGCCTCAATCATTTTGAACGGCCCGCCGGCCTTGCTGCCGAGACTGGTTTTGACCGCGCCCGGGCTGACTGCGTTGAACGTCAGGCCCTCGCCCTCATGGCGGCGAGCTTGGGCGTAGGTGTACATCAGGGCCAGCAGTTTGGCATCGGCGTAGGCCTGGATCTGCTTGTACTTACCCGGGTAGCTCCAGTCGGTGATCGGCTTGCCCCGCGACTCGATCAGGGCGGTCATGTTGACCACCCGCGAGGGCGCGGCGAAGTCATCAGCGCCCTTCCGGAGCAGGTCGAGCAGCCCGTCGGTCAGTGCCGCCAGCGCGACGTGATTGATGGCGATGGTCCGCTCGTACCCGTCGGGTGACAGCGCCTTGCTGGAGAAGGCGGCGCCCGCGTTGTTGACCAGTCCGTTGAGTCCCTTCGGCGCGGCCTCGTGCACAGCGTCGGCCAGTTCCCGAACACCTGCCAGGGATCCGAGGTCTGCGGCTACGGGCAGGTACCGGCCGCTGCCGTTGCCGTTGGTGACCAGCAGGTCGGCAGCGCGTCGGGCGTCGTCGGCACGACGCGCGTGCACCAGCACAGTCGCCCCACTATTCCCAATGCCTTGGGCGGTTTCATGGCCGATACCGCCCTTGGCTCCGGTGACTAGAACGGTCTGCCCGTCCAGCCGACCCGCGAATTGAGCGTCGAACTTGCTCATGGTCTCTCCTTGAAGATGTGCAGTAGGAGTGAGTCGTGTAGCCCGTTCTCCGGAACGTCACGGTGACTTGGGGCCGGGCCCAGAGGTGAGCCCGTTTGACCGGCCCGGCGGCGACGAAGGCAACGGCCGGCCGGCCTGTCTCAAGGTGATCGGCAGTTGCCTTCGTCGCCATTACGTCGCTACTCGGCCCCCATCGACTGCAAGCGTGACCCTCAGGTCAGTCATGTGACGTCGCCCTCTCGTCCCAGAATGGGTTGCCTGACTCACTCTG
>JBEKFH010000538.1:0-2696 GCA_050013415.1 Streptosporangiaceae bacterium | reverse complement strand
TAGACCGCCGTGCCATGACATTTCGTTTCATAACGGCGTGTGAGAATCCCTACGTCAACATCATCGGCCACCCGCTGACCCGCAAGTTCGGCCGCAGGCCCCCGGTAGAGGTGGACCTAGCCGAGCTGCTGCGCGCCTGCGCGCGAACCGGCACCGCCCTGGAGATCAACGCCTCGCCCGAGCGCCTGGACCTGCCATCGGATCACATCCGCGCCGCCCGCGACGCCGGGGTCAAGTTCGCCATCGACACCGACGCCCACTCGGTGCCGCACCTCGACAACATGAAGTACGGCGTAGGCCAAGCCCAACGTGGCTGGCTAACCCCCGACGACGTAATCAACACCTGGCCGCTAGACCGCCTCCGAGAGTTCCTAGCAAAACGCGGCTAGGACCTCGCGCCTGCGGCGTTGCGTTCGGCTGGCCTTCTCGAACAGCTCGCCGCCTCCGGGCTCGAGGTGCACGATGACGGGGACCTGCCTCACCAGGCGTGGAGCCCGGACCGCGATCACCCGCTAGCCCAGAACGCCGACCAGGTGACCACGTCTGTGCAGCAACTAGCGGACCGGGTCTACCCGCTGCTGGCGCGTGGCGATGTTGTCTTGGTGCTCGGCGGGAACTGCACCATCGCGCTCGGGGTAGTAGCGGCGTTGCAGCGCCTAGTACGGCAGCCGCACTTTGCTAGCTGACCAGGACAAAGTCGCGTTTTAGGCGTGCGCGCTGGTGGAACCAGCCGGATCGGGCCTGGTGGCGGCGGGTCCAGGCGTCCCAGTGGCCGACGTGCCGGCACGACTGGGGACGGGCGGTGAGCGCGGCGGTGATGCGCCGGATCTCAGGGACGGTCAGCGGGATCATGCCGGGGTCAGCCGGGGGTGCCTGATCGGGCGCGACGGGCGGCGGGGCCTGGCTGCCGGTGCGGCTGCGGAGCGCGGCGGCGGTGACGGCGCAGACCGCGAGGGCGGCCATGACCAGCACGATGTGCCGCAGGATCGCGGTGTAGAGCCGGGCCTGGCACTGGTCGAGGCCGAAGCAGTCCTTCCCGAACTCGAAACTTTCCTCGACCGGCCAGCGCAGTCCGGCGGCCCGCACCAGCCGTGCCATTGTCAGCAGCCGGGCTCCGGGCGCGTAACAGTAATGAAAGGCGAGCTCGCCGCTCTTGAGGTGACGGCGGATGAGCAGGACGTGCCACGGCGAGGCGGTGGCGATCAGCGCCCACGCGTACCACCGCTGGCCCTTGGACCCGGTCCCGGCCGGCCGGGTCTCCCACCGGTTCTTCGTGACCAGGCGTTTCACCGCGTCCTTGCAGGTGCGCTTCACCCCGCCGGCAAGCGTGAGCATGTGACTGGAGGCGACCCGCAGCACGTAGGCCTGCCGCTGGTCTTCCAGATAGGCCCGCAGCCGGGTGCTGGACCCGTACACCTCATCGCCGCAGACGAAATCGAAGCTGACGCCGTCGGCGTACGCCTCGGCGCACAAGCCGATGGCCAGGTCTCCCTTCGTCGCGAACACCAGCCCGGCGGGCAGCCCGGTGGCCTGCGCGACCGCCTTGTCCGCGGCCTGCTCGCGGGGGATCCACTGCCGGGCGGCGATCAGCGCGTGCCCGGTGCCTTCCCGCGCGTACGCCAGGTGCACCGTGTTGATGCCGTTGGCGACCCGGCCCGCGCACCCCAGGTACTGCCGCTTCACCCCGGCCGTCGCCGTGCCGCTCTTTTCCTGCCCGGTCTCGTCCAGCACCCCGATCCGCATCCCGCCGGGCCGCCGGTTACGGCGGGCAGCCTCATCCAGCCCCGCCACCGCGAACCGGCGCACGCTGCTCATCGCGCCCAGGGTGTCCCATGACGCGTGATTGAGCAGCCGCTGCGTCTTGTCCGGCGTCGCATCCCCCGCGAACCGCGCGATGCTCCACCCGTTGCGTTCGGGCAGGTCACTCATCACCGCCGCCACGTACTTCCCGGCCTGCAGCCACACCGCCGTCCGCGCGAAATGCGGCCGCAGCGCTCCCAGCAGCCCCGCCCGTTCCCGCAGCACCGCCGCGGCGCCTATCCTGACGGCAGCAGCCGCCTTCAATTCAGTTGTCTTCACAAGCACATGAATCGACAGGCGGCTGCCCCTTTATGCCCGGCCTCACTGGCCTCGCACATCGCCGCTGGTCACAACCCCAAGTGCGGCTGCCGTACTAGTGGTCCTCGTGCTCTGGCTGATTGGCTTCCTCGTCCGGGCCGGCGAAGGCGGCTCGCGCAGCCGCTGGTACCGATGGTGACGTGACCGCTGGCAGGTGTGTGCGGGGCACCGGCTGACATTCGCCCGCCGTCGGACTCACCGTGCTACGGCGAGTCCGACGGCGGGCGGTCTGCTCTGTACGCCTAGCCTGGTGCGTAGCCGCACCGTAAAGCCGCCGATGGGCAGCGGCGCATGTCGCACGCTACCCGGGGAAGCTGAGAAAATATGGCGATGACCGCTGGCGAGAAACCGAACGATGGGTCAAGTGTTGCCGCCAGCCGGGTGGAAGTCGCCCCGAAGGGCGGTTCGGAAGGCGCGGAGCGGGTGCGCCGCCCCGCGGACTTGTTGCTCGCAGTTCTCTCGCTACTGGTCGTCGCGGTGGTGCTCGGCGCTATCCGAACCTTGCCTCTCGGCAGCACCGAGGTGGCCGATGACGTTTCGGGCTGGGTGCTGCACATCCCCCGCTGGCTGTCGTCGGC
>JBEKFH010000537.1:0-2698 GCA_050013415.1 Streptosporangiaceae bacterium | reverse complement strand
AGGCGCAGGACGGCTCCCTGTTCGTCTGGTCCTTCCGCTGGTGGCCGTACGCCCTCAGCCACCACATCAGCGCGATCTTCTCCAACGCCGCCTGGGCGCCGTTCGGCATCAACCTGACCTGGGCCACCACGATCCCCGGCCCGGCGATCGCGCTGCAAGGACTGACCGACAGCCACGGGCCGTTCTTCAGCTTCAACGTGACGGAGCTGGCGGCGCCCGCGCTGGCCGCCTGGACCGCGTACCTGCTGTGCCGGCGAATCGCCGGATTGTTCTTGCCCGCGCTCATCGGCGGGTTCTTCTTCGGCTTCTCCCCGTCGCTGATTGACGAGTTCGGGCAGGGTCATCCGAGCCTGACGCTGGTCTTCCTCATCCCGCTGGCCGCCTACCTGGTGGTGCGGCTGCTGGAAGGCTCGATCCATCCGGCGTGGTTCGTCCTGCTGCTCGGGATCGTGCTGGGCATGCAGCTGTACATCGGGGAAGAGGTCTTCGCCACGATGACCCTGGTGGGCTTGGTCTGCGGGCTCGTCGGGTTCGCGGTGGGCCCTGCCGAGCGGCGGCGGCGGCTGCTGCGCGCCGTCGCGCCGGTCGCGGGCGCCTACCTGATCGCCGCCGTCGCCGCCAGCCCGCTGCTGTACACGGCGTTCACCCGGCCGCAGATCGTCAAGGCCCTGCACTACGCGACCATCGAGTACGGCGCCCACCGGAGCGCCGATTTCCTCCGGTACGTCACCCCCGGCCGTTACACCGTGCTGTACAGCCAGTTCGGCTCCCGCTGGGGCGACAACCCGTGGTATCTCGGCATCCCCCTGATCGTGGTGATCGTGCTCTTCGCCGTCACCGAGCGACGCAGGCGCAGCAGCCTTGCCCTGCTGGCCGGCCTGATCGTCCTCCTGGCGCTCAGCCTCGGCGATTCGTTCCGGTTGTTCGGGGCTGACATCCTGCCGTGGCGGCTGGTCGCCGCGCTGCCCGTGCTGAGCGTCGCCCAGCCGGGGCGGCTGGTCACCTACGTCTACCTGCTGATCGCGGTCCTCGTGGCGCTCTGGCTTGCCCGGCCGGCCTGGCGCACCCGGCCGGCTGCGCCGTCACCGTATCCGCCGTCGTCGCCGCTGTGGCGGCCGACTCCGCTGCCGCGGCGATGGCCGCACCTGCTGCGCTGGCTGCTCGTCGTCGCGGCGGCAGCCACGATCCTGCCGAACTTTGCTTCCCCCGTCTGGGCCACGCAGGTGCCGGAAACCCCGTTCCTTGCGTCCGGCATCTACAA
Organism: Streptosporangiaceae bacterium; assembly: GCA_050013415.1. Classification (GTDB taxonomy): domain Bacteria; phylum Actinomycetota; class Actinomycetes; order Streptosporangiales; family Streptosporangiaceae; genus Palsa-506. Next base: position 1,437 of record JBEKFH010000537.1, on the reverse strand, counting down.
GCAGTACCTGACGCCGGGCGAGATCCTCTGGATAGTCGACGCTCACCACGACCGGCAGCTGATCTGGCAGGCCGATACCCACTTCTACTTCCGGCTGGCCGGAGGCTTCTTCGGGGGAACCCCGGCGGGGGTGCGGCAGGGCGCCCTGCAGGAGAGCCTGGCGGAGGGCAATGTTATCCCGACCACCACCGCGGCCGCCATCAAGAGCTTCCTGAAGGCCCACCGGGTCGGCGCGGTCCTGGTGGCCGACGAGCCGTGGGACATCGTGATCAAGATGCGCGCCGTCACCGGGGTCAGGTGGGACCACATCGGCCGCGTGCACCTGTTCCGCCTCGGTACCCAGTACAGCCGCCCCGCCAAGACCAGGAAGCCCGTGCTGTCACACCCGGCCCGTCTGGCGCACTCGCCCCGGCCGGCCCATCGCCACCGCCACCGTTAACGGTAAGCGGAGATGCCGGTGATCGCCTGGCCGAGGGCGAGCACGTGGATCTCCTCGGTGCCCTCGTAGGTGATCACCGATTCCAGGTTGTTCGCGTGCCGGATGACCGGGTACTCCAGGGTGATCCCGTTGGCGCCGAGCACGGTCCGGGCCTGCCGGGCGATCTCGATCGCGGCCCGCACGTTGGCCATCTTGCCAAGGCTGACCTGCTCCGGAGTGATCGTCCCGGCCTCCTTCAGCCGCCCCAGGTGCAGCGCGAGCAGCTGCGCCCTGACCAGGTCGGCGAGCATCCAGGCCAGCTTGGACTGGGTGAGCTGGAACCCGCCGATCTTCCGGCCGAACTGCTCCCTGGTGCGCGCGTAGTCCGCGGCCGCCTCGAAGCAGGCGCGGGCCGCGCCGGTGACGCCCCACACGATGCCGAACCTGGCCTCGGACAGGCAGGACAGCGGGCCCTTCAGCCCGGTCACGCCGGGCAGGACCGAGTCCTTCGGCAGCCGGACCTCGTCGAAGTGCAGCTCAGAGGTCACCGAGGCGCGCAGTGACATCTTCTTGTGGATGTTCCGCGTGCTGAACCCGCGCGCGCCGCGCGGCACCAGGAAGCCGCGGATGCCGTCCGGGGTCGAGGCCCACACCACGGCGATGTCGGCGATCGACCCGTTGGTGATCCACATTTTGCTGCCGGTGAGCACCCAGTCCCCTCCGTTAATAATCGCGCGGGTTTCCATCCCGGAGGGGTCGCTCCCGTGGTCGGGCTCGGTGAGGCCGAAGCAGCCGATCGCCTCGCCCGCCGCCATCCTGGGCAGCCACTCGTTCTTCTGGTCCTCGGAGCCGTATTTCCAGATCGGGAACATGGACAGCGAGCCCTGCACCGACACGAGGCTCCGCAGTCCGGAGTCTGCCGCCTCCATCTCCCGGCAGGTGACGCCGTACGCGACCGGGCCCATCCCGGCGCAGCCGTAGCCGGTCAGGTGCATGCCGAGCAGGCCCATCTTGCCGAG
>JBEKFH010000536.1:0-2701 GCA_050013415.1 Streptosporangiaceae bacterium | reverse complement strand
GGTGGCCCGGCGCGGGGTGATCCGGCGCGGGGTGATCCGGCGCGGGGTGATCCGGCGGCGGGCGGTCGGGTCGCGGGGTGTCGAGCACGGAGCGGGCGGCGGCGGCCAGCGAGGCGTACCGCCGCGACGCCGCGGCGAGCCCGGGCAGCGTCGCCTCGAACGACAGCCGCTCAGACCGGCCCGCGTAGACGCCGCCGAGCAGCGGGTCGACCAGCCGGTCCACCAGTTCCTGGCCGAACCTCGCCCCGACGAAGCTGGTCACCGACACGTCGCCGTCCCGCGGTGTCGCCGGCAGCCCGGCATCTGCCATGGCACTGGCCAGCCCGGCGGCGGAGAGGATCTGGGACTCGGCCAGCGCATCCAGATCCGCGGGCACGCCCATGACCTGGCGCCGCGGCAGCGGCCGCAGCCGTCCCCTGGTCCAGATCCCGGCCGTCGTCGTGCCCGGCTGCACCAGCTGACCGGCCAGGCCTACCGCTGCGATCAGATCCGTGCCCTCCGGCCGCCGGGCCAGCAGCGCCTCGGCACCGGAGTCGACGGCGATACCGGCCACCTCGGACACGGCGAGCTTGCCGCCGAGCCGCGGTGATCCCTCCAGCACGGTCACCGCCGCACCCGCGTCGCGCAGGAAGAACGCGGCGGCGAGCCCGGCGATCCCGCCGCCCACGATGACGACGTGAGGCGGCTCGGCAGGCGCGGTCATGCGGCCAGTGTGTCAGGCCACTTCACGTGCCCCGGCGGCTGCTGCTCCTCATAGGAATTAGCGGGTCGGCATTCCGGCGGCCTCGGCCGAAGGTGGCCGACCCCCAGCTGAGCACTTGGTCCTGCTCATTGGCGTCAGGCTGCCGCGGTCTATACTGGGTCTCAGGTGAGCCGGGAAGCCTGGTCGGCGCGATGTTGAAGCCATGATCCGCGCGGAGGTGCCACCGATGACCCGCTTCCTGAGCAGAGACCGGATCGCGATACTGGCCGCGCTGGTGGCACCGCTGGGCGCGGCGGCGATCCTGCTGCCGTTTCGCGCCAGCTGGTCCAACACGAATGCGGCCCTGCTGTTGGTCGTGGTTATCGTCGGAGTTTCCGCGATCGGGAACCGGATGGCTGGCGCCCTGGCAGCGGTGTGGGCGGCGGTCTGGTTCGATTTCTTCTTCACCCTGCCGTATTACCGGTTCACGATCCGCCACTCCGCGGATGTCACCACCGCGGCCCTGCTGCTGCTGACCGGGCTGGCGGTGTCGCAACTGGCTGCCCGCGCCCGGCGGCTGAGGACCGTCGCCATCACGGACGCGGGCTACCTCGCGCTGATCCACGAGACAGCTTTGCTAGGCGAGTCAGCCCGGTCCCCCGATGCGGTGGTCGATCACGTGAAGGAGCAGCTCGTCGGCCTGCTGGAGCTGGAGGGAGCCCGCTTCGAGTACGGCGCGCTGCTGGGCCACCCGCCGCGCCTGGAGACGGACGGGACCGTCATGGTGGGCCACGCCCGGCGGGATGTTGGCCAGTTCGGCCTCCCCGGCGAGGAGATCGAGCTGCGGACCTTCGGCAACGGCCAGTACTACGGCCGGTTCATGCTGAAGCCCAGGCCGGGTTCGAGGCCCTCACTGCAGGCGCGCCTGGTCGCCGTGACGCTGGCCGATCAGGCCGGCCGGGCGCTCGGCGCCAGCCAGGCCGCCAGGAGCTCGCGCTAAGGCCGCGGTGCTCGCCTGGCGATACACCAGGTGCAGCAGAGCTGCCACGCTGCGGTACGGGTCACGGTGGCCGGCCTCGCGTTCGGCAGCGAGCAGGCCGGCCAGCTCGGCTGGCCCCGGCGCGGGCTCATCCAGGTGATCGGTGAAGACCCGGACGCCGTACCACTCCTGGCGCTGCCAGCCGAGCGGCGCGAGCGCGGCGTCCATCTCCGCCGGGGTGTGGGCGCGGGCCTGCAGGCCCAGCCGGTTGACGTAGTCCTTGCTGTCGAAGGCGGCCAGAGCGGCCGGCCAGTCGCCGCGCAGCCCGTCGCGCATCGAGGTGGCAAGCCCGTTGCGCACGAGCAGCGACAGGGCGCCGTCGGCGGCGGTCACCGCGTCCAGCGCGCCGAGCATGGGGCTGATATCGGGAAGGTACATCAGGACTCCGTGGCACAGCACCACGTCAAAAGCTCCCCGCACCAGTGCGGGCGCGTTCTCGCCAGCGCCATGGATGAGGCGCACCCGGGCCGCGACGTCGCCTGGCTCGCCCGCCAGAGCGGCCTCGAAGGCGGCGAGCAGCTCGCTGGAGGAGTCGATGCCGGTGACCTCATGCCCGGCCCTGGCCAGATGCAGTGCCTGGGTGCCCTGCCCGCAGCCGACGTCGAGCACCTGCGCAGGCGGCCCGATCAGCTGCGGGAGCCCGGCAAGCTGGGACCGCAGCACCTCCTGGCGGACCACGTCACGCAGCCGCCCGAGCATGCCGAGCCAGCGGGCTGCCCCTCCGGCGAAGGAGCTGCCCTCGCCGCCGCCCGAGGTTGCTGGCTGGCTGATCGGAATCGCCTCTGGCTGGCTGATCGGAATCGCCTCTGGCTGGCTGATCGGTTCCGCCTCCTGCCGGCGATTATCGCCGGGCCGGAACCAGCCGCCCGGCGCGTGCGTCCCAACGGCATGAACACTAGCGCTCGGGCTCCGGCCTCCCGCCCGCGACAGCGACCGGGACAGCAACTGCGACTGCGCGGGACCGCGCTCTTCCTCGCCGC
>JBEKFH010000535.1:0-2703 GCA_050013415.1 Streptosporangiaceae bacterium | reverse complement strand
AGTTCGCCCAGCGGCCCCGTTCTACTTCTTGGCAGTTGTAGCGTATGCGCTACGATGTCATACATGACGACGCCGCTTTCTATCCGGTTCGACGCGGCCGTGCTGGCCAGGCTGCGGCACCGCGCGTCGGCCATGACGGGCTCCAACGTGTCGGCGCTGGCTCAGCGGCTGATCGATGAGGGCCTGCGGATGGCGGATCACCCGGGTGTGGTGTTCAAGGACGGCCCGTCCGGCCGCCGGGCGGCGCTCGCGTATGGCCCGGACATCTGGGAGATCGTCAAGTTCCTGCGCGAGGTGGACGAGCGCGGTCCGGCCGCGCTGGACGCTGCAGCCGAGGTGTTCGCGATTGACGCCGCCAAGGTCGCCGCGGCGGTCAGCTACTACGGGGATTACCGGGACGAGATTGACGCCGAGATCGCTGACGCTGACGACGCGTCGGCCAGCGCCGAGGCGGCGTGGCGGGTGCAGCAGCAGCTCATCGCATGAATCGACCGTCCGCTGGCCGGCTCGCGCTCGACGAGATGTTCTCGCCGGCGATCGCGGTCGCGCTGCGCGAGCTCGGGCACGACGTTGTCGCCGTAGCCGAGCGAGCTGATCTGCGGTCGATGACCGACGGCGACCTGTTCGCGTGGTCGGCTGCGCAGCAACGATGGCTGCTTACCGAGAACGTTAAGGACTTCCGGCCGATCATGCTGGAAGCGCTGCAGGCAGGTAGCACCATGACCGGCCTGCTGTTCACCAGCAGCCGCGCGTTCCCGCGTTCCCGGCGGAATCCGGGCCCGCTCATCCAGGCGCTTCATGCCTGGCTGATCGGCGGCCCGCCCGCTCCGCCGCTGAAGGAGGACTGGCTGCGCAGCCCTGATGGCTAGGTCATAGGTCGGCTACTCACGTGGTGGCGGCGGGGCGGCGGCGGCGGCGAACGCGGCCATGGAGGGGAACTCCCAGTCGGGCGTGACGTCGGCGGGCGGGGCCGGGGTGGCGCCCCAGCCGGGCTTATCGTGGCGGCGGTTGATCCACACCGTGCGCAGCCCGGCTTTCCTGGCCGGGACGTGGTCGTGGAACAGGCTCTGGGCGACATGCAGGAGCTTGCCGTCGCCCACGCCGAGCCGCCGTGCCTCTGCCTGCAGCGCGTCGAAGTTCCGCGACGAGGGCTTGTAGGAGCCGATGTCCTGGGCAGTCAGGATGCTGTCGAAGGTCACCCCGAGCCGCCGGTTGCTGCCCGCGAAGGACTCGCGGTCGACGTTGGACAGGATGATCAGCTTGAACCGCGCGCCAAGGCTGGCCAGCGCGGCGGGGGAGTCGTCGAACGCGGGCCAGTCGGGCACGGACCGGGCCAGGCGCTGCGCGTCCTGGTCGGTGACCTCGGCCTCGAGTTCCTGCCCGAGTGCGGTGATGCTGCGGGCCAGGATGTCGGGGTAGAGCGCGCGGGGATCCTCGGCTTCCGCGCGTGCCTGCTGCCTGCCGTAGGCGGCCAGCAGCGCCTCGTCGCCGAGTGCGAGCCCGCGGGACCGGGCCCACGGGCCGAGAACGGCGGTGATCCCCGCCTCCCAGTCGATGAGCGTCCCGTAGCAGTCGAAGCTCAGTGCCTCGAACTCGGTGATCTTCACGATGCATGCTCCCTGATCGGCTCGGCATTCAGCGATTCGCCCGCGTCAAGATACCCGCCGCAGGCGGGTGACCTAGCGAGCTGATCTGTGGCAACGGTCTGCGGCCGCGCCAGGAGGAGATGCGCTGGCAGCGGGAGTTCACCGGTCTCTCCGTTCAGAATGCTCGGCAGATGCCGGGCGGACATGACCGGGCTCTCGGGTTCGGGCCGGCTCCCGGAGGATCCCGTCGGCCGGGCGCCGGCGGGTCAGGTGAGCGGGTTCACCCAGCGAAGCGCCGGGAACCGGCCGAAGTCGTTGTCGTTCGAGAATAGGCCGGCGTTGTGCTCGATCGCGAGCGCGGCTAGCTGGACATCCGTGGTGAGATTGCCCGCGGTGCCCATGCCGTGCAGGAGGTCAAACGCGATGTCGAGGTGGCGGGGTCCGGGGGCCAGGAAGCTGACGTTCGGCTGGTCGAGCCATCCGGTCACGTGTCCGACGGCCGCCTTCACCGGAAGCGGCGATGTCAGGATCCGCGGGTTCGTTGAAACGCGGATGAACCCGAAAATCGCCGGGCTGCTCAGTCCCACCTCGGCTGGCCCGCTGAGAGTCTCCTCCCACCAGTCGCGGGCGGCGTCATGCTGGCGGAAGCCGGAGATCACGGCGTAGAGCAGCAGGTTGACGTCGACCACGATCATGGGCGCCGCCGGGAAACCTCGATGATCGCCTCGTCCTCAAGCTCATCAGCGAGCCGGTTGAACCCCGTGAGGTCGAGACCCGGCCGCACTCCGGATTCATGGACGGCGACCCTGAACGGTTCCCGGTGCGGGCTCGGCGTGGTCAGCGCTCGCCGCAGGGCGTCGTTGACGACCTGCTTCATCGGGCGCCGCTCGCGATGCACGGCGTCCTCTAGAAGCCGGGCCACGTCAGGATCCAGCGTCAGGGTAGTGCGCATATAGACATCATAGTGCTTCCTATTGGAGGCATCAAGATGCCATAATGAATGATGCACATACCGGCATGTCGCCGGCGGAGCTTGCTTCGTACGATCCAACGACGCATCTGCTGTTCTGCTGGCCGCCGATCAGGTAGCGAGGACCCTCTCTCGTACTGCGTCGAG
>JBEKFH010000534.1:0-2712 GCA_050013415.1 Streptosporangiaceae bacterium | reverse complement strand
TCAGCGTCGACCTGTCCGGGCTGACCTTCTGCGATGCCTCGGGTCTCGGTGTGCTAGCCAGGATCGCGCGGCACGCCCGGCAGGCGGGCCGCCAGCTCAAGCTCACCTCGGCCCGGCCGTCGCTGCTCAAGATCATCCGGCTAACCGGGCTGGACGGCGTGTTCCCCGAGCTGCGCTCGCCGGTACCCGCCAGATAGGTACACCGTGACCGTGGAGGATGCTGCCCGCTAGCGTTAAATTGGAGTGCTTCCGGCGTTAAGTCTGAAAGTAATCGCAAGCGGAGGGACTCCCAATGGCCGAAGAAGTTCAAGGGCAGACCGCCGAAGAAGAAACGGACTCGTCCGAATCTTCCGAGGCCACCATCGCCGTGCACTGGCGCGAAGAGGGCTACTATCCCCCGCCGCCCAAGTTCATCGGCCAGGCGAACGCGTCCGACCCGGCGATCCTGGCCCGGTTCGCGGAAGAAAACTTCCCCGAGTGCTTCCGGGAATACGCGGACCTGCTGTCCTGGGACGAGTACTGGCACACCACCCTGGACACCAGCGACCCGCCGTTCTGGAAGTGGTTCGTCGGCGGCAAGCTGAACGCCAGCTACAACTGCGTTGACCGGCACCTGGCCAAGCACAAGAACAAGGCGGCGCTGATCTGGGTCCCGGAACCCGAGGACGCGGCCCACGTTGTGATCACCTACCAGGAGCTTTACCGCCAGGTCAACGAGTTCGCGGCGGTGCTGCAGGCGGCCGGGGTCAAGGCCGGCGACCGGATCACCCTGCACATGCCGATGGTGCCCGAGCTGCCGGTCACGATGCTGGCCTGCGCCCGGCTCGGCGCGATCCACTCCCAGGTGTTCGGCGGGTTCAGCGGCGCGGCCGCCGGCCACCGCATCGCGGACTCGACCAGCAAGATCCTGATCACGATGGACAGCTACTACCGCAGCGGCGTCGTGCAGGACCACAAGGTCAAGGCCGACGAGGCGGTCGAGGCGGCCCGCAAGGAAGGCACCGAGGTCGAGAAGGTGCTGGTCTGGCGGCGCTTCCCGGGCGAGTACTCGTCCGGGACGCCGATGGTGGAAGGCCGGGACTTCTTCGTCGACGAGCTTCTCGCCGACCACCGGGGCGCGGTCGTCGCGCCGGTCTCCATGCCGGCCGAGGCGCCGTTGTTCCTGATGTACACCAGCGGCACCACCGGCCGTCCCAAGGGCTGCCAGCACTCCACCGGCGGCTACTTGTCCTACGTGACCGGCACGTCCAAGTACTACCAGGACATCCACCCGGACGACACGTACTGGTGCATGGCCGACATCGGCTGGATCACCGGCCACTCCTACATCGTCTACGGCCCGCTCTCGCTGGGCACCACCAGCGTGATCTACGAGGGCACGCCGAACTACCCGGACGCCGGGCGCCCCTGGCGGATCGCGGAGCGGCTCGGGGTGAACATCTTCCACACCTCCCCCACCGCGATCCGGATGCTGCGCAAGGTCGGCCCGGACGAGCCGGCCAAGTACGACTACCACTTCAAGCACATGACCACGGTCGGCGAGCCGATCGAACCCGAGGTCTGGCGCTGGTACTACAAGTCGGTCGGCAAGGACGAGGCGGTCATCGTCGACACCTGGTGGCAGACCGAGACCGGCGGCTTCATCGGCACCGGGCTGCCCGCCCTGTTCGCGATGAAGCCGGGCAGCTGCGGCCCGGCCGCGCTCGGCATCTACCTCGACATCCTGGACGAGAACGGCGAGGCGATCCCGCAGGGCAGCGGCAAGGCGGGCAACATCGTCGCCCGCAACCCGTGGCCCGGCATCTTCGAGACGATCTGGGGCCAGCCCGACCGGTTCGTGTCCACGTACTTCGCCAAGTACAACAAGGACCCGAAGAGCACGGACTGGCACGACTGGCCCTACTTCGCCGGCGACGGCGCGGTCCAGGCCGAAGACGGCTACTTCCGGATCCTGGGCCGGGTCGACGACGTGATCAACGTGGCCGGGCACCGGCTCGGCACCAAGGAACTCGAGTCGTCCGCGCTGGCGGTGCAGGAGGTCGCTGAGGCGGCGGCCGTTCCGGTCATCGACGACGTGCGCGGCCGGGCGGTCGAGATGTACATCTCGCTCAAGCCCGGCATCGAGCCGAGCGCGGAGATCGAGGCCAAGGTGAAGAAGGCGATCGAGACCGACATCGGCAAGATCGCGCGGCCGCAGAACATCTGGATCGTGCCGGACATGCCGAAGACCCGGTCGGGCAAGATCATGCGCCGGGTCATCGCGGCGACGTCCAACTTCGCCGACGTCGGCGACATCACCACGCTGGCCAACCCGGAGATCGTGGACCAGATCCGGCACCAGGTGCAGAACGCCAAGCACGCCAAGGGCGAGGTGCCGCGCGAGCTCACCGAGGCCGAAGAGGCCGAGATCAAGTCCTTCGGCGCGGAGTAGCCCGCCGGTAGTTTCGCACCGTCGCGGCGGGCCGCCTGAGTATGGGCGGCCCGCCGCGTCCGTTCCGTCTTCTTAGGGTCTGAACGGACGGTGGTGCCCGCCCACGGCCCGTTTTTCCCCGGCAGGTGGCTCAGGTCATGCCCTGACGGGACCTTTGCCTCTGAGCCAACCCGGCCGCGCCGCGGTGTGCTGGTGACATGAGTGCAATAGTCAATGAGGTCATGACCACCCGCGTGGTGGCGGTCACGCAGGATGCTTCGTTCCGGGATATCGCCGGCCTG
>JBEKFH010000533.1:0-2737 GCA_050013415.1 Streptosporangiaceae bacterium | reverse complement strand
ACTACCTCGATCTTGTCGATGGACGGGCTGTGCACCGGAAAGGTCCGCTCCACGCCGACGCTGTAACTGATCTTGCGGACGGTGAAGGTCTCCCGCGCGCCGCCGCCCTGACGGCGGATGACCACGCCCTGGAACACCTGGATCCTGGACCGGCTGCCCTCCACGACCCGCACGTGCACCTTGAGGGTGTCGCCGGGACGGAACTCCGGGATGTCGGAGCGAATCTGTGCCTGCTCCAGTTCGGCAATGGCGGTATGCATCGCTGTGGTTCCTCAGTCGTGATCACGCGCACGCCTGCAACAGCGCGGCATCGGTCTCTTCGGCGGGGCCGGAAGCCCCCTGGCACGCCCGCGCTGAGCTTGCCTACGCCAGGCGGCGCCTTTCAGTGTGCCACATCTTCGCCGCCGACCGGAAAACCGGCATCGAAGAGCAGCTCACGGTCCCTGGCGTCGAGGCCCGCAGCGAGCCGGGCGGCGAGGTCGGGACGGCGCGCGGCCGTGACGCGCAGCGCGGCGTCGCGGCGCCACCGGGCGATGGCGGCATGGTCCCCGGAGAGCAGTACTGGCGGCACCTCGTGGCCGCGCCAGACCCGCGGCCGGGTGTAGGCCGGCCCCTCGATCAGCCCGGCCATCGGCCCGCCGCCACCGCCGCCGAACGAGTCGTCGGCGGCAGACCGCGCGTTGCCGATGACGCCGGGCAGCAGCCGGGCGATGGCCTCCGTCATGACCAGGACGGCCGGCTCCCCGCCCGCCAGCACGTAGTCGCCGATGCTCACCTCGTCGACGGCCATCCTGGCGCGGGCATCCTGCGCTACGCGCGCGTCAATCCCCTCGTACCGGCCGCAGGCGAACACCAGCCGGGGCTCGCGCGCGTACTCGGCGGCGGTCCGCTGAGTGAACGGCGTGCCTGACGGGCTGGGCACGACCAGCCTCGCCGGGCCGGCCGCAGCAAGCACGGCGTCCAGCGCCTCGCCCCATGGCTCCGGCCTCATCACCATGCCCGGGCCGCCGCCGTAGGGCGTGTCATCCACGCCGTGATGCGGGCCGTCGGCCCAGGCCCGGAGGTCATGCACGCGGAAGACGATGTCCCCGCGCTGCGCCGCCTTGCCGATCAGCGAGACCCCGAGCGGGCCAAAGTACTCAGGGAAGATCGTGATGATGTCGATGCGCACAGCGGCGCCTCCTCCCCCGCCCGGGCGCGGCCGGGCTGGTACTACTGGGCTAGCCCGCGGCGTCTGGATCGAGCAGGCCAGGCGGCGGATCGATGACCAGCCGGCCGGCCGCGATGTCCACCTCGGGAACGATCGCCGTCACGAACGGGACGAGAGCCTCCCGCGCCGAGCCGGCCACGGGCTGGACCACCAGCAGATCCTGGCCATGATGCAGTACGTCCCTGACGGTACCCACCAGATCCCCCGCGGTCGTCAGCACGTCAAGCCCGATCAGCTCATGGTCGTTGAACTCATCGGGATTCTCCGGCCGGCCCACGTCGGCGGAGTCCACCAGGAGCAGGGTTCCGGCGAGATCCTCCGCCCGGCTGCGGTCGCCCGACCCGGCGAAGGTGACGAGCAGCCTGCCCGAATGCCACCGCGTCGATACCACGGTCAGCGGGCCGCGGGCGGCGGGGTCCGTCGCGAGCACGGCGCCGGCCGCGAACCTGAGATCCGGGTCATCGGTGCGAACCTGGACCGTCACCTCGCCGCGAAGGCCGTGCGGCCGGCCTACCCGGCCGACAACGAGCTGCATGCCCCTAGCGGATCTCGTCGACGTCCAGCAAGTCGACCCGGACATAGAGGTCGCCGGCCAGCGAGTTGATCACCGTGCGCAGCGCCCTCGCCGTCCGGCCTCCGCGCCCGATGACCTTGCCGAGGTCCTCGGGATGAACGCGCACCTCAAGCGCCCGGCCCCGACGGAGCCCGCGGCTCTCGACGCGGACATCGTCCGGGTACTCGACGATGCCCTTCACGAGGTGCTCCAGGGCGTCCTCCAGCACGTCAGCCTCCGCTGCCCGGCTCGCTGGCTGACTCGGCGCCAGCCGGCCCTGCCGATGCCTCGGCGCCGGCGCCGTCTACGGCGTCCGCCGTGGCAGAGTCCGCCGCGACCGAAGCCGCGGCGGTCACCGGAGCCGCATCGCCGGTCGGTTCGCCCGCCGTCGCGGTCGGCGAGCCTGCCTCGGTGGCCGGCTTCGCGGTGTCGGCCGGCTTGGCGGCGTCCGTCGTGTCGGCCGGCTTCGCGGTATCGGCCGGCTTCCCGGCGTCCGTCGTGTCGGCCGGCTTCGCGGTATCGGCCGGCTTCCCGGCGTCCGTAGCGTCCGCCGGCTTCGCGCTAGTGGCTGCGGTCGTGTCAGCCGTGCCGGCCGCCGCTGTGGCGGCGGTCGTGTCCGGAGCCTTTGCCGTGTCCGCGGTGCCGGATGCCTTTGCCTTGTCCGGCTGGTCTGCGGCCTTTGGCTGGCGGGCTGGCTTCTCGGCCCTGGCGGGCGCGGCCTGCTTCGCGGCCGGCTCGGCCTTAGCGGTGTCACCGGACTTCGCCTTCGCCGCCCGGCCCTTGAGACTCGCGGCACCGTCGCCGAGGGTCTCCAGCACGGCTGCGGCGAAGATTTCCTTCCTGTCCTCCTTCGGAGCCGCCACCTTCAGCGTCCCCTCGGCACCCGGCAGGCCCTTGAACTTCTGCCAGTCGCCGGTAATCTCCAGGAGTTTCCTGACCGGATCGGTCGGCTGCGCGCCGACGGACAGCCAGTG
>JBEKFH010000532.1:0-2740 GCA_050013415.1 Streptosporangiaceae bacterium | reverse complement strand
GTCGTAGGTGACGAAGTCGCCGTTCGCTATCGAGGGCTTGAGCTCAAGGAACGGGGCGGTGTTCCAGAACGAGGAACCGGGCAGCTGGACATGGCCGTCATGCGCTCCGGTCATGTCGATGTGGGCGGTCTCCTCCCCCGCCGTGTTAGCCCAGTTCTGCGACATGATCGTGAAGTTGCCGCTGGAGTTCGGCGCGGACACCACGACCGCGGTGTGCCCGGCCGAGCTGTCGATGTCGCCGCCCTCGCTGAAGCTCATCACGTCGCCCGGCTGCGGCAGGCTGGACGGGCCCGGGCTGCCCACCGCGACCGACGGGTGAGCGGAGTGATACAGCGACACCAGCGCCGCGCCGTCGACATCGCTGCCGAAGATCGGCGCCAGCCCGTCGACCGCCCACAAGAACCGCTCCGACAGCTCCACGCACTGAAAAGACGCCGTCCCGTTGGAGTCAAACGGCGTCGGACCTGTGGTGTCGTCAGGACCGCATGCCCACACGTTCTCGTAGCTGAACAGGCCCTTCACCCCGGCCGTGCCGTACGTCGTGCACCACCCCGCGCCGGTGCCCTCACCCGGCGTCAGCCCTGCGACCGACGGCGTCCGCCGGCCGGACACGCCGCCCGCGCCGCGGCCATGGGCAGCTTGCGCAAGAGCGGCCGCGGGCGCGGCGCCCATCATGAGCAAGGCCGCGAGCAGCCCGAACGCCACCCGCCTGATCACCTGAGAAGAAACTTCCCGCCGAGCCACGCACTGTTCGATCAGCCTCATGGCTGCCTCCCTGCTTGACGCGCCCGGTCGGCCTTCCGCCAGGCCATTCCCGACAGCGTGCAGTGGCGGGCAAGGGGACCACTAGGGGTCAGATGACCCACAGGCAGCCCAGACCGCCGCCCGGCCGAGCCGGAACCTGGCTAGACCAGGCCGGCCTGCAGGGCGAGGCGAGTGAGGTCAGCGCGCCGCCGGCAGCCCGTCTTGTCCCGGATTCGGTCCAGGTGAGAGCTGACGGTGCGGACGCTGATGTACAGATGCCCGGCGATCTGGGCATTGGTGCGTCCCTGGGCGACCAGCATGACGAGTTCCTGCTCTCTGGCGCTGAGCCGCGGCGCGCCCGGCGGCTGCGGTCGCTGCGGGTCCGGCTGATCGGGGACAGCGAGCATGATGGCGAGCTCAACGGCGGTAGCCAGGGTCATCGCCGCGCCGCGCTGCTCGGCGGCCCGGAGCCGGTCCGGTCCCAGCCCGGGCGCGATCGTGCGCAGGTATTCCTCGCGGCGCAGGGTGTCTTGCGGCAGGTCGAGCATCCCTTCCTCGAGCAGGAACGCCGCGTAGGCAGCCCACAGCGTGACGGCCTCGGCGCCGCGGCCTGTCGCCGCGCACAGGAACCCGCAGGAGTCCAGGCAGTCGGCCAGGATCAGCCGCATGCCGATCCGCGTGGCGAGCCGGGCGAGTTCGCGCAGGTGCAGCGCAGCCTCCGGCAGGCTGCCTGCCGCCAGGTCCAGCTTCATCATGGCATCCAGGCAGAGTGCCTGGTCATAGAGATCCCCTGCTGCCTGTGCCAGCGCCAGCCCGTCCGCGCATATGCGCTGCGCGGCGGTCACCTCGCCGGCCGCCTTCAAGGCGACCGCCAGGTCAATGCCGCACGATCGGGCGACGCTGCCAGGGATTCCCGCCTGATCGATCTGGCTGGCTTGCCGTGCCCACTCCAAGGCATTCCCGGCGTCACCGGTGTACTGAGCCGCGATGCCGAGACTGCCCAGAGCCCTCGCCTCGGCGGCAGGGTAACCGAGTTCGCGGGCCAAGGCCAGGGCGCGATGGGCGTCCGCGGCCCCCTCCGGGACACGGCCAAGGAACATCAGGCTCTGCGACCGGCCGGCCAGCGCGTCAGCCACCATCGGCGAGGGGTCGCTCGTAGCCAGAGCGTCACGGCACGCGGTGAAATGACTCAGCGAACCAGCCATGTCGCAGTTGGCGAGGGCTGCCCGGCCCAGCCAGAGTTGCGCGGCGCACCACGTGTCGCCGCCCGGCTCGGCATGCGCGGCGGCGGCGAGGAGCAGCAGGTGCCCGGCTGCCGTCCGGCCCCGCGCTACCCACCAGGGCGCCAGGGCGATCGCCAGGCGCAGCCCGGTAATCGGATCGTTTTCCACCGCCCAGGCCAGGGCCTGGTGCAGATTGGCGTCCTCGGCGTCCAGCCACCGGACAGCGGCCAGTTCCCCAGTGCTGGTTTTCAACGCGGCCGCGGCCTTCTCCGCCACCTGAATCGCATACCGCACCAGCGCGGCGGCGGCGGCGGGCTGCTCTCCGGACTCGTCAAGCCGGTCAGCCCCGTATCCGCGCAGGGTTTCCAGCATCAGATAGCGAACCCGGCCATCAGGCCCCGCCCGCGGCGGCACGAGCAGCGAGCAGTCCACCAGCCGCAGTACCACCGTTCTCGCACCCGCTCCCGCCAAGGCGTCCGCGGCCTCCAGCGTGAACGGGCCAGGGAACACCGCCAGCCGGCGGAAGACACGTTGCTCGTTCTCGCCGAGCAGCAGGTAACTCCACTCCACCGCCGCCGCTAGCGAGCGGTGCCGCAGCGCGGTCCTGGCGCCGCCTGCCAGCAGTGCGAACCTGTCATTCAGGCAGTCCAGCAGCTGCGACATCCCCAGCGACTCCACCCGAGCGGCGGCCAGCTCGATAGCCAGCGGCATGCCGTCCAGCCGCTCCACCAGCCGGGCCACCACCGGCCCGGACTCGGCGTTGAGCGCGAAAC
>JBEKFH010000531.1:0-2748 GCA_050013415.1 Streptosporangiaceae bacterium | reverse complement strand
CCTGCCCGGCCAGCGGGACGCGGACCCGGTCTGGCTGTGGTCCTCCCGCGCCGGGACCACGGACGAGGAGGTCAACCGGGCCTGGCAGGCGTTCCTGCGCCGCTTCGACATAGAAAGGGCGAAGCCGGACTGCTGTCGTAAGCGTGTCCGGTCATTGTCGTCTGGGTTTCCTTCCGTTTCGGATCTGGTGCTGGCTTCCTGATTCTGCTGCCAGGGGCGGCGCATGCGGGCTCCGCGGGGGGTTTCGTGCAGGACGCGGAGGCGTTCGGTCTCGGCGGGGTCGGCGCGGACGACGATGAGGCGGGCTTCTGGGTGGAGGTAGCCGTCGGCCCAGCCGCGGCGGACCCAGGCGTCGAGGGTGATCTTGGACATTCCCAGGTGCTCGGCGAGGTCGCGTAGCCACCATTCGTGCTCGCCGAGTTCCGGGCGTCGTGAGGGGTTGCGGGAGCGCTGCAGGCCCAGCGCGCTGAGCAGGTCGTGGACCGCGTTCTTGGTGAAGACGGGGGTCCGCTTGGGCGGCCGGAGGCCCTCGGCGTCGAGGGCGCCGGCGATCTGGGCGGTCGTGGCGCCGGCGGCGAGCAGTTCTTCGGCGCGCTGGCGGAGCCGGGGGAGGTAGCTCAGCTGGGCCAGGGTGGCGACCGGGCGGATGACGCGGCCCGTCGTGCGGTGGCCGCCGGCCCAGGTGACCTCGACGTCGACCTTCTCGGTGTCGCCGATCACGGTCACCGTGACTTCCTCGATCAGGTGGCGGAGCAGCTGCTTGCGGTCGGCGCTGGTGGTGGTCGGCGCGTTCCAGACGGCGGGGAGGTCGGCTGCCAGCGCCCGGATCCGGTCGCGTTCTGCGGCGGTCAGGGCGCGGGGCCGGGCGGCGAGGTGGCGGTCGTAGTCCTCGTCGAGGCGCTGGCGCTCGGCCATGGCCTCGTTCCAGTCTTTCTCCAGCTGGCGGACGACGAGCCGGTTCTCGGGCTCGGCGAGCTGGTACTGGCGGCGGGCGCGGTCGGCGGCGTAGCCGGCACGCTCGAGGCGCTGCCGCCAGATCCGGTCGGTCTCGGCGCGCCGCTGTTCTTCCTGTTCCGCAGCGGCCAGGGAGATCTCCAGGGCGGCCGGTGCCATCGCCTGCAGCGCGAGGGCGGACACGTACTCGTCGACGCAGGGGCCGGAGAGCTGCTGGCAGCGGTCCCCGGCCCAGGTGGAGGCGGCCATGCCGCAGACGTAGGACGGCTGGAGGGCGCCGCGGGGGCCGCGCTGGTAGCGGACGGTCATCTTCCGGCCGCAGCGGCCGCAGCGGACCAGCCCGGCCAGCAGGGCCGGGCCGTCGCGCACCGCGCCCATGCCCTGGGCGCGGGACCGGTTCGCGTCCATCCGCCGCATGTTCGCCTCGTACTGCTCCGCGCTGATGTAGGACGGGTAGATCCCGGGCAGGAAGACCTGCCACTGCTCGCGCTCTACCCGTGTCCTGCCGCTGTAGGGCCGTTCCGGCTTCCGCCTGCGCGGGTCGCCGGCGCTGCGCCCGTATGCGTAGATCCCAGCGTAAGCCGGATTGCGGAGCATGTTCTGCACCATCGCCCGCGACGGGCGCCGCCATTCCAGTTCTCCCTGGTCAGGGCCCTGCCGCAGCCGGATCCCGACCTGGATCCGGTTATCGGCGAGATGGGCCAGGACCCCGCCGACGGTGCCGATCCGGTCGAACAGGCTGAAGATCAGCGCGATCACGGACCTCACCTGCTCATCGGGATCCAGGACGACCTCGCCGGACGGCCGGCGGACGAACCCGGCGGGCAGCGGGACCGCGAGCTCGCCCCTCCCGGCCTTGGCCATCCGGCCGCCGAGCATCCGCTGCCGGATCAGGTAGAGCTCTGCCTCGCTGATCGTCCCCTTCAGGCCCAGCAGCAGCCGGTCGTTGTGCGCGGCCGGGTCGTAGACCGCGTCCATGTCGCCCAGCAGCGTCCCCGACAGCGCGCACAGCTCCAGCAGCTGGTGCCACTCGCGTCCCGACCGGGCCAGCCTCGACATCTCGATCCCCAGCACGATGCCGACGTGGTCGAGGCCCACCTCCGACACAAGCCGCTGGAACCCCGGCCGGGCCACGGCACCGGACGCCGAGTGCCCCAGGTCCTCGTCGATCACCAGGATCCGGGACGGCTCCCACCCCAGGTCCTCCGCCCGGGTGGCCAGCCCGTACTGCAGCCGCGTCGATTCCCCGTGCCGGACGACCTGAACGAGCGTGGACTGGCGCACGTAAACAACCGCGAGCCTGTCCCGGTGCCGCTCCTGGATCTTGCTCCCGGCCTCCCACGGCAGCCCCGCCCTCGCGCTCATCGTGCCCGTCCTCGCCCGGGACGCCGTGCCCCGCCCGGATCATCCGCATCACCAGTACCGCCGCCAGGCATCCCGCCGCCGCCCGGCTCGCTTCCGGTAGTGCCTCCCACTCCGGAACCGGGCTCAGCCTCACCCCGGCTACGGGGGCACGGCAGTTCCTCCGCGCACTCGGCACCGTCCCTGAGGGGCTCGCCGCCGCCCTCCCGCAGCCTCCGAACGGCCGCGGCCAGCGCCAGCAAGCCGTCAATCCCGATAACGGGAACATTCCCGCCATCATTGTCATCTATGCAAGCAGTCCGGCTTGCCCTTTGAAACCGCTTTTCTGCATTTGAAGAAAACCGTCCGCGGCGCCGGCCGCGCGCTGCGCGGCCGGTCGGCCGCCCTGGCCAGGCAGGAAGCCTGGGCGCTGCTCCTCGTGCACAACATGAT
>JBEKFH010000530.1:0-2757 GCA_050013415.1 Streptosporangiaceae bacterium | reverse complement strand
GCCGCCGCCTGGAGCGGGATCAAGCCGAGCCGCCGAGCCGTGCCCTCCACCTCGCCCGCGACCTGCATGGCGTCGGTGAACCGCGCGGTCATCGCCATCAGGGCCGCGATGTTGGCGCCGATACCGACCGCCAGCCCGACGGCACCCGCGCGAGACGCCTCGGCGCGGGCCTGTTCCAGGCGCTCGCCATGCGCGTCGCGCAGCATCTCCACGGTCCCCAGCTCGTTGAGGATCCTGAGGCGGTGCACCCGCAGGTCCGCTTCGGCTGCGAGGCTGAGGGCCCGGCCGAACGCGGCGGCCGCCGCGTCGAGGTCGTGCAGCCGGGCGCAGGAGCCGAGCACCTCCAGCGCCTCGCAGGCCAGATCGGGCCGGGCGGCGTCCCGGGCGATGCCCGCCGCGGCCGCCGCGAGGTACTCGGCCCGCGCCCGGGAACCGGGCCGCCCGTCACCCAGCGCCACTTGCGCCTCGATGACGGCGGCCTCCGCGTGCGAGTGCTGGTCGGCGGGCCGGCTCCGGCGGACGTCCGCAAGCTGGATCCGGGCCTCGTCCCACGCGGCCGTCATCACCGCCGTCCGCGCCAGGACCAGCCGCATGGCGGTGGCGGCGGCCAGGTCGCGGCCGTCGGTGACCGCTACCGTCCGCGAGGCAATCTGGGCCGCCTCGGAAAGCTGCCCGGCGTGCAGCAGCACCTGCGCGAGCTGGCCCGCGATCTCGGTGCTCAGGTCCTCGTTGCCCGCGGCGGCGCGGCCCGCTTCCCGCAAGAACAGCTCGGCGGATGACAGCGACCCGGCGCCGAACGCCCGGCGCCCCGCCTGCAGCAGAACCTCCGCCGCCCGGAGCGGTTCGCCGCCGTCGACCAGGAGCCGCCCGGTGAGCAGCACATGATCGTCGTCATTATGCCTGGCCGTGGCTGCGAGCGCCTCCGCGGCCGCTAGCGACAGACGGCATCTCTCCGGGCCGGCCAGCTCCGCCAGGATGACGTCCCGGGTCAGGGCATGGCGGAACGCGAAACCCGAGCCTTCGGCCACGATCAGCTGCAAGGCCGCGCACCGGTGCAGGGCTCCGGCGACCTCTGCGCCCTGGACTCCGGCCACCCGGTCCAGCAACCGCCAGTCAAAGCGGCGACCGAGAACCGCCGCGGCGCCTGCCACCGTCCGCTGGCGGTCCTCCAGCCGGGCCAGCCGGGCGCGCACGGTATCGGCGAACCTGGGCGCGATTCCGCCCAGGTTCCCGGTCGCCAGCAGATCCTCCACCAGCAGGGGCAGTCCTTCGGCATCCCGCACGACCGCCGCGATCGTGTCCTCCAGCGACAACCCGGCCCCGCCGGACCCGGCGCAGGCGCGAGCCATGTCACGCGCCTGATCTGGGGTAAGGCGCCCGATCGGGCAAACCCGCGCGCCGCCCGCCTCCAGCAGCGCCGGGACATCCTCTCGGCCCTCGCCGGTCCGGATCGTGCCGAACAGCAGCGCCGGCACCTCGCTGGCATGGTCGACCAGATACCGGGTCACCGCCAGCGTCGCGTCGTCAGCCCAATGCAGATCCTCCAAGATCACGACTATCCCGTGGCCGCCGTCCTTCCCGGCCCCCCACCGCAGCACCTGGAGCACGGCTTCGGCCGTGACCACGACCGGCTCGGACGGCGCCGACCAGCCGGCTGCCCGCCAGTGCGGCACCAGCGAAGCCAGCACCGTCACGTACGGAGCCAACCCGGCATCCGCGGGCGTGGCACGGTCCCGAGTCAGGTCCAGCAGCATCTCGGCGATTGGCCGCAGCGGACCGCCGACCCCCTCGGGCAAAGCCCGCCCTTGGACGGTCCCGACGCCGGCCCTGGCCGCGGCATCGCTCAGGTACTCGGCGAGCCTGGTCTTCCCGACTCCCGCCTCGCCCACCATGACCAGCGCTCCGCCGCCGGACTGCCCGCGCAGCCGGCGCACCGCGTCGGCCATCAGGGATACCGGTCCTTCACGGCCGATAAGAATCGGACAGCGCACCCACTCATTCTGCCCCGGACCCGGTTCCGCGGCACGCAGCTCAGCTGACCGGTCGGCCCGCGAAGGCCGCCAGGCGGTCCGCGTCGCCGGCTCCCGCGGGAGCGGGCTGTTCCGGCGCAAACGGGCCATTGACGTCGCGGGGGATCGGCCTGGACCGCAAAAAGCCGTCCGCGAAGCCGACCAGTTCCGGATCCAGGTCACGCGGCTGTCCGGTCGCGGCCGCGATGTCCCAGGCATGGATCGTCAGCTCGGTGATCCGCATCGCGACGAGCAATTCGCCCGGTCCCTCTCCCAGTGGCGTCGGGAAAACCTGCTCCAGGAATCCCTCACGGTCAAAGGCCGCGCACAGCCCGCTAAACGCGTCGAGGAAGCCGGCCAGCGTATCGCCGCCGGGCCCGTCCTCCGCACGCTCGGGCCCATGCTCGCCGGCGACCATGGCGGCGAACCCTCGGCTGCCGCCCGCCAGATGGCTGATCAGCGCGCGCACATCCCATTCGGTGCAGGGCGTCCCATTCCCGAGTTGATCAGGCCGGACGCGGGCGATGACATCGGCCGCCATGCCCCCGGCGCGGCGGTGGAGATCCCGCGGATCCGCCATAACGTTCCCTCCTCCACGATGACACCAGCCGAGCCCGCAACGGCGCCGGCACCGACCTGGACACCTTCAGCACTACTAAGATTCACGCGGCGTCGCCAGCGTCCACCAAATAAGCCTTGCCGGCAGAGTGTACGCGACCCTGTAGCGCAACCGCTACAATGTAGTCAT
>JBEKFH010000529.1:0-2774 GCA_050013415.1 Streptosporangiaceae bacterium | reverse complement strand
ACCGCGGCGCACGTGCTGCTCCGGCGCCTCGCCACCGGGCACTGGAACGCGAGCGCGCTGCGGCCATCGAACCTGAACGCGGCGGCGGCGGCACTCGGGCCGACCCTGAACGTGTTCGAGAGCGGCACCACGCTGGTGCCGACGGCGCCGGCGTTCCGCGCCTTCCACCCGACCAGGTACCTGCGGCCCTTCGACCTCAAGTGACTACTGAGCCGGCGCACGGCCTTGAGACCGGGCACTCGCCGTCGTGAGGCCGGGCACCCGCCGTCGTGAGGCCGGGCACCCGGCGTTGTGAGGCCGGATACGCAGCATGGAGGATGCGGATCTTGGCGCTCCGCTAGCGGCGGCCGGGCTTGGCCCGCTTCAGCAGCCGCCAGGTGATGATGGAGAACACCACGGCGAGCACGATCTGCAGGCCCATGTTCATCAGCCAGGTGTGCGGATTGTGGTCCCAGAGGGGATCCGGCCGTTGTCCCGGCGTGAGCGCGTTGAGGTTGGTGGTGGAGGCGGCCGCGCCAAATCCCCAGCGGGACGGCGATATCCAGGCGAGTTGCTCGATCCCCGCCTTCCCGGCGATGGGGATTACTCCTCCGGTGAGGACGATCTGCAGCATCACCGAGATGAACAGCAGCACCAGCGTGGTCTCGGACGTCCTGACCACCGCCGAGATCAGCAATCCCACCGTCATCGACGCGGTCGCGAGCAAGGCCATCGCCAGCAGCAGCTCGACCATGGACGAGGGGAGCCAGGATCCGCGGGCGGGCAGCGGCCGGCCGGCCAGCCCGATCAGCGTTATCACGATGGCCTGCAGGGCGCTCAGCACGCCTAGGACCAGCAGCTTGGACCAGAGGTAGGCGCCGCCGGAGAGCCCGGCGGCACGTTCCCGGGTATAGATCGATTTTTCCTTGACGATCTCCCTGACCGCGTTGAGCGTCCCGATGAAACAAGCGCCGATGGCCAGGATGTCTAGCATCGTTATCGCGTTGGGATTGCCGTGAGCGGAGCTGGCCAGGCCCTTTGCGTTGGATGCCGCCCGGAGGATCCCGGCCAGGGCGATCGGGGCGATGGCCAGCGTGGCCAGGTAGCCCTTGTCGGACCCGATGACGGCCAGGTATCGCCGGACCAGGGTGGAGAGCTGGCTGAGGTGGTTCCGCGAGCGCGGTGCCGGGGCGGTCTGCCTCGGCCCGGTCGCCGGGGCGGCCGCATTCATGCCCGTGGTGACGTACTGCGCATGCAGCGGCGACCGCTGGAACTCACCGGCCCAGTCCCGGCCCGACTCGGCCTCGAACGCCTGGAACACCTCGGCCCAGCCCGGCTTGCCGAAGTGCCGCAGGCCTTCGCGTGGCGGCCCGAAGAACGCGACCTTCCCGCCGGGAACCAGGACAAGCAGCCGGTCGCACAGATCAAGGTTGGCAACGCTGTGCGTGACCACGATGACGGTCCGGCCGTCGTGGGCGAGCCCGGCCATCATCTCCATGACCGACTTGTCGAGTCCTGGGTCCAGGCCGGAAGTCGGCTCGTCCAGGAAGAGCAGCGAGGGCTTGGTGAGCAGCTCGAGGGCGACGCTGACCCGCTTCCGCTGGCCCCCGGACAGCGCCGCGGCCCGGGTCTGGGCGTGCGCGGTCAGCCCGAGTTCGCCGATTACCTCGTCGACCCGCTCGTTGCGCTCCCGGGCGCTGGTGTCGCGCGGGAAGCGCAGCTCGGCCGCGTAACGCAGCGCCCGGCGGGCGGTCAGCTGGGTGTGCATGATGTCCTCTTGCGGCACCAGCCCGATCCGGTGCTTCAGTTCCGCGTAGTTCTTGTAGAGATCGCGGTTGTCGTAAAGCACCGAGCCCTCGCCCGCCGGCTGCATGCCGGTCAGCGCGCCGAGCAGCGTGGACTTGCCCGCGCCGCTGGGGCCGATCACGCCGAGCAGGCAGCGCTCGCCCAGCGGGAAGCTGATGTGATCGAGCAGCACCTTCCCGCCGGAGATGCGGACGGTGAGGTCCTGCACGTTCAGCGAGACGTCGCCGGTGTCGATGAACTGCTGCAGTTCCTGGCCGACCATGTGGAACGTGGCCGGCCCGATGCCGATGATGTCGGCCTCGGTCACCGGAGCCGAGATGACGCGCTGGCCGTTGACGAAGGTGCCGTTGTGGCTGCCGAGGTCAGCGATCTCGAATCCGCCACGCCCCCTCCGCAGCTCGGCGTGGTAACGCGACACGCTCAGGTCAGAGACGACCACGTCGTTGTCGGCGTTCCGGCCGATTCGCAGCACCCGTGACGGCAGCTGCATGACTGCGCTCGGACGCCGGCCCGACAGGGCGGCGGCGAAGCTCAGGCCGGTGTCAGCGGGCATGCCGTCCGGCTGACGCCCCTGCCCGGCACCGGCGTCCTGATCCGCCCGCGCTGCCCCGGCATCCTGATCCGCCCGCGCTGCGCCAGCATCCTGGTATCCCCGCGCTGCCCCGGCATCCTGGTATCCCCGCGCTGCCCCGGCATCGGGATGATCCAGCGGCGGGCGGGCCGGTGCGGCGAGCGAGCAGGTCACGACGGGGCCGTCCTCGGGGTGCCCGAGCCGGAGCGTGCAGTTATCGCCGATCCTGACCTGGGAGACGCGCCGCGATCCCAGGAAGGTCCCGTTGGTGCTGCCGGCGTCCTGCAGGACCCAGGCACCCTGGTCGAGCTGGAGCACCGCGTGCTGCCAGGACACGCGGGAGTCGTCGACCACGATGTCGGACTCCGGGTCACGGCCAATCCGGTACGAAGGCCCCGCCTGCAAACTTCGATCTGAG
>JBEKFH010000528.1:0-2783 GCA_050013415.1 Streptosporangiaceae bacterium | reverse complement strand
CTGATCCACGACCTGCGCCAGGCCCTGCCCAGCCAGTAACCTGCCCAGCCGGGAAACCTGAAGCGCCCGCGTCCCGCGTCAGCGGGCTGCGGGCGCTGCCAAGCGTCCGAGCGGAGGTTAGTTCCGGCCGGCCGGCGAGCTCTCCCGGTCGTTGGCGGCCGGGGCCGTGGGCTTGGGCTTGTAGGCGAGGGCGAACCAGGCGCCGACGGCGAAGATGATGCCGACGACGAGCGATCCGGTGGCCTTCAGCGGGTGATGGCCGCTTGACCCGGCGATGTGCCCGGGAATGAAGCTGGGCAGCGACTTAGCCGGTTCAGCCAGGTAGATGATGGCGACCACGATGAAGATCAGGGCGATGATGCCGAGAATCACCGCGAGTATCGTCTTTCCCGACGACCTCTCGGCTGATCCGCTCGTAGAACTCACGATTCCTCCTTGTACGGGCATGCGGTAGAGCTGCGTTTAGTTGCCGGCCAGCCACGGCCGCCCGGGTCTCAACCCCTGAAGCGCCGGCTGCGGCAAGCCTTAGATCGTCAGCCGACGGGGCAAATCTACCGTCGACTGGCGCCGCGGGTGCGGAGGAAGTCCCGGATGACATACTCACCGAGATGTTCGGGGCCCGCCTGCAGCACCCGTCCGCCGTTCCGTTTCGCTACGTTGTCAACGAACGCACTGAGCCTGGCGTCGTCAGCCAGCATGAAAATATTCAGCGCGGCGTGCCGGCGTGTCATCTTGTCCACCTCGGCCAAAGTGAGCTCGAGCGTCTCCGGCGAGGGCGGCCAGTCGAACCAGGATCGTCCGTCCCGCTGCAGGTGAGCGGTCGGCTCGCCGTCGGTCACGATCAGCACGACCGGTTCGTTCTCCGGGTGCCGGTCGATGTGGCGCCCGGCGAGCATCAGCGCGTGATGCAGGTTGGTGCCCTGCACCATGTCCCAGCCGAGCCCGGCGAGTTCGGTCTCGTGCAGCTCGCGCGCGTAGTTGGAAAAGCCGACGACCTGGACGGCGTCCTGGGGGAACTTGCTGCGCAGCAGCGCGTGCAGGGCGAGCGCC
This sequence comes from Streptosporangiaceae bacterium, assembly GCA_050013415.1. Lineage (GTDB taxonomy): Bacteria > Actinomycetota > Actinomycetes > Streptosporangiales > Streptosporangiaceae > Palsa-506. The sequence goes on along the minus strand of JBEKFH010000528.1, from coordinate 1,733 downwards.
GTCTGCTTGGCCGCCGCCCAGGTGCCGCGCAGCTGCATCGAGTAGGACAGGTCGACCAGCAACGAGACGACGGCGGCGGTGCGCCGTTCGGTCTCGGCCACCTCGAAATCAGCGGCCGAGAGTTTTACTGTGCTAGCCCCGGGGGGACGATCCTCCCCAGACCCCCCCTGCTTACGAGGGGGCTGCCCGCCCCCCCGTGCCCCCCCGGGGGGCCCCAAACGGGCCCCGCCGCGGAGCACGGCGTTCCTGACCGTCGCGGGGACGTCGAGCGGCTGCTCGTCGCCGAACTCCCAGGCCCGGGTGGTCCCGGTGAGCTCGCCCGCCTGCCCGGCGTCGCGCTGGTCGTGGTCACCGGACCGGCCGCCGAAGCTCAGGTCGGCGAAGATCCGGCGCAGCGCCGTGTCGCCGAGCCGGCGCACGGCCTTGGGGGTGAGGTCGAGCTGACCGCCGCTGCGCGCCAGGTAACCCTGCCGTTCGAGCTCGCGCTCGATCCGGCGCAGGGCCTCGACGTCGTCGACCGCCTGCCGTCCGAAGGCCCGCCTGACCGCCTCTTCGTCGATGTCGTCCAGGCTCGCGCCCGGGTAGTCCTGGCCGAGCGCGTTTTCCAGCTCCGCCAGGTCGGCGAGCTCGGCCAGCGCCGTGGTGGCGTCGCCGAGGCCGAGTGGTTCCGCACCGGACATCTGGACGCCGCCGGCCATGCCGGCCCGGTCCAGGTCGGGGCGCCTGGACCTGAGCGCGTCGGCCAGCCTGGCCATCTCGGCGGCCAGGCCCGCGTCGTCCAGGGCGCTGGCCATCAGCCCGGCGAGCTCTTCGCGCTGTTCCGGGCTGAGCGAGCGCAGCAGCTGCTCCGCCGCGGCCATCCGGCTGATCAGGGAGTCGAGGAGTTCCTCGAGGCTGCCCGGGTGGTCAGGGAACAGCTCACCGTGCCGCTCCATGAAGCGGTCGAAGTCGGCCTGGGTGTGCTCGCCGCGCGCGTCCGCGGCCAGCATCTCGTTCAGGTCGCCGAGCATGTCCTTGACCCGCTGCATCGCCTGCGGGTCGGGGTTGCTCATCGCCTGCTTCATGCCGCGGAACTGGCTGTCGAGCACCTCGCTGCGCAGCAGGTCCCTGAGCCGGTCGAAGGTCTGGCGGGCGGCCGGGGAGCGCCAGTCGTAGTCGGCCAGCTGCCTGATGGCCTGAGAGGTGTCCGCGGGCAGACCGTCGAGGTTCTCCTCGCGCAGCCTGGCCTCGTCGCTCGGGTCGGGAAAAAGCTCGGCCCGCTCCTGCCCGACGGCGGTATCGAGCAGGGCCCGGGCCTGCTCGAGAATGCCGTCGAGGCGACCGCTGCCGCGGACCTCCCGCTGCCGGTCCCGGACCCGGCGCAGGAGGTCATCCAGGCCGCGGCGGCCCGTCTGGCCCCGCCTGAGCAGGTCCCGGAGCGCGTCCGCGGGGTTGGCGCCCGCGAGTATCGCGTCGCCCATCTCGTCGACGGCGCCGCGCACGTCGTAGGGCAGCGCCAGCGGGTCCGGGCCGTAGACGTACCTGCCGTACCGGTAGTTCGCCATGTCAGGTCCGGTACACCGTCGTGCCGCCGGTACTGTCCTTCGACAGCCGGCGCATCAGGTAGAGCCCTTCCAGGGCGAACTCGATCGCGGCCGCCGCGTGCCCGAAGGATTCACCGCCGTCCATGCCGAGCCTGGCCATGATCTTGGCCAGCCCGGGGACCTCGCCGACGCTCCGCAGCAGGTCGCCGG
>JBEKFH010000527.1:0-2792 GCA_050013415.1 Streptosporangiaceae bacterium | reverse complement strand
GAGGACCTGGCCGAGGCGACCGTGCCCACCCGGCCGCCGAAGCCACCGCCGGCCGGTGACTCCGGGGTGGTCGTCGAGGGCGCCGCTGATGTGTGGGCCCGGCTGTCCAAGTGCTGCACACCGGTGCCCGGCGACGAGATCACCGGCTTCGTGACCCGCGGCCACGGCGTCTCCGTGCACCGGGCCGATTGCCTGAACCTCGGGCACCTGCTGGAGTCTCAGTCCGAGCGGCTCGTCTCGGTTCGCTGGTCGCCGCGGGAAGGGTCGCTGTTCCTAGTCGCGATCCAGGTCGAGGCACTGGACCGCACCGGGCTGCTCTCCGACGTGACGAGATCGATCTCCGATCAGCACGTCAACATCCTGTCCGCGTCGGTGACCACCACCAGGGACCGGGTTGCCTTCAGCAAGTTCACCTTCGAGATGGGCGATCCCAAGCACCTCGGCCACGTGCTCCGCGCGGTCCGGGCGATCGACGGCGTCTACGACGTCTACCGGCTCACCAACTAGCCTCATCCGGCCACGTTCGCGCATCAGCCTGTCCCGGCCACGCGCAAAGCGGTCACGCGGTATAACAGGGACAAGACGGGGACCTGGTCAGTTACGTGAGCAGCGCCCCTGCTCAAGAACGTGACCGCCGACAGCGGCAATCTGCCGCAGGGCGAACGGACTTATAGGGGGTTTGCATGGTCGTGCGCCGTCGATCTACCGTACTTGCCGGCGGGACTGCGTGCGTGGCCGCGCTGGCAGTGGGGTTGGTTGCCAATACGCCGATTGCGTCTGCGCGCTCCCTTAGCGTGCCCGGGACCGCTCAGGCGTCCGCCCCGGCACTGGTGCCAGTTGGCCCGCCGCTGGGGCGTCCGAAGCCGTCGGGGCAGAAGCCTTATCTCGGCCCCGCAGGCACGTCGTCACCCTGGACACCGCTGAAGAACCCGCCGCCGGTCGGGACACCCGGCACGATGCTCTTGGAGAGCAACGGGACGGTGCTCGTTCACGATGAGCCGGACAACAATAAGACGGGCGGCACGACCGCGTGGTACAAACTCACGCCGGATTCGAAGGGCAGCTACATCGACGGGACGTGGAGCCGGATCGCGTCGATGCCAGCGGGGTATTCACCCCTCTATTTTGCGTCGGCGATCCTGCCTGACGGGCGCATGATCGTCGAGGGCGGCGAATACATCGGGGATAACGCCGTGTGGTCGAACAAGGGCGCGATCTACAACCCGCTGACCAACACCTGGGCTTCCGTCGCACCGCCACGGGGCTGGACGAGCATAGGAGACGCTGCGAGCAATGTCCTGGCCAACGGCACCTTCATGCTCCAGCAGCCATGCCAGACCTGCCTCAAGAATCCAGATCTGACCGTTGATGATGCGTTGCTCAACGCGAAGACCCTGACGTGGACAGTGATCCCCGGGACGGGCAAGAATGATCCCAACGACGAAGAGGGCTGGACCCTGGAGCCGAGCGGCCAGCTGCTGACTCTCGATCTCTGGGCGCCGCCGCAGACCCAGCTGTACAACCCGGGCACCGAGTCCTGGTCATTCGCGGGAAACACGGCCGAGAATGGCAATCCTGTCGATCCGCTCCCGGTCGTCGAGATCGGGCCGCAGGTCGAGATGCCGGGCGGCAACACTTTTGTGGTCGGGGCCGGCTCGAGCACGCAAGAGCCGCCCACGAAGTGCACCACGGACGCGAAGACGCAGAACGCGCTGTACCACTACAAGGCCGGGACCGCGGGCACGTGGACCGCGGGGCCGGAAATCCCGGCCATTGGCGGCGAGGAGTACGACAGCACTGACGGACCGGGGTCGATCCTGCCGGACGGAAACGTGCTGTTCGACGTAAGCGCGTGCGTGTACAACGCGCCAACTCACTTCTTCGTCTATCACGCCAGCTCGAATACGCTGAGCCAGATCCCGGACGTGCCGAACGCTCCGAACGACTCCACGTTCTATACGCGGATGCTGGCGCTGCCGAACGGGCAGGTGCTGTTCAACGATGGCAGCAGCCAGATGGAGGTCTACACAGCCGGCGGGACGCCGAAGGCATGGTGGAGGCCTTCGATCACGTCCCTGAGTTCCAAGACGCTGGCCCCGGGGGGTACGTACTCCCTGTCCGGCAAACAGCTCGCCGGGCTGGACCAGGGAGCCGCCTACGGTGATGACGTCCAGGACAACACCAACTTCCCGCTGGTGCGGATCACCAACTCCGCTACCGGCGTGGTGACCTATGCCCGGACCAGCGGCTGGACCTCCGTATCGGTCGCTCCCGGCACCAGTTCCTCCACCAGGTTCACCCTCCCGCCGAGCACGCCGGCGGGCAAGAGCACGCTGGTCGTGGTCGCCAACGGAATCGCCTCACCGCCTTCGACGGTGACGATCCACTGACGGCGAACAGAGATCGTTTCTGCCTAGGTGCGGTAGCCTCGCTGCCGTGAATGACGGCTCCTTGATCATCCGACGAGCGACGCCCGAAGACGGCACGTTCATGGCTGACATGCTCGTGGAGGCGGTGAACTGGTCAGCTGAATGGAAGAAGAAGAGCCGTAACCGTGTGCTCTCGACGCCCAGGACAGCGCATTACATTGCTGGCTGGCCACGCGATAACGACCTGGGCGTCATCGCCGAAGCGAACGGGGAGCGGATTGGCGCGGCATGGCTTCGCTTCCTACCAGCTGCCGATCCGGGATACGGGTTCGTTGCCTCCGACGTACCGGAACTGACTATCGGCGTGCCCGTACCCTGGCGCGGCCGGGGCGTAGGACGGGCACTTCTGCGGGCCATCGCCGA
>JBEKFH010000526.1:0-2794 GCA_050013415.1 Streptosporangiaceae bacterium | reverse complement strand
GCCGCAGGGCGCGAAGCTCATTCCCGAGGTGTCCCGGATGGGCCGGTCCCGCAACACCGCGCTGATCCTCGTCTCGCAGAACGCGGGCGACCTGCTGAATGAGCAGGTGACGAACTGCATCTCTGGGGTGTTCGCGTTCCGGTCCTCCGAGCGGGCCGAGGTCGCGAGCGTGCTGGCGCTGCTGGGGGTGGAGCCATCCGATGAGCACCAGGCGGTGCTGCGCGGCCTCGGCAACGGCGAGTGCATCTTCCGCGACCTGGACGGCCGGGCCGGCCGGATCGGCGTGGATCTCGTCTCGCCGGAACTGACCAGGTGGCTGGACACCAACCCGACGCGGGCCCGGCCGGGCGACGTGCCGATGCCTGTGGTACCCGGCCCGGCGCCGGGCCCTGACCAGCCCGCCGGGCACCGGGCATCCAGCTAGCCTGCCGCCGAGCCGCCCTGACTACGGGAGCCGCCACCATGCTCAGCCTCCTCCGCCGCGTTCCGCGCAGGACGATGCTGGTGCTTGCCCTGATCGCCGCCATGGCCGGCGCGCCGCGCGCGGCGCAGGCCGCGGCGGCCCCGGCGCACGCGACCCTGCACGCGGCGGCCGCGGCGGTCCCGGGTCATCCGGCCGCGGCGGTCCCGGCCCGCGCAGCCCGGCCGCCGCACGCGTCCCGGCCGGCCGCGGCCGTGCTGCTGGCCAAGCAGACGCCGGGCGCGCGCGACCTGGCCTCGCAGCAGGACTCGGCCGCCGTCGCGGCCGGCATCTGCCAGGTACCCGGCATCGGCGACATCGGCGGCCTGCTCGGCCTCTGCTCGCTTGGGTCCAGCGGCCTGACCGGTGACCTGAACAACATCTGCCAGCCTTCGCTGCCGGACCCGGAGCCGGCCAACGCCGGCATCGGCTCGCTCGTCCGGCCGCCCGCACCGGCCGGCCCGGTGCCCAGGACCCTGTACAACGAGGACGGGGTGGCCGGCCAATTCTGGGCGGCCACCAACATGCAGTGCTCCGACATGACGTCGCTGATCGGCAACAACGTGGCCGGAATGGTGTTCGACGTGGCGAAGTCGATCGACCGTGTCACGATCACCGTGTACCAGTCCGCGGCCGGCGAGGGCATACTCGGCTGGCTGAAGAACTCGGTCGACCGGCTGATCAGCAGCCTCGGCAACGCGATCTACTTCCCCTACTTGGCCGTGGTCGTCCTCATCGGCGCCATCTGGCTGGCCTGGCAGGGCCTGATCCGCAAGCGCGGTACCCGCACCCTGGAGGGCACGCTCTGGATGGTGGTGGCCTGCGCGGCGGCGATCTGGCTGATCGGCAGGCCCGCCGACTTCACCGGGATGGGCCAGGCGGTCTCTAATGGCATCAGCCAGACGCTGAACGTCGCGTTCTCCCGGCTGCCCAGCCCGGGCTCGGGCGGCTGCGTGCCCTTGCAGGGCAACGATCCGCAGGCCCAGGCCAGCTACGGCTACACGTCGGGCAACAACGTCGTCGACCAGAACGCCAGCGAACTCTGGTCGGTGCTCGTCTGCAAGCCGTGGCTGGACGGCGAGTTCGGCACGACCAGCTTCGCCGCCTCGGCGGGTGCCGCGCAGACCCCGGTCAACAAGTACGGCAGGCAGCTGCTCTGGGCGCAGACCATCGCCGCGAACGAGAAGCCGACGGCGGCCCTGATCCAGGCCAAGCAGGCGACCTACTCAGGCATCGCGGCCAGCATCGAGCAGAAGTACCCGGCCATCTACCCGCTCTTCCAGGGCAAGGAGTGGACGACCCGGCTGGAGGTCGCGCTGGCCGCGCTGTTCGCGGCGGTCGTCGCCGGCGTGCTCGTGCTGCTGATCGCCGTCACCCTCATCCTGCTCAAGCTGGGGTTCCTGCTGCTGCTCGTGGTGGGGCCGTTCTTCCTGCTGATCGGGACGCATCCCGGCTTCGGCCGGGTGGTGGCGCTGCGCTGGTTTGAGCTGCTGGTCGGCGTGCTGCTCAAGCAGGCGGCGGTCGCCCTGGTTCTCAGCGTTCTGCTGTACTGCTATGCCCTGATCATGGGGACAAGTGACGCAGTGCTGCCGTGGGCGCTGAAGATCCTGATGATCGCGCTCGTCACGATCGCCGTCTTCATCTACCGCCGGCCGTTCCAGCACCTGTTCTCCGCAGTCGGCTACGGGGTGATCGGCTCCAGGGAACGGGCGGACTCCGATCTCGCGCGTGCCGGGTCCGCGGCGCGCGACAACACCCGGACAGCCGCCACCGTCGGGGTTCCCGGCTTCGCCGCCTACCGGGCCGCCCGCTGGGCGCGGCGCAATCCCGGGCAGGCGGCGAGCATCGCCGCCGCCCTCGCGACGGGCGGCGGATCAGCCGCCGGTGCGGCGGCCCAGGGCGTCGCGCCCGGGACGCCGGATCCGGACGGCGCGGGCAGCGTGGCCGTCGCCGCGGCCCGTCCGGGGGATCCCGGCAGCGCGGCGGGCGGCGGCCCGGACCCGGCACACGGCGGCAGCCGCCCCGGCGTGGCGGCCCGTGCCCGATCCTGGGCAGCCTCGGCGGGCGGCGGCTCCGGCCAGTCCGCGCCGCCGCTGCATCTCCCGTCGCGGGACGGCAGCGCCGCGGCTGCGTCGGGCTGGTCGCGGGGCAACGGCGACACCGAGGCTGCCCGCCAGGTGCCGGCCGCCCGGTCGGGCCCGGCCGGCTACCCGGGCTCGGGCGGCTCGGGCGGTTATGCCGGCTCACCCGGCCGCGGTGGTAACGGCGCTGCGGCCGCCCGCCCGCCGGCCAGCGGCGGCGCGCCCGCGCCTGGCTGGCGGCCCGCCGCCAGGC
>JBEKFH010000525.1:0-2796 GCA_050013415.1 Streptosporangiaceae bacterium | reverse complement strand
GCGTCGCCGTGGTGACCGGCCTGATCGGGTGGCGGCTGGCCTACGGATGGCCCGCGCATGCGTGGGCGCGGCTGATGGGCGCGCTCGCCCTGGTACTTGCCCTCATCGCCGGCGGGGCGTGGCTGACCGCCGGGCCGCTGCACGCCGGCTGGGCACGGCGGGCCGGTACCCCGCCTTCGCTGCTCTCCGGCCATGGCCGGACCGCCGCCGCATCCGCTGACACCCGGCCCGTGGGCGCCCGGTCGCACCGTAGCGGCGGCGTGCGATGAGCAGGACCGGGGCGCCCGCCGCGGACAGCCAGCCGCCGCCACGGCAGCTGCCCCGGCTGATGCAGGCCGATGGGCCGCTCTCGCTCGCTGAGCACCTCAGCAAGTACGGGCCGGTTCCGTTCCGCCGTGGCGGCACTGGCCTGATTGCCGAGGTTGAGCGGGCGGGCCTGGCCGGCCGGGGCGGCGCGGGCTTCCCGGCCGGCCGCAAGATGCGCGCCGTGGCCGATGCGGCCGCCGCCCACCGGCCGGGGCTGCTGCGGACGGCCAGGCAGCCCGTCGTCGTGGCGAACGGCGTCGAATCCGAACCGGTCAGCAGCAAGGACAGGATGCTACTTGGCCGTTCCCCGCACCTGGTCCTGGACGGGATCGCGCTGGCGGCCGCCGCGGTCGGGGCAGGCCGGACCTACCTGTGCGTGCACGCCGGGCAGCCGGAGCTGACCGGCCAGCTGGCGGCGGCTGTCACGGAGCGCGAGCGCGCCGGGGCGAGCCGACTTCCGATCCAGGTCACTGAGATCCCCGGCGGATATCTGGCGAGCCAGGAGAGCGCCTTGATCAGCTTCCTGAACGGCGGGCCGCAGCGCCCTGCCTTCGTCCCGCCGCTGCCATTCCAGCGCGGCGTGCACGGGCTCCCGACGCTCGTCCACAATGTCGAGACCTTCGCCCACATGGCTCTCATCGCCCGCTACGGCGCCGCCTGGTTCCGCGAGCTCGGCACCCCGCAGGCGGCAGGCTCGTCGCTCATCACGGTCAGCGGCGCGGTGCGCCAGCCCAGCGTGCAGGAGATCGAGCTCGGCACCCGGATCGGCGACCTGCTGGAACGCGCGGGCGGGCCCGCCGAGCCGCCCCAGGCCGTGCTGGCCGGCGGCTATTTCGGCGGCTGGCTGCCTTATCCGGCCGCGCAGGGCATCCGGATGACCGACGCCGACCTGCGCGACGCCGGGGCGGCGCTCGGGCCCGGCGTCCTCGTCCTGCTGCCGGAGTCAGCCTGCGGCCTGGCCGAGACCGCGCGGACGATCGGTTACCTGGCCGGCCAGAACGCCGGCCAGTGCGGGCCCTGCCGGAACGGGCTGCCCGCGCTGGCCGCCGCTCTCGGCGAGGTCGCCTTCGGGTGGCCAGGCCCCGGCACCCTCGACTGGGCGCGGCAGTTGCTCGCCCTGGTGACCGGGCGCGGTGCCTGCCACCTGCCGGACGGAACTGCGGCGCTGGCCGCCAGCGCGCTCCGAGTGTTCGGCGACGACCTGCGCAGGCACGCCGGATCCGGGCCGTGCCCGCGGGCCGGGCGGGCTCCGGTGCTGCGGGTGCCCGGCCAGAACTACGGGCCATGAGCCACCGGCTGCGGGTCAACCCGGTCGCCTGCGAGGCGCACGGGATCTGCGCCGAGCTGTTCCCCGAGCGGATCACCACCGACCCGTGGGGCTACCCCATCATCGCCGGGCAGCCGATCCCGGACGAGCTGCTGTCGCACGCCAGGCGGGCGGTCGCGGCCTGCCCCACGCTCGCCCTGCTGCTCGACCGGGCGGACTGACACCCCGGGACGCGCCGGTTCTCCCCGCACGAGCACCGGCCTCGGCCGCTGCTGCTCAGGCCGAGGATGGGATGGCGGGGGTCAGGTGCAGCGACGGGGGTCAAGAGCAGCGGTACTGGTCGTGGGAAACGGGGCTGCTGGTGCCGGGGGTGGCGGGGGTCAGGTGTAGTGGTACTGGTCGTGGGAGGTCGGGGCGCTGGTGCCGCCGGGGGTGGTGACGGTCACGGTCACGGTGCCCGACCCCGGGGGCGCGGTGACGGTCAGCTCGCGGGCCGAGACGTAGCTGACATGCCCGCCGGCCACCGCGCCGAACAGGACGCTCGCGCCGGGCTTGAAGTCGCTGCCGTGGATGGTCACCCTGGTCCCGCCGCCGGCCGGTCCATGGGCGGGGCTCAGCGAGGTGACCACCGGCGGCGCGTCGTAGTGGTACAGGTTGCCGGCGCTGGCCTTGCTGGTGCCGCCGGGGGTGATCACGAACACGTGCCAGTTCCCGGGCCTGGCCGGCCCGCCGGTAGTCGCGGTGATTTTCGTGGCGGAGACCACGTTCACGCCGGTGGCCATGATCGCGCCCGGGCCCGGGCCGGAGCCCTGGCCGAGCTCGACCTTCGCGCCGGGCGTGAAGTTCGTGCCGGTGATCGTGACGAAGGTGCCGCCCGCGTCCGGCCCGGCGCCGGGCGTGACCCTGGTGACGGCCGGGCGGCCGGCGCTGGCCGCCGGCACCTGGACCGCGCCCGCGTCGCAGGCAGCGCCCGGCGCGCTGGCCACGCCGCGCTGGTCCGTCACCGGGCACAGCGCCACCGGGCTGCCGTCCAGCGTCACCGAGGTGGAAGCCGGGACGATGCCCAGGGCGGGGTTCCCGGCCAGCGGCAGCACCGTCTGCGTCGGCCCGCCATTACTAGCCAATGGGCCCAGCTCCGCCAGCGTCAGCGCCGCGGAGTCAGCGGTCCCGCCGTTCTCGCAGGTGGCGTCGGTTCCGGCGTTGTACCCGGCGTCGGCCCACGA
>JBEKFH010000524.1:0-2797 GCA_050013415.1 Streptosporangiaceae bacterium | reverse complement strand
CGTTCATGGCGGCGGCCGCCGCGGCAGCCGGCCAGGTGGAAGCCGGCCAGGCGGAAGCCGGCCAGGCGCTCACGCCGGGCCTGGCGGACGGGCGGAGCTACCGGGGGTTTCCTGGCTTCGAGGGCCTGGCTGGCGCGACGCGGTTCGCGGACTTCGGGAATCCGGCTGACGCGGAAGGCCGGCCGGGCTCTGCTGACCTGCCAGCCTTCCTGGACCTGCCCGGCTTTCCCGACATGCCGCGGTTCAGCGATCCGCATCCGTTTCCGCTGGGCCTGCCGGACATGCCAGGCCAGAAGGGTCCGCCGGCCACACCCGCCCGGCCCGCCGCGCCGGGCCGGCCGCGCGGGCATGGCCGGGCGCTGGCAGCCGCGCTCGCCGCGATCGCCGTGCTCGCGGCCGGCCTGCTGGGCCTGCTGGCCTACGCGCACTCAGGCGGGCAGGCCGTCGCCCAGGGAAACGCCGGACTCCGGCTCGGGACGAACAGCAAAGCGGCAGGCAACGGGCAGCGGACGGCCGGCCGCACCGGGGCAGCAGCACCGGCCAGCCCGAATCCCGGCGGGACGGCAGCGGTGGCAATCGGCGCTGCCCGGACCACGGGTGCCAGCCCGGCCACGACCGCCAGCCCGGCACCGAGCAGCACGGCCGGAAGCCCGCCTGCGGGCTATCGGTGGTACGCCGTCTCCGCCGCCAGCAGCGGCACGGCGGCGGGCTTCACGATCGCCGTTCCCGATAGCTGGCAGGCGACCACCGAAGGCCTGATCACGCAGGTGAACAGCCCGGCCGGAAACGCGCGCGTGGAGATCAACCTCACGCCGTTCACGGTTGCCAGCCCGGTAAGCGAGGCGAGGCTGCAGCAGCTCCAGGCAATCGTGCACGGCGCATTCCCCGGTTACCACGGTCTCGGCATCACCGCGGGGACCTTCCGCGGCGCGGCCGACGCGGTCTGGCGCTTTACCTGGCGGCAGGGCATCGGGCGGGCTTCCACGACCGATCTGCTGGTCGGCCTGGAGACCACCGCCGGCGAGCAGTCGTACGCGCTGAGCGTGGCTGCACCGAAGCTCAACTCGCTCGCCGCGGACGGCGTCTACCTGCAGATGCTGCGGACATTCCAGCCCGCGCCGTAGCGAGCGGCACGGGCAGCCGGGCACGGGCGGCAGCGACGCGGAGCCGCTGCGGGTTTCTCCCGGGCGGATGCCGGACCTCCCGGCTTCGGGCGGATGCCGGTCCTCCCGGCTCCGGGCGGATGCCGGTCCTCCCCGGCGGACGCGGGAGGGCCGGCATCGCGGTACCGGTTACCCGGCGTCCCTGACCCGGAAGTACATCGTCGGGTGCCACCACGGACTGCGCAGATGCCAGCCGACCAGGGTACCGGGCACCAGCGCTCCCAGCGTGTACCTGCGGCCGGCCACCAGCTCGACATGGCCAGCACCATAGAACGCGAGATCGCCCTTCCGCGCATGTCGCCTGGTCACCCGGATCAGCCGGCTGGAGGCCAGCATCTCGGTGGTGTCCCGGCCGAAGTAAATGCCCTCGTGGGCGTACGAGGCCATGACGAGCCCGGAGCAGTCGAAGCAGCCGCCCGTTCCTCCCCAGCAATAGGGCTCGCCGACCTGATGCGCTGCCCAGATGTATGCCCTCATCCGCCGGGAGCGGTGCCGGCGGGAGCCGGGCGCCGTGGCTGCCTGCGTGGCCGCCGCTGCCTGCGTGGCCGCCGCCACCTGAGTGGCCGCCACCACCTGGGTCGCCGCAGCCGGCTGGATTGCCGCCGCCATCCGGCTGGCTGCCGCGTGGGCGGACGCCGGGTGAGCGAACTGGGCCGGAAGGACGGCGATCGCGGCGACGAACGGTACCGCGAGCGCGCGCTTGAACGTGAGTGACATGGAACTACAGGACAAGATGATCCCTTTGTCGGGCGCGCGGAGCGCGCTCGTCTGCCACCCGGACGCTGCCGCCCGAGGGAAAACAGCGGGCTGGCAGTGGCGCGCGGACGTGCCGCGGGTCAGGGCGGCGGGTCACGTCTGGCGTGACCCGCCCGCGCGCGGGTGCTGTTGGCCACCTACCCTGCCCCGGAAATGACCTGGCCAAGCCCGGAATGGATATCATCCGTATATGGGACAGATCACATTGCCTGCCCTATTTTTGGATGATCGCGCATCCCATCGCTCTCACCTGCTGTTTTGCCACGTTCTGTCGCCCCGGCGACGGCGGGTGGGTGCCATCGCGATATGACGAAAACGGCGCAAGCTCGCATCCTGAGTTATTCAAGGCTCGCGGCGGCGACCACTCAAGTCGCGGAATTTACCGTTTCGTGATCATCCGGCGTAACGGAGTAATCACTTATCGTTATTTTCCGCAGGCCGGCCGAATTCCCCGGGGCGACCGGGCAGGTGGCTACCGGCACACCGCCAACGACGGACGCCGCGAACCTGGCCTGGCATGAGCGCCCGGTCAGTACCAGCCGTTCGCTTCCCAGAACGACCATGCACTGCACGGATTGTTGTAGCGTTCCGCTATGTAACCCAGGCCCCACTTGATCTGCGTGGTGGGGTCAGTCTGCCAGTCGGGCCCGGCACTGGCCATCTTGGATCCTGGCAGGGCCTGCGGGATGCCGTAGGCACCGCTGGCGTTCTCGGCGTTGTAGCGCCAGCCGCTCTCGCGGCTCCAGATGTCATCGAGGCACCCGTAGTACGTGCTCGGCTTCCAGCCGAACGACGACAGCATCTTGTAGGCGATCGCCTGTGCGGTTCCGGGATCCGGCGGCGGCTCGCTCACGGTGGCCGCCGGGGTGCCAGCGGAT
>JBEKFH010000523.1:0-2817 GCA_050013415.1 Streptosporangiaceae bacterium | reverse complement strand
GCGAGCGATCCGCCGGGCGCCTCGACCTGCTCGAGAGCCGGGCCCCCGACCGCACCGCCGACCGTGAGATGGCGGGCCGCTGCTGGGACCTCGACGGCCTGGCGCGCGAGTACTCCGAGCTCCTGTCCCAGTACTCCGAACTCCCGCCGCCCGCCGAGCTGGCCGCGCTCCCCGGCGAGGAGGCCCTGCGGCGGCAGGTCATGCTCGTCGCCTCCTACCGCAGGATGCCGTTCCGCGACCCGGACCTGCCCGGCGAGCTGCTGCCCGAGGACTGGCCCGGGGTCCGGGTGCACGAGCTGTTCAGGGCCGCCCACGACGCGCTGCACGGGCCCGCAGACCGTTTCGTCCGCGAGGTGATCGACCGGAGCTACACCTATTCCCCCGAAGGAAGGTCCTCATGACAGAGAACTTCGTGCTCGTCCCCGGCGCCTGGCACGGCGGCTGGGCGTACCAGGCTGTCGCCACGGCGCTCCGCTCGCGGGGGCACCGGGTCTTCGCCGCGACCAGCCCTGGCCTCGGCGTGAACGACGACCCAGCCGGGCTAGCCCTAGACGAATGCGTCAGCGCCCTGGTGGCGGACATCGACAAGCTCGGCACGGACGGCATCACACTCGTAGGGCACAGCTGGGGCGGCTACGTGATCGCCGGCGCCACCCCGGCCGTGGCGGCGCGGCTGCGCCGCGTCGTGTTCTGGAGTGCCTTCGTCCCGGAAGCCGGACGCTCCCTCTACGACGAGGTGCCGCCGGACTACCAGCAGCTGTTCGCCCAGCTCGCCGGCGCCTCGGCCGACAACACGGTCGCGCTGCCCCTGCCGGTGTTCCAGGGCGTTTTCATGAACGACGCCGACCCGGCCACCGCCGCCGTCGTCCACGCCCAGTTGCGGCCGCAGCCCTACCGGTATTTCACCGACGCCCCGGTCAACGGCACCGCGTACCAGGACTTCGGCGTGCCGCTGAGCTACATCCTGTCCACTGACGACGTTGCGCTGCCCCCGGGAGAATACGGCTGGGACCGCTTCGCCAAGCGAATCGGTGCCACGCCAATCAGCGCACCGGGCAGCCACGAGTCGCTGTTCACCAAGCCAGCCGAGCTCGCGGACGCGCTCCTAGTCGCGGCCGAGGTCAGTTTCGCCTCCCCGCCCTTGTGACGAACATTTCCGGGCGGAGATCTTGGAGTCAGTTAATTTGACGCTGGTGGTCGGGCCAGTACTGGCGGCGGAGTGCCTTCTTGTCGACCTTCCCGGCAGGGGTTTTCGGCAGTTCCTGCACGACATGGATCGTCTTGGGTGTCTGGTGCGGTCCTTTTTGCTCGCGCACGGTTTTTTCGATCTCATCCGGGTTAACTTGTTCGCCTGGGCGCACGGTGATGAGTGCGGTGACGGCCTCGCCCCATTTATCGTCGGGAATGCCGATGACCGCGACGGTGGACACGCCGGCGCAGGTGGCGATGACGTCCTCGATCTCGCGCGGGTACACGTTGAACGCGCCCGAGACGATGACGTCTTTCTTCCGGTCGACCAGGTGGAAGAAGCCGTCCTCGTCGCGGACGGCGAGATCGCCGGTGTGCAGCCAGCCACCTTCGAGCGCCGCGGCGGTCAGCTCGGGCTGGTTGCGGTAGCCGGTCATTACCACCCGGGAGCGCAGGCACACCTCACCGACTTCCCCGTGCGCCACGGGCGTTCCGTCGTTGCTGAGGATCTCGGCCCGGACGCCGGCGACCGCGCGGCCGCAGGAGGCGAGCAGGCCGGGCCGCCGTACCGGGTCGTGCTCGTCCTTGCGCAGGCTGGTGCACATGCCGAGGCATTCTGTCTGCCCGTATCCCTGCATCAGGACCGGGCCGAATGCTTCCAGGGCTTCGGCGATTCTGGCCGGGGTCATGGGCGCGGCGCCGTAGAGGATGGTTTCCAGTGCGGACAGGTCGTGCCGCTGCGGCGAGCCGTGATCGAGCAGGGTGTACAGCATGGTCGGCACGACGAAGGCGTAGTTGATCCGTTCGCGTGCCGCCGCGTCCAGCCACGCGTCCGGATCGAATGCCTGCTGGAGCACCACGGTGCCGCCGCGGCACAGGGTGGGCAGTACCGGCAGCGACCCGGCATGCGTGATGGGCGAGGACAGCAGGAAACGAGGGCTCTCGGGGAGGCCCCAGGAGGCGGTCAGGGTGTGGGTCTGCTGGACGAGCGCCCGGTGGGAGACCATCACGCCTTTGGGTCTGCCGGTGGTGCCGCCCGTGTACTGCAGCCAGGCCGTGTCCTCGTCGCCCGCCGGTCCCCGTTCGAGCCTGCGGGCCGGGATCTGTTCGCAGAGCGCCAGCAGGTCTTCACCTGCCTCGGCCGGGCCGAGAGTCAGCAGATGCTCGATGCCAGCGCACCGGGCGGCCAGCTGGGCGCCGGTCTCCGCGAACTTCGGGTGCACGATGAGGACGGTGATACCGGCGTCGTCGCAGACGTAGGCGTGGTCGCTGAGCGACCCCAGGGGATGCAGCCCGGTGTAGGTGCCGCCGAGCAGGTAGGCCGCGGCCTGCGTCAGCCATACCTCGGGGGTGTTCGGGCTCAGCGCCGCCACGGCCCGGCCGGGGCCGATCCCGCGGGCGGCGAGTAGCGTCACGATGCGGCTGATCGCCGCCGCGGCGTCGGCGTAGGTTATGCGCCGGTCTCCCAGCACGAACGCCTCCCGGTCCGGGAAGCGCTCTAGTGCCTCGATGATCAGGTCAGCTGAGGTCAGTTCGGCGGAGCTGTGGTGAACCACGATGTCCTCCTCGCTAGTGATCGAACGGCCGTGCTGGCTCAGCCGGCCGTTGTCGTGGACAGGCGCGGCGGGC
>JBEKFH010000522.1:0-2824 GCA_050013415.1 Streptosporangiaceae bacterium | reverse complement strand
ATCGCCGACCCGATCGTGCGCAACTGGGGGACCGTCGGCGGCTCGCTCTGCCAGGCCGACCCGT
The DNA here is from genome assembly GCA_050013415.1 of Streptosporangiaceae bacterium. Taxonomy (GTDB): domain Bacteria; phylum Actinomycetota; class Actinomycetes; order Streptosporangiales; family Streptosporangiaceae; genus Palsa-506. The sequence goes on along the minus strand of JBEKFH010000522.1, from coordinate 2,760 downwards.
CCGAGGACCTGTCGGCGGCGTTCGCGGCGCTGAAGGCGACCATGCTCATCCAGGGCCCGGGCGGCAGCAGGACGGTGCCGGCCCGGGAGTTCCATACCGGGCCTTACGAGACCGTGGTGGCCCCCGGCGAGCTGCTGACCGAGATCAGGATCGCGATCAGGCCGGGCGGCGGCAGCGCGTACGAGAAGGTGGGGCGCCGGGTGGGCGACTGGCCGGTCGGCGCGGCGGGCGCGGCCGTCTGGCTGGCCGGTGACACCATCGCCGACGCCGGGATCGGCCTGACCGCGGTCGGCGCGCGGCACTTCGCAGCGGCCGAGGCCGAGGAGTTCCTGCGCGGCGCCCCGGCCACCGGGGCCAGCTTCGCCCGGGCCGGCGAGATCGCGGCCGGGCACTGCCGTCCGACCTCGGACCAGCGCGGCCCGGCCGACTACAAGCGGCATCTCGCCAGCGAGCTCACCATCCGCGCGCTGCGCCGGGCGGTGCTCCGGGCCCGGGGCACCGGCGCCTGACATGCAGCTAGAGGACGCCTCACATGCAGCTCGAGGACGCCTGACATGCAGGTAACCATGCACGTCAACGGCGTGACCCACACCCGCGAGGTCGAGCCGCGGCTGCTGCTCATCCACTTCCTGCGGGACGAGCTGCGGCTCACCGGCTCACACTGGGGCTGTGACACCTCCAACTGCGGGGCCTGCGTGGTCTGGCTGGACGAGACCCCGGTGAAATCGTGCACGGTGCTCGCCGCGATGGCGGACGGCCACCGGGTGCTCACCGTGGAGGGCCTGGAACGCGGCGGCGTGCTGGATCCGATCCAGCAGGGCTTCGCCGAGTGCCACGGGCTGCAGTGCGGGTTCTGCACGCCGGGCATGATGCTGACCGGCCGCTGGCTGCTGGACCACGACCCCGACCCCTCGCCGGCCGCGATCCGCGAGGCGCTGTCCGGGCAGATCTGCCGCTGCACCGGCTACGAGAACATCGTGCGGTCCGTCCGGTGGGCCGCCGAGCATGCCGCGGGCACGCCGTGAACGGGGCCTACGGCCCGGTCCGGCGCAAGGAGGACGCCCGCTTCATCCGCGGCAAGGGCTACTTCGTCGACGACATCGCGCTGCCGGGGATGCTGCACGGCGCGATCCTGCGCAGCCCGCTGGCGCACGCCAGGATCCTCTCGGTCGACGCCACGGCCGCCGAGGCCCACCCCCGGGTGGAGGCCGTCATCACCGGCGAGACCCTGGCCGCGCGCAAGCTCGCCTGGATGCCGACCATGTCCCAGGACGTGCAGTCCGTGCTGGCCACCGACAAGGTCAGGTTCCAGGGCCAGGAGGTCGCGTTCGTCGTCGCCCAGGACCGGTACGCAGCCCGCGACGCGCTCGAGCTCATCCTCGTCGAGTACGAGCCGCTGCCCGTGGTGATCGACGCCGAGAAGGCACTGGACCCGGGCGCCCCGGTGATCCGCGACGACCTGGACGGCAAGCAGGACAACCACATCTTCGACTGGGAGGCCGGCGACAAGGCGGCGACCGACGCGATCTTCGCCGCAGCGGACGTCGTGGTGGCCCAGGACATGCTCTACCCGCGCTCCCACCCCGCCCCGCTGGAGACCTGCGGCACGGTGGCCGACATGGACCCGGTCAGCGGCAAGCTGACCGTCTGGTCCACCAGCCAGGCGCCGCACGCGCACCGCACCCTGTACGCGCTGGTGGCCGGGCTGCCCGAGCACAAGATCCGGATCATCTCCCCGGACGTCGGCGGCGGCTTCGGCAACAAGGTGCCCATCTACCCGGGGTACATCTGCGCGGTGGTCGGCTCGATGCTGACCGGCAGGCCGGTCAAGTGGGTCGAGGACCGATCCGAGAACCTGATGTCCACCTCGTTCGCCCGGGACTACCACATGCACGGCGAGATCGCCGCCACCTCCGACGGCAGGATCCTGGCGCTGCGGGCGAGCGTGCTCGCCGACCACGGCGCGTTCAACGCCACGGCCCAGCCGACCAAGTTCCCGGCCGGGTTCTTCCACATCTTCACCGGCTCCTATGACCTGCAGGCCGCGCACTGCCAGGTGACCGCCGTCTACACCAACAAGGCACCCGGCGGGGTCGCTTACGCCTGCTCGTTCCGTATCACGGAGGCTGTTTATTTGGTAGAACGCATGGTCGAGCTGCTGGCCACGGAACTAGCGGCGGATCCCGCCGAGCTGCGGATGAAGAACCTGCTGCGCCCCGAGCAGTTCCCCTACACCGGCCCGACCGGGTGGGAGTACGACTCCGGCGACTACCCCAGGGCGCTGCGGCTCGCCCTGGACATGGCCGGGTACGACGATCTCCGCGCGGAGCAGGCGGCGAAGCTGGCCCGCGGCGAGTACATGGGCATCGGGCTGAGCTTCTTCACCGAGGGGGTCGGCGCCGGGCCGCGCGCGTCGATGGACATCCTCGGCCTGGGCATGGCCGACGGCGCCGACCTGCGGGTGCACCCGACCGGCAAGGCCACGCTCGGCATCTCGGTGCAGACCCAGGGCCAGGGGCATGAGACGACCTTCGCGCAGATCGTCGCGGAGGAGCTCGGCCTGTCGCCGGACGACGTCGAGGTGGTGCACGGCGATACCGACCGCACCCCGTTCGGCCTCGGCACCTACGGCTCCCGGTCGACGCCGGTGTCGGGCGCCGCGGCCGCCGTGGTGGCGCGCAAGGTGCGCGAGCGGGCCAGGATCGTGGCGTCGGCCATGCTCGAGGTGGCGCCGGACGACCTGGAGTGGACCGGCCGGAA
>JBEKFH010000521.1:0-2830 GCA_050013415.1 Streptosporangiaceae bacterium | reverse complement strand
CACCGGGCACCTGGTAGTGCTCGCCTTCGAAGCGGATGTCGGCGTCTGCGGCCCAACTGGCCCGGATGATCGCGATGGCCTCCTCAAGTGCCTCGATGGACTCGCCCGCGGTGCGCGCTGGCCCCGCGTTCGCGATGATCTGCTCCCGCATCTGCTGCGCGCCGGTGCCCAGCCCGAGCTCGAACCGGCCCTCGCTGAGGATGTCGAGGGTCGCCGCCGCGCGGGCGAGCTGGAGCGGCGGGCGCAACGGCAGGTTGGCGAGGTTCGGGAACACCCTCACCTGCGAGGTGCGCGCCGCGATGGCAGTGAGCAGGCTCATCGTGTCCAGCCACCCGGTCCAGTACGGGTGGTCGGACAGGCTAACCAGGTCCAGCCCGGCCTGCTCGGTCAGCGCCGCCCGGTTGAGCACGTCGTGCCCCCAGTCGGGCGTTGGCTCGAGCATGACGCCGAACTGCAGCTCATGTCCGTAATCGGTCATCGCAGCTCGTTGCTCCTGGCCGGGGTCGCAGTCCCGTGCACGACCGCGGCGTGCTGGGCGAACGCGTCGCCGGCGAGGGCTGGCAGGACCGTGCGGATCTCGGGCGGCATCTGGTCGATCGCGAGCTGGACAACTTCGGGGTCGCCCTCGTAGGTCATGAGGCCGAACAAGAGCGGCATCTGCTCGGGCGCGATGCCCTCGGCCCCCGCGGCCACCATCTGGCCCCATTCCGCCGCGGTGACGAACCGCTCCACCAGCGGCAGTGCCTGCTCCTCTTCGGCCGTGAGGTGCTCGGCGAGCAGCGGCGCCAGGCGGCGGGCGGCATCGGCGAGCACCGCTGCCTGCGCCAGGTCACCGGTTTCCCGCCAGCTCGGCAAGACGGCCTCAAGGTCGGCGATTGCCTTGTCGATCTCCCCGTGCTGGGCCTCCATGGCGGCGGCGACGCGTTCCCCCTCGCTGCCCGCGCGCTGCCGGATGCACGGCCACAGGTACTCGTCCTCGGCGTGATGGTGGTGGACAAGAACGGTATGGATGAGCTCGAAGTGCTGCGCTATAGTTCGCGCGCGCACGGCGTCGGCGGCACCGACGCCGTCGATGAGCTCCGGTAGCAGGCCGAACTCGCGGCGGAACATGGTGTGCGCCATGTACATGTCGCGGACGTCGGCATATGGCTCGTTGGTCACGACTTCCTTCCCTGGAACGGTTCGCGGTGACTTCCGGCTAAACCGTAATTACTCACCTGGCAATTGCCGGGTGAATGTCCGGAAAGAGAAATCCCGATAGCCGGAAAGCGCATCAGCGCCTTGCGCGCAGTGTCTGGCCCGGCGATTGGCCGTACTTGGCCTCGTAGACGGCGGCGAACCGGCCCAGGTGGGCGAACCCCCAGCGCCGCGCTATCGACGCGACAGTGTCAGGCGGGGCCGCCACGCGCAGCTCGGCGTCGGCCCGGCGCAGCCGCACGTCGCGCACGTAGGTCATGGGCGGAATGCCCACGTGGCGCTGGAAGCCATGCTGCAAGGCCCGTGCGCCGATCCCGCACCGCGCGGCCAGGTCGGAAACGCTCAGCGGCACCTGCGGATCCGCCTCAACGAGGTCGATGGCCTTCCTGATCGTGGCCGGCGTCGCCGGCTCGGCGGTCGTAGCGGCCGCGGCGGCCGCTACGACCGCCCCCGAGCGCGAATGCTCCGCCGCCAGCAGAAAGCCGTTAACCAGGCTCTGCGCCAGCGGCTGGGCGACCAGCGGGCTGGCGAGCAGGCCGTCGGGGCCCGCAGGCTGCCTGCTGAGCAGGAGAAGCTGCTCAACCCAGGTCCGGCCCGGCCCGTGGCGAGTGTTCATCGCCAGCTCGAAGCTAGCCTCCGGCCCCGTTTCCCGGCCGGTCAGCCGGGCCAGGGCCGAACCGACCGCAGCGCCGTCGAGCCGTACGCACAGCACCCGCGTCCCCGCCTCCCATTGCCCGGTGAACGACCCGCCGTCGGGCTGGTAGACGGCGGCGACCTCGCGCGTCGCGGTCAGCGTCGACCCGCCGTACCTGGACTCCAAGCGGCCGGAGATGGGCAGGTGCACGAAGTAGCCCGTGCCGACGTCGTCGCACTCAGCGATCATGTCCGGGCGGATGGTGACATCGCAGACCGCGACGGGCCCGATGGTGATGTTCCGGTCCAGCACCGGGACATGCGCCGACGATTGCCGGGTGTCGTCGATGGTCGCGGCGCGGATGCGAGCCGGACGTCCCTTCATGCCATTTCCTCCTCGGCGTGGTGGCCGCTTAGCATTACATCCTGTTGACTCCTGTTAGAGACTGATTATTGCGATGTCAGGTCCGTCACCGCGGCATTCGCGGCTCGTCATCGTTGTACGCGGCCTGGACGGCCCGGAGCGCCGCTCACTGCCGCCTCGGTCACGACGTGATCGACGTGATGCGCCCACGCGATCCGGGCGTCCGCGTTCGCGAGGCCGGTTGGCACTCGAAGGCCCGCGGCCTGGCACGCACGACGGGTACCGAGCCGAAATATTCGAGGCGATTTCGCTGTCGGTTGGGCGAAGACGTAGCCACGTCATATCGGCGAGGAGGGTACGGATGAGGCTTCCCGGCAGGACGATCATTGTCACGGGCGGGGCGGCGGGGATCGGCGCGACGTATGCGGCGGGGCTCGTGCGGGAGGGTGCCGTGGTTTACATTGCCGACGTCGCAGACGGCACTTCCATCGCCGCCGAGCTGACGAGCGGTGGACCGGGCAGCGCGGTTTTCGCCCGCACCGACGTCGGGAATGAGGAGTCGGTCCGCGCCCTGGTCAGCACCGTGGTCGGAGACCGCGGGCGGATCGACGTGCTAGTCAACAACGCCGCGCTTTT
>JBEKFH010000520.1:0-2834 GCA_050013415.1 Streptosporangiaceae bacterium | reverse complement strand
AGCAGCCGGGTCCGCTGGTCACCGGCGACCACGGCGAGCGTCCGCTTGCCGGTGGCCGTGTCGGTCGGGATGTCGCGCAGGTTGTTGATGACCAGCAGCGCGCAGGCGAGCAGCCCGACCGGCACGGCCGCGGCCAGCGCGAGCCAGGCCACCCGGTCCATCTGCACGTACGCGGTGCCGGCGACGGCGGCTAGCCCGAAGAACAGGAAGACGGAGACCTCGCCGAGTGCGCGGTAGCCGTACGGCCGTTCTCCGCCGGTGTAGAACCACGCCGCCGCGACCGCCGCGGCGCCGAGCGGGATGAGCCACCACGACGTCACGATCGCCAGCACGAGCCCGGCCACGCAGGCCGCGGTGAAGCAGCCGAGCGCCGCCATCAGCACCTGCCGGGGCGGGGCGAGCCCGGATCCGACCAGCCGGACCGGGCCGACCCGGCGCTCGTCGGTGCCGCGCACGCCGTCGCTGTAGTCGTTCGCGTAGTTGACGCCGACTTGCAGCGCGAGGGCCACGAACAGCGCGAGTACCGCGTGCCACGGCTCCAGCCGGCCGTAGCCGATCGCGACGCCCGAGCCGACGGCGACGGGGACGATCGCCGCGGGCAGCGTCCGCGGGCGGGCGCCTGCCACCCAGTCACGTACTGCGGCCACGGCCCGCCCTTCGTCGCTTACCGGCCGGTCACAGCCTAGTAGCCGCGGTGATCTCCGCCGCCCGCCGCGTCCGGTCCGCCTGCGCCCGCCGCGTCCGCCCAGCCCGCGCCGCGTCCGCCCAGCCCGCGCCGCGTCCGCCCAGCCCGCGGCGTCCGGTCAGGCTGGCGGAAGCACCTGCTCGGCTGCCTCCTGGATCACCCTGATCTGCTGCTCGTCCAGCCGCTTCGGCCGGCGCGCCCTGACCTGCCGGCGCAGGTACTTCCGCAGCTGGCTGCCGCTGAACACATCGACGCCGAGCAGGCCGATCACGTTCCACGGGATCTTCGGTCCGTAGATCACCATCACCGGGCGGACATCGATGGCCTGCTTGGTCGCGTCACTCAGCAGGCGCGCGGCCTGCGCCGCCTCCCAGCGCGCGTGCTCCAGCCGGTGCCGCTGGCTGAACGGGCCGTGGTAGATCTGGCCGCCGACGGCCAGCCGCACCGGCAGGCGGCGGTCCCATCGCTCAGAATCCACCGCGAGCACGCCGGCCGGGCCGATCACGAGGTGATCGATGACCTGGTCGCTGCCGGGGATGGGCCGCGCGTTCAGCGTCACGTAGCCGTTCATCCGGAGCATGGCCAGCCGCCGCCGGGTCCGCCGCTGCGCGGAGCTGACCCGGGCAGCCGCGGGGACGAACGCCGTCGTCTTCGAGCGGTAGATCGTGTCGGCGATGGCCACCAGCGCCGCCGCGGTCACGCCGAGCCGCCAGTTCAGCCAGATCGCAATCGCGAATCCGGCCACCGCAGCGGCGATCGCCCGGGTGATCCACACCGGCACCCGCGGGTCGGCTGCCAGCCCGGTGGTCGGCGGGCGGTGGCCCGGTGCGCGCCCGCCCCCGGCCGGCCCATCCTGGGCCGGCCTGTCCCGGTCCGACCCGCTCCCGGCCGGCCCATCGCGGACCGACCCCTCCCGGGCCGACCCCTCCCGGGCCGACCCCTCCCGGGCCGACCCCTCCCGGGCCGACCCCTCCCGGGCCGACCCATCCCCGGCCTGGTCCTGGTGACCGGGCTGGGCTGGCGATCCGGAGGCGTTCGCATCGGGCCCGGTTTCCCCGTTCATATATCTGAGAGTAACTGACCGCACACTGAACGAGGCAGCAACTCCGGGCCGGAGGCCGCTCTGGACCGCTCACCCCGGGCCGTCTACTGTTCAGTAACATGACTGCGATCCACGACCTGACCGTGACCGAGCTCGCCGCCGCGATCCGGGCGGGGCAGCTGTCCCCCGTCGAGATCACCGAGCATTACCTAGAGCGCACCGAGCGGCTGAACGAGCAGGTGGGCGCCTTCTACACGGTGACGCCAGAGCTCGCCCGGGAGCAGGCCGCGGCAGCGGAGAAGGCCGTCACGGCCGAGCTCCGGGCCGGCGGCGGCGGTCCGCCGGCGCTGCCGCCGCTGACCGGCATCCCGGTCCCGGTCAAGGACCTGAACATGGTCGCCGGGGTCCGTGTCACCTATGGCAGCACGTTGTTCGCTGACAACGTCGCCGCCGAGGACGACTACGTCGTCGCCGCCCTCAGGGCCGCCGGGACCGTGATGACCGGCAAGACGGCCGCCCCGGAGTTCGGCCTGCCCTGCTACACCGAGACCAGGATCGGGCCGCCGGCCCGCACGCCCTGGGATCTGAGCAGGTCAGCCGGGGGGTCCAGCGGCGGCGCTGCCGCGGCGGTCGCGGCAGGGCTGGCGCCGGCCGCGCAGGGCAGCGACGGCGGCGGGTCGATCCGGATCCCGTCCAGCGTCTGCGGGCTGTTCGGGATCAAGCCGTCCCGCGGCCGGATCTCCGGCGGGCCGCTGCTGCCGGACCTCGCCGGGCTCTCCACCGACGGCCCGATCGCCCGCACCGTCGCGGACGCCGCGCTGCTGCTCGACGCCATGACGGGAAACCACCCCGGCGACATGTACACCCAGCCGCCGCTGCCGGATGGCCAGACGTTTGCCGCCTGCGCGAGCCGCGATCCTGGCAGGCTGCGCATCGGCCGCTCCCTGCAGCACGTGATCGAAGGCGCCGAGGTGCACCCCGACTGCGTCGCCGCCTACGAGGACGCCAGCGCGCTGCTGGCCAGCCTCGGGCACGACGTGCAGGACGTGGAACTCCCGTTCGGCCCCGACGTCGTCCCGATGTTCGAGATCCTCTGGTACTCGATGG
>JBEKFH010000519.1:0-2854 GCA_050013415.1 Streptosporangiaceae bacterium | reverse complement strand
TCGCCGCGGTCCATGTAGTCCTTGGCGCGACGCCCGAGCGCGGTTCCCGTGCTGACGTTGGACCGGAAGATATCGCCTGTCGAGATCTTCGGGATCGCCAGGTGGGACGCTATGAACTGGGCCTGTGTCCCCTTGCCCGCACCGGGGGGCCCGACGAGGACGGCGCGCACTACCTCAGGAAACCCTCATAGTTACGCTGCTGGAGTTGGCTTTCGATCTGCTTCACCGTGTCGAGGCCCACCCCCACAGCGATCATGATGCTCGTGCCGCCGAGCGGGAACTGCTGCGATGCCCCGACCAGGCCGATAGCGATCATCGGGATGAGCGCGACGATGCCCAGGTACACCGATCCCGGCGCGGTCAGCCGGGTGAGCACGTAGCTGAGGTACTCCGCGGTCGGCCGCCCGGGGCGGATCCCGGGGATGAAGCCGCCGTATTTCTTCATGTTGTCGGCGACCTCGACCGGGTCGAACGTGATCGACACGTAGAAGTAGGTGAAAAACACGATCAGCAGGAAGAACGCGGCCATGTAGACCGGCGAGTCACCGATGATCAGGTGCGCCGAGATCCAGGTCACCCAGGCCTGCGGGTTCTTCTTATTCCCGAACAGCTGGGACGCGAGCTGGGGGATGTAGAGCAGCGACGAGGCGAAGATGACCGGGATGACGCCCGCCTGGTTCACCTTCAGCGGGATGTAGGTCGAGGTTCCGCCGTACATCTTGCGGCCGACCATGCGTTTTGCGTACTGGACGGGTATCCGGCGCTGAGCCTGCTCCATGAACGCGACGAAGCCGATGATCGCGACGCCCACCAGGAGCACCAGGATGAAGACGAACGCGTGCTTCTCCCGGTAGATCGCCAGCATCTCGCCGGGGATCACCGCGATGACCTGCGTGAAGATCATCAGGGACATCCCGTTGCCGACGCCGCGATCGGTGATGAGCTCGCCCAGCCACATGATCACCGCCGTGCCCGCGGTCATGCAGATGACCATCGTGCTGATCGTGAACACCGACGGGTTCGGGATCAGCGGCTTCGAGCAGTCGGGGATCAGGTTTCCGGACCTGGCCAGCGCCACGATGCCGGTGGACTGCAGGATGGCCAGCCCCACGGTGAGGTAGCGGGTGTACTGGGTGATCTTCGCCTGGCCGCTCTGGCCCTCCTGCCGCAGCGTCTCCAGCCGCGGGATCACCTTGACGAGCAGCTGCAGGATGATGCTCGCGGTGATGTAGGGCATGATGCCGAGCGCGAACACCGACAGCTTCAGCAGCGCGCCGCCGCTGAGCAGGTTGACAAGCTGGAACACCCCGGGCCCGCCGTTGGTGGTCGAGGTGGCCGCGACGTTCAGGCAGTAGCTGACGTTCTTCTCGGATATCCCCGGCGTCGGCAGTGACGCGCCAAGCCGGAACATCGCGATGATGAAGAGCGTGAACAGCAGCTTGGTGCGCAGGTCAGGAGTCCGGAATGCCCGGAGGAAACCGGTCAGCATGCGCCGTCCTCACGTCGAAGGGTCAACATCTGCCGCTCCTGGCCACCGGCCTCGCCCGGACCGGCCGGGGACGCGACATGCACGCCGCAGTCTAACCCGCCGACGGCGGTGCGGAAGCGGCCCGCGCTGGCCGCGGGGCCAGCGGGGACGCGCCCGGTGCCAGCGGCGGTCATCTCAGAGCTCGGTGACGGTGCCGCCCGCCGCGGTGATCTTCTCCCGGGCCGAGGCGGAGAACGCGTGCGCGGTCACCCGCAGCCCGGCCGCGGCCTCGCCGGTGCCGAGCACCTTGACGAGCTCGCCCGGTCGCACGGCGCCCCTGGCAACGAGGTCATCCGGGGTGACGTCCCCGCCCGCCGGGTACAGCTCCGTCAGCCGACCTATGTTGACCACCTGGTACGTGGTCGTGAACCGCAGGTTGGAGAAGCCCTTGAGCTTCGGCAGCCTGCGGTGCAGGGGCATCTGGCCGCCCTCGAAACCGGGGGCCACCGTGTTGCGGGCCTTGGTGCCCTTGGTGCCCCGGCCCGCGGTCTTGCCCTTCGACGCCTGGCCGCGGCCCACCCTGGTCCGAGCGGTGCGCGAGCCAGGTGCCGGGCGCAGGTGATGAATCTTGAGGCCCCGGCCCTGCTGGGTGCCCTCCGGGGTGTCCTCTGCCGCTGCCATGTCAGTCAACCTCCTCGAAGGTGACCAGGTGGCGCACCGCCTGGATCATGCCGCGGATTTCCGGCCGGTCGGCCTTGGTGACCACGTCACCAATCCGCCGGAGCCCCAGCGAGCGGAGCGAGTCGCGCTGCACCTGGGTGCCCCCGATCTTTGACTTGACCTGCGTGACCTTGAGTTGCGTCATGTCCGTGTCCCTGCTCAGCTGTTGCCGGAAACGGCGGTGGCCGCGGCGGCGGCCCGGGCGCGCAGCATGGCCGCGGGCGCGACGTGCTCGATCGGCAGGCCCCGCCTGGCGGCGATTTCCTCCGGGCGGCTCAGGCTCTTCAGCGCGGCGACGGTCGCGTGGATGACGTTGATGGCGTTCGAAGACCCGAGGGACCGGGACAGCACGTCATGCACGCCGGCGCACTCCAGCACGGCCCGGACCGGGCCGCCGGCGATGACGCCGGTTCCCGGGCTGGCCGGCTTGAGCAGCACGACGCCCGCTGCCTCCTCGCCCTGCACGGTGTGCGGGATCGTGCCGGCGATGCGCGGGACCTTGAAGAAGTTCTTCTTGGCGGCCTCGACGCCCTTCGCGATCGCGGCGGGCACCTCCTTGGCCTTGCCGTAGCCGACGCCGACCATCCCGTTGCCGTCGCCGACCACGACCAGCGCGGTGAAGCTGAACCGCCGGCCGCCCTGGACGACCTTGGCCACCCGGTTGAT
>JBEKFH010000518.1:0-2869 GCA_050013415.1 Streptosporangiaceae bacterium | reverse complement strand
TTCCGTATGCTGCCTATCTTCGGCGGTCCCCCGCATCCGCGGTATCGGCCATCTCAGTGAGATTCGGTCGCCGGTGCCAGTGAAACAGTCGTACATTGCTGGGGCGTATGATAGTAATGACCAGGAATATAACGGTGGAGTCCCTGGCCGGGCCGGCTGGCTCGCGCCGTACGGCGCGTCCGCGTGTTAGCACGGGCTCAGGTCAGCCTCGGGTCCTCGGTCCGAGAGCACTTTCCGCAGCTCATGATCATAAAACGACGGTCACGCTTGCCTCCGTTTCCGTGGTCTCCAGTAATGGGGCCCGGGTCGTCGGCATCGTCGCGGTAATCTCCATTCCGCGTCGCGGCTCGTCATTTCTTGGTTGGCGGCCAGCGGTGCGATGTTCGCCGGCTGAGCCGTTCGCTAGTACTGGGCGCCTGTTACTCGTCAGTATTGAATTGGTTTTGTGTTGATAACGGGTGAAATAATGCATTTCCTATTACGATGTGATTGTGATTGATGCGCGACTCTGCGGGCGTGGCCCTGAGCTCGCGTTCCTCCGTGGCCTGGTCGAGAGCGCGCAAGCGGGTGTCGGCGCGGCGGTGCTGGTCGAAGGCGAGCAGGGCGTGGGCAAGTCCGCGCTGCTGCGGGCCGGGTTCGCTGGCGCGGAAGAGGCGGGTCTCACGGTGTGGTGGGGCTCGGCCGATGAGGTGGATCAGCCGTTCCCGCTCCGGCTGGCGATCGGCTGCGTGAGTACGAGCACGCCCGAGGAGATCGAGGCATATCTTCGGACGGGAGAGACCGTCCTGGCCGGAGATCCGGTGCTGGCCAGGATCGAGCGGCTGCTCTCGGTGGTAGATCAGATGTGCGCGATCACCCCCGTTCTCTTGGTGGCGGAGAATCTGCAGTGGGCGGATGAGGCCAGCGTAACGACCTGGCGTCGGCTGAGCCGGGCGGTTGGCCAGTTGCCCTTGGTGCTGGCGGGCTCGGTACGACCGGGATCCGGGCGGGATGACCTGGACCGGCTGCGCCGCGGCTTGATAGCTCACCGCGGAACCGTGCTCACGCTGGAGCCGTTGAGTCCGGAAGAGATCGCGGAGCTGGTGCGGGACGTGCTGGGCGGACCCCCGGCCCCGCAGCTCGCGGACGTGCTGCGCCAGGCGGGCGGGAATCCGCTGTACGCTCGCGAACTGGCCGACGCCCTCGTGCGGGAGGGCCGAGTGCGTATGGTCGGGGAGCTGGTCAGGCTGACCGGTGGGGTGGCCCACTTCCAGGCGCCGGCCTTCCGCGTGCCCGCGTCGCTAGCGGCCGTGCTTCAGGAACGGCTAGCCGGGCTACCCCCGGATGTCGTAGCGGTTCTCCGGCGGGCCGCCCTGCTCGGGCTGGAGTTCGCCGTGCCGGACCTGGAAGTCCTGACCGGACTCACCGCCAGTGAGCTTATGGAAGTCGTGGCGTCCGGGGTGGCGGCGGGAGTACTCACCGATGCTGGACTGCACCTCGGCTTTCGGCATGCGCTCATCCGGCAACTGCTCTACGAGGAAATGACCGTACTGGAACGTGCGGTCGCCCACCTGGAGGCGGCCCACAGCCTGGCCGTGGCCGGGGCACCTCCAGAAGTGGTGGCCGCTCAACTGGTTCTCGCGCTGCGCCCGAATGCGCTGAGCGCGGACTGGAACCAGGCCTGGGTGCCGCAGTGGCTGTCCGATACGGCCGCGGCGCTCACCTATCGGGCCCCGCAGGTCGCCGCCGAGCTGCTGCGGGCGGTCCTGCGTCAGCTGCCGGAATCCGACCCGCGCCGCGGGAAGCTCGAAGCCAGCCTCGTCTCGGTGGCCTTCCTGCTGATGCGTGATGACGAGGTGGAGGAGGCCGGGCTCCGGCTACTGGAACGGAACGCGGAGCCGGAACTGCTGGCGGAGATGGCTTGGCTGGTCGCGTTTTCCCGGTTGCGCTCCGGGCGGGTTACCGAGGGGCTCGCCGACGTGGACGCCGCGCTGTCGATTCCCGGCGTGAGCGAGCTGCGGACGGCGCGGCTGCGAGCCTTGCGAGCCCTCATCCTGATAGAGCTGCGCGAATTCCGCGCGGCGGCTCACGTCGCCGAGGTCGCGCTGGCCGAGGCTGAGCGGACCGGTGACCGGCTGGGCGCCGGATACGCGTTGCACGCCCTATCCAAGGTGGATTCCGTCCAGCCGGATCGCTCCCGGCGGCTCAGCTACATTGACCGCGCGCTGCTCGTCACCGCCGACGATCCCCAGACCACTGACCTGCGGGTCACGCTGCTCGGCGACAAAACGTCGGAGCTGGCGCTGATGGGACGCCAGACGGAGGCAATCAGCAGCGCGGCGCAGGCGCTGGCGCTGGCCGAGCAGACGGGTACTCCTCGGCTGTGGATTATCCGTACCGTACTTGGCCAGCTCTATTACGAGGTCGGCCGGTGGGACGACGCACTTGCCGAGCTGGAACTGGCGGCCCAGGGCTCCGCGCCTTCCCCGGTGGAGAACCTGGTCGATGCGCTGCTGGCGCTGATCCATGCCCGCCGGGACGACTGGGACGAGGCAGGCAAGCACCTGAGCGAGATACCGGGCGGACAGGTCAGCTCCCTGCCGTCCTGGGACGGCAATCACTATCTGCTGCTCGCCCGGGCACTGGGCGCCGAGCAGGCGGGACAGACCGGCGAGGCAGTCGCCATCCTGCGGGAATGCCTCGAGGTTCGCTTCGTGGACCAGCTGCCAGGCCGCTGCCAGCTGCTGCACCCGCTAGCGAGGCTGGCCCTCGAGATCGGCGACACCGCGACCGCGGCCGCCGCCGCGGAGGCCGCGGCGATCGCCGCGACCGCTGACCCGGTGCCGGTCAACACCGCCGTGGCGGATTACTGCCGGGGATTGGTTGCTGG
>JBEKFH010000517.1:0-2887 GCA_050013415.1 Streptosporangiaceae bacterium | reverse complement strand
CGGGCAGGTAGGCTCCTCGGCGGCGATTGCCAACGCGGTCTTCCACGCCACCGGCTACCGGGTCCGCGAGCTGCCCATCGCCGTCGAGCACCTGCTGCCTCCCCTGCCGGAATGACCAGCAGCGCCCCGCGCCGCGCTGATTCCCATGACAGCGGCGCGGATTCACCGCTGCCGGAGCGGCCGCTGCTGACCACCCCGCCTAACCTGCAGCCCCCCGGCGTAGCCGGGCAGCAGTGGCAGCGGCTGGCGTCCCAGCCGTGGTCCGGGCATGGCGGCCTGCTGCTCACCGCGGTCTTCGCCCTCGCCCTCGGCACCGGGAGCACCGCGACCGCGCTGCTGATCCTCGGGCCGATCTCGACATTCGCGCTGCCGGCCGTGGCCATGATCACGTTCTGGTGGAATGACTGGCCCGGCTCCCGCCTGTCCGTGCCCTGGACTGGCTTGATCGACACGGCACTGTTCATCGCCGCCGCGATCGCAGCCACCATCGCCGGCCAGGCCATCGTCGAGCGGCCCGACATCCTTGCGGTGTTCGAGACCGCACCCGCCCCGGCGACCTTTCCCGCGACGCTGCCCTGGCCGGCGCCGCCTTCACGGCCATGCTCCAGCTAACGGCGGGGTCCCCGGCAGGGTGCAGGCTCCAGGGCAGCGCCCCAGGGATATTCAAGGACATGAATGATATCGATCACGATGCGGATCGTGCCGCCGCGGCGGGGCGGCTTCCGCGGATCAGGCCCAGCTGGTGCCAGGCCCCGTCGACGAGGACGACCCGGGTCCGCGCAGGTGCTGCGGGTCGCGGGCCTCGGCCTCGTCGAACGCGGCGGCGATCATGTCCGCGGGGTCCCTGCGGACGGACCCGGCCAGCCACTTGGCCAGGGCCTTCGGCCCGGGCCGGAGCGCGCGGGCGCCGGCCCGGCCCCCGGCCGGGGCGATCACGTCGTGTAAGCGGCGTTCCGCGGGCTCGGCGTCGTAGACGGTGACCAGGGGGCCATCCGCTTGCGGTTCGGCTTCTCCCCGGCCGTCAGCCGGGTCCGCATCTTTCCCCGGCTTCGCGGCGGCCTTCGCGGTGGCAGCCCGGAGTGCCCCGGGCCGCATCACGATGCCGGCAGTCGGCCGACAGGACAAGCAGCGCCGACGGGGTGCACGGCTCCGGGACCCGGGAGGCATAAAACGCAGTGATGTCGGCTCCGCCGACCAGCTGGCATCCTCAATGCCGAGCGCGTGGCGGACGTAGGCCCAGGAGGCCCGCTGGATGAGGGCCACTCGTTTCGGGTTCTCGTCGGTTGTTTCCTTGGCCTCGTAGCCGGCGATTCCGCCAAGCGAGTGTTCCGCGCCGAACAGGGTGAGCAGCAGGGCTCCGGCGTGTTCCCGATTTACCCGGTTTTACGCAGTATGCGGTGGCAGGGCGGTCTTGCGCAGGTTGTAGGCACGGGCATGCCACGTTGATCATGTAGGTCTCTAAGGTCTACGTGAACGAGGTGTGGCATGCCCGCAATGGCATTGTCGCGCGTGGCGGCGCGCGCGGTCGAATCCGGCCCTGACGGGCAGAACCTGGCCGCCGGTGCGTGGCATCGGCTCGAAGCGCTGCCTGACCCGCGCTCCCCGCAGGGGCGGATCTACCCGCTGGCCTGCCTGATCGCGATCGCGCTCTGCGCGTTCACCGCCGCCGGGAACGACCGGTTCACCGCCGTCGGGCAGTGGATCAAACGGGCTGGCCAGGCCGACCTGGCCCGGCTGCACGCCCCGTGGGACCCGATCGCGGGCCGGTACCGGGCACCGGATGAGAAAACGATCCGGGTGGTCCTGGACCGCCTCGATCCGCGCGCCCTGACCCGGGCCCTGCTCGGGCCCCGCCCGCCCCGCAGGCGGTGCCGCGGCGGGCCGGCGACGGCCAGCGTGCGGGGCTACCGGGCCCGGCGCGCCGCCCAGCGGGCACGAACGCTGGCCCGGGCCCGGTTAAGGGCCGTGGCCGTGGACGGCAAGACCTCCCGCGGCGCCCGCCGCGCCGACGGCACCCGGGTTCATCTCCTCGGCGTCGCCGAGCACGGCGGGCACCTGCTGGATCACCTCGAGGTCGATGTCAAGCACAACGAGACCAGCCACTTCACCGAGCTCCTGGAACCCCTGGACCTGAACGGTGCCGTGGTGACCTTCGACGCCCTGCATACGGTGCGGGCGAACCTGGACTGGCTGGTGCGGGAGAAGCAGGCGCAGTACATCGCGGTGGTCAAGCAGAACCAGCCGCTGCTGCACGCCCGCATCACGACGCTGCCCTGGCGGCAGGTGCCGGCCGGCAGCGTCACCCGGGAGACCGGGCACGGCCGCACCGAGACTCGCACCGTGAAGGCCGCTCACGTCAGCGGCCTGGACTTCCCGCATGCCTGCCAGGCCATCAAGATCACCCGCTGGCGCAAGGACACCGCCGCCGGCAAGGTCTCCCGCGAGACCGCCTACGCCGTCACCAGCCTGACCAGCGCTGATGCCACCACGCCGGATCTGGCCCGGCTGGTCCGCGAGCACTGGTCCATTGAGGCACACCACCACATAAGGGATACGACGTTCGGCGAAGACAATTCCACCAGCCGTACCGGCAACGGGCCCGCCAACCTGGCCACCATCCGCGCCGCCGTCATCGCGGCCGTCAAGGACGCCGGCTACCTGCACGTTCCTGAAGGCCGACGTGACCACACCACGCCGGCTGAGACCCTCCGCCTCCACGGCCTTGAGTAGGCAGAAATGGGACATTCACGGATCACGCCGGAGCCCTGCCTCATCCAGGGCGTTACCGATACCATTCTGCGCCGAAACTGCGGGCCAGGGGAACTGAGCCGGACTAACCGGACCTAGCCGAGGAGGACAGCGCCTGTGACCTGAATAACGCCGCACC
>JBEKFH010000516.1:0-2910 GCA_050013415.1 Streptosporangiaceae bacterium | reverse complement strand
GCTGAGCGCACAGCGCCGTCAGCAAACATCAGGTTTGTGGTCAGTAGGCTTTCAGGATTCCCTCAGGTAAGCGGCCGATCATCGTCAGTGGAGCAGGACGATCGATATACCGAGGGAGCCGATCGGTCATGAGCACTACCTACGATCCGCCGATCTCAGCGGAGTCCGAGCAGGCATCACCCTATTCACCCTGGCCGGGTCCTGGCGGCCCGGGCGCCCCTGGCGGCCCGGGAGGATACGGCGGCGGAGCCGAGGGCCCGGGCAGCCCCGTGCGGCACACGGGCCGCCGCCTGCTCGTAGCCGCTGCCGCGGTCCTGGTGGCCCTCGGAACCTTCCTGGGCCTGCAGGCCGCCGACGGCTCGAGCGCCACGGCGCTGACCACATCCCAGATCGCGGCGCGCGTCGACCCCGGCCTGGTCGACGTGGTCAGCACGCTTGGCTATCAGCAGGCCGAAGCGGCCGGCACCGGGCTGGTGCTGACCTCATCTGGTGAGGTACTGACCAACAATCACGTCATCAACGGCGCCACCTCCATCAAGGTGACCGACATCGGCAACGGCCGCACCTACCAGGCCAGGGTGGTCGGCTACGACCGCAGCGCGGACATCGCGGTCCTCCAGCTGGAGGGAGCGTCCGGGCTGCAGACGGTGACGCTGGGGAATTCCTCCGCCGCCGCCGCCGGCCAGAAGGTGGTCGCGCTCGGCAACGCGGGCGGCAAGGGCGGCACCCCGTCCGTCGCCGTCGGCCGGATCAGCGGCATCGGCAAGTCGATCACCGCCTCGGACGAGTCCGCGGGCACGTCCGAGCGGCTGACGGGGCTCATCAAGGACAACGCGGATATCCAGCCAGGCGACTCGGGCGGGCCGCTGGTCAACACCGCCGGGCAGGTGATCGGCATCGACACCGCCGCCTCCACCGCCACGGGCTTCCAGTTCCAGTCAGCCCCGGCCCGCACCGAGGGGTTCGCGATCCCGATCAACACGGCGGTCTCCGTCGCCAGCCGGATCGAGTCCGGCGATGCCTCAGCCACGGTGCACATCGGCGCCACCGGGTTCCTCGGCGTGGAGATCACGTCCGCGGACAACGCGGCCGCTGACGGCGTGTCGGCTGGCAGCGGCGCGGTCGTCGCCGGGGTCCTCTCGGGATCCCCAGCCGCGCGAGCCGGCCTCGCCGCGGGTGACGTGATCGTCTCGGTCGACGGTAACGCCGTCTCGTCACCGTCCGCGCTCCAGTCCGCGCTGGAGCCGCACCACCCGGGCAACACCGTCACCATCGGCTACACGAATCAGGCCGGCCAGACGCGGTCCGTGACCGTGGACCTGGCCAGCGGCCCGGCACAGTAAGTCCCGGCGGGCCCAGCACACAGAACGTGGGCCCAGCACACGGAACAAGGTGTCCCCTGCATGATCACGGAAACAAAGTGGGTGCCCCAGCACCCACTTGTTTCCGTCTTTATGAGGATGAGTGCGGGCTCGCGGCCTGAGCGGATCGATGGGAGGGTGGCCAGGTGACCGGCGGTGAGGAGCGAGACGGGGTCTCGCTGACCAACTTGGATCAGCCGCTGTTCGACGGGGCTGACGCGACCAAGCGGGATCTGGTGGACTACCTGGACGCCATCGCGGACCGCATCATCCCGGTGCTGCGCGACCGGCCGCTGTCGGTGGTCCGGGTGCTGCGCGGCCAGCCGCCCTTCATGCAGAAGAACATGCCCGCATACGCGCCGACGTGGATTCAGACGGTGCCGCTGTGGGCGGAGGCATCCAAGCGCGAGGTGTCCTACGCGCTCTGCGATGACCGCCGCACGCTGCTCTGGTTCGCCAACCAGCGCGCCGTGGAGTACCACCCGACGCTGGTCCTGGCCGGCCACTGGGATCACCCCACCCACCTGGTGCTGGACATTGACCCGCCGTCCGCTGACGCGTTCACGCTGGCGGTCGGCGCGGCCCGGCTGGTCCGCCAGGCGCTGGCCGACGCGGGCCTGGCGGGCGCGGTCAAGACAAGCGGCGCGAAGGGCGTGCACGTGTTCGTGCCGGTGGAGGAGCGGACGACCCTCGATGAGGCCGCGGCGGCGACCCGGGCGATTGCCGCGCGGGCCGAGCGGCTGGATCCGGATCTGACGACGACGGCGTTCATCCGCGAGGATCGCGGCGGCAAGGTGTTCCTCGATTCCACCAGGGCAGGCGGCGCGACGGTGGTGGCCGCCTACAGCCCGCGCGTCCGGCCGGGCGCGCCGGTGTCGTTCCCGGTGGCCTGGGACGACCTCGATGGCGTCGCTCCCGGTGACTTCACCGTGCGCAGCGCGGCCCGGCTGATCGCCGGCGGGGACCCGTGGGCTGAGCTGATGCCCGCGCCGCAGCCGCTGAGCCCCGGCCTGATCGAGGAGGGCCGGGCAATCCCGGTCGCGCGGGTGCAGGCGATGCACGAGGGCAAGCGGCGCGCCCGGGCACGCCGGGCAGCCCCGGGCTGACGGGGCCTGGGGGGCTGACGGGCCACGGCTGACGGGGGCCAGGGCTGACGGGGGCCAGGGCTGACGGGGGCCAGGGCTGACGGGGGCCAGGGCTGACGGGGCCCTTGCTGACAGGACCGGGCTGATGGCCCAGCGGCCGTCCCGCTGCTGGTCAGCCGGGCTTCGCATGGAAGACTTCTCGCCAATGGCCAGCACCCGCTCGTTCCCGACGCGCGGGGCATTGCGGCGGCCCCGGTTCTCGCCGGTCGACATCGTCGTCTTCGCGGCCATCGCCGTGGTGTTGTTCGGCATCCTGCGCCTGGCCCACGCCATGAATTCAAGCTCCGCGACCGCGCATGTCGCGGTGATCTCCACCAGGCCCGGCGAGCTGCCCTACTACGCGCTGCGCTCGCTGCTGCGGATGTTTATCGCGTTCTTCCTCTCGGTCGCCTTTACCTTCGTCT
>JBEKFH010000515.1:0-2914 GCA_050013415.1 Streptosporangiaceae bacterium | reverse complement strand
GTTGCCGGCCGGCGTCCGGGTGACCGACCTGGAGACCCTGGACGGGCAGGTGTTCGCCCTCTGGGCCAGGTGCGCGGGACGGGGACCGGACTTCGCCTCCGACTGCACCAGCTTCTCGCTGCACACCGCCCAGGTGGGCGGGGCGTGGCGACGAGTCGGCGGAGCGGCCGGCCTCACCGCGGGCGGCACGGCGACCTCCGCGAGCCTCATCCTCGTCGGCGGCGCGGCGCCTGTCCCGGCCGACGCCACCGGCTACGTCCTGGCACCCGACGGGCGCGTGCTCAGCGGCAAGCTGAGCGACTCAGCGTGGACGACCGCCGGGACGGCACGGTGCGCCCCAGGTGCGGCGCGGCCGGACGGGCAGCCGTCGGGCGCGCAGCTCGCGGCGGGCTCGGGCAAGCTGTACCTGCTCTGCGCCGCCACCACGAGCACCCAGGCGGGCCGCTCAGGCGCGCTTTACGCATCATCAGATGGCGGGAAGACCTGGCAGCTGCTGCCGCAGCTGCCGAACGCCGGCAAGCCGGCGTCACTGGCCGCCGGAGCGGGCGGCCTGGTGGTCATCGCGACCAGCGAGGGCATCGAGGTGTCACGGGATGGCGGCGCGAGCTGGCAGGTGACGCTGCCCGCCGGGCAGGGACCGCCGGGCGGCTTCAGCTACGTAGGGATGACCGACGCGAGCCACGGCGTCGCCGTGCCGGCCGATTCCGCGCTGCATGAGATCTGGTTCTCCACCAACGGCGGGCGCACGTGGCAGCCGTCGACGGTGGCCGGAACCGGCTAGCCCGGCGCAGCCGGCTCGGTCTCGGCGAAATCACCGGCGGCCACGCGGAGCCCCCGGAGCAGGCCGAAAATCTCGTCCAGCTCCGCGGCGTCATAGCCGCCCACCCCGAACTCCGCGGCCATCAGGTCCTTAGTCGCGCGCCCGGCCAGCGTGCGCCCCTCCGCCGTGATCTCGGCCAGGGTGCCGCGGCCGTCACTCGGGTTGGGCCGGCGCATGACGAGCCCCTGGCGCTCCAGCCGATTGATGATGTTGGTGACGCTGGTCGGGTGCACCATCAGCCGCTGCCCGATCAGCCGCATCGGCAGCGCGCCTGCCCGGCTGAACGTGAGCAGGACCAGGGCCTCGTACCGCGCGAAGGTCAGCCCGTGCGGCCGCAGCCGCGCGTCCAGCTCAGCGAGCAGGATTTGCTGTGCCCGCATGATCGAGGTCGCCGCGGCCATGGCGCGCGAATCGCCGAACCTGCGCTCCCAGATCTGCGCGGCGCGCATGATCGGGTCAAACGGCAGATCTAGCTGCTTGCGCACAGGCACACCGTACCGCTGGCCGTCACCACGTCCTGGCGACGGCGCGGCCGGAGGCGCGGGCCCGTCGCCTGGAGGAGCGTAGGCTGCGGGACGTGGATTGGAGCCTGCTCGGCTGCGGCCGCTCCGGGCATGTGACTTATGCCCCGGCGGAGGCCGAGCTTCGGGCGCTGCTGAGCGCGCCGACCGCGGCGGGACCCGCCTGGCAGTGCCTGCGCTGCGGGACGTTCGTGCCGGGCGAGCCGACCGCCTCGGGCCCGGCCGCGTCGGCGCCGGACGTCCGGCGCGGCAAGGACGTGCGCGGCGCCT
Source organism: Streptosporangiaceae bacterium (assembly GCA_050013415.1). Classification (GTDB taxonomy): domain Bacteria; phylum Actinomycetota; class Actinomycetes; order Streptosporangiales; family Streptosporangiaceae; genus Palsa-506. Next base: position 1,303 of record JBEKFH010000515.1, on the reverse strand, counting down.
TCATCCTGCGGATCTTCGCCATCGAGCGGTACGTCCGCGCGCTCGTCTTCGGCATCGCGGCATTTGCGGTCTGGCGGTTCGAGTATGCCCGCGCGTCCATCGAGCAGACTCTCGACCGGAAGTACCCGGCAATCCGCACGCTGCTGGCCCAGCTCGGCTATGACGTCGACAAGTCCAAGCTGGTCGGCCTCATCCGGCATGCGCTGACGCTGAGCTCGACCACGATCAGCCTGATCGCTGCCCTGCTGGCGGCATACGCGGTGATCGAGCTGATCGAGGGCACCGGCCTATGGCTGGGCAAGCGCTGGGGCGAGTACTTCGCCCTGATCGCAACCTCGCTCGGCCTGCCCTACGAGATCTATGACCTGACCTCGAAGATCACCGTGACCCGGGTGGCGTTCTTCGCGGTCAACCTGGCCCTCGTGCTGTACCTGGTGCTCACCAGGCGGCTGTTCGGGGTGCGCGGTGGCAAGACCGCCTACCAGGCACGGCGCCGCAGCGAGTCGATCCTGCAGAACGCGACCCTCGCGGTTGCGGCCGAGCGCGCCGCAGCCGAGCGCGCTTCGGCCGGTTCGGCGCCGGGCGCCGCGTCAGCCGGGCCAGCGCCGGGCGGGCCAGCGCCTGGCGCCGTGCCAGCCGGCTCGGCGCCAGCCGGCTCGGCGCCAGCCGGGCCGGTGCCGGGCGGTTCTGCCGGGCCTGCGGCCCCGGGCGCTAGCCGCTGACAAGCTCGTCGGCGGCCGAGTACGGATCGAGCTGGCCGGCCGCGACCCGCCCGGCGAGCTCGTCCAGGCGGGAGTCGCCGGGCAGTCCGCCCACCCGCTCGCGCAGCGCGGCCACCGCGATCGCCGTCACCTCTTCCCTGGCCCTGGCCCTTCGCCGGCTTGCCAGCTCTGCGGAGCTGGCAAGCCAGGACCAGTGCGCCCCGATCTTCTCCGTCAGGTCGTCCATCCCGGTACCGGCGACGGCGACGGTGCTGACAATGGGCGGCCGCCAGCTGCCCTCGCCCCAGTTCCCCATGGCGACCATCATGCGCAAGTCCCTGACCGCTTCGTGCGCGGCCGGCCGGTCTGACTTGTTCACCACGAAGATGTCCGCGATCTCCAGGATGCCGGCCTTGGCGGCCTGGACGGAGTCGCCCATCCCTGGCGCGACCACGACTAGCGTCGAGTCAGCCAGCGAGGCGATCTCCAGCTCCGCCTGGCCGACCCCGACCGTCTCGATGATGATCAGGCCGAAGCCGGCCGCGTCCAGGACCCTGAGCGCCTGCGGGGTCGCCAGGGACAGCCCGCCCAGATGCCCCCGG
>JBEKFH010000514.1:0-2915 GCA_050013415.1 Streptosporangiaceae bacterium | reverse complement strand
GTCCTCGACGACCCGGCGCACCTCGGCGAGGATGCCCGCCGATGCCGCATGCTGCTCCGGGTCGATCCCGAGCCGGTCGGGAAGCCGCTCCCACTGCGCGGCGTCAAGCCTGACCGGCGGGTTGCGCCAGTAGTGGCGGCCGAGCTTGCTAGACACCTCGAGGATGACGAACCGGTACGCCCAGGTGATGAAGCGGCTCTCGCCCCGGAAGTCGGCGAGCTTCGCGAGGATCGCGAGCATGGCGTCGGCGGCGGCCTGGTGCGCGACATCGGCGAGCTCGGGGCCGGTGACCGGGGTGGCGGCCGACCGCCTGCTCACCTCGGCCAGCGCGATCCGCACGAGCCGGGCGTGCAGCTCACGCTCGGCTTGCTGCCGCACCGCGCCAGCTCCGGCTGAAAGGCGACGGAGCCAGTCCGCAGACTCCGCGTCGAGCTCCCGCTCAGTGGGTCCGGCAAGTTCCACGGATGCCACGCTACCCGCACCCAGCAGGCGGTGCGGGAGTGGCGCACATGACCATCAGCAGCCGGCCGGCGGACGCAGCCCGACCGCTTCGGCGAGGTGACGGCGCCCTATACCTGGTCATCTGCCTCATCGTCCCGCCATCCGCGGTATACGCTGATGAACTCCTCTCGCATCCGCGGCGTGAGGTCATCGGGCGTGATGCTTCCGGCCAGCGCGACGATAGCGCGCATCTGGGCGAGGTATTCGGGGCAGTCAGGGCAGCCCGCGAGGTGCGCTTCGAACCGGCGGCGCTGCGCCTGTGACAGGGCGTCTTCGAGGTAGTCGGTGACAAGCTCGACTGCCTCCCGGCAGACGATGTCCCGACGGGGCCTGAACCTCAGGCGGCTCATCGGACTCTCCCGAACTCCGAGCCGATGACCTGGCGTAGCTTGCTGCGGCCGCGGTGCAAGAGGACCCGCTGGTTGGCGTGGCTGATGCCGAGGACGGCGCAGGCTTCGGCGCTGCTCAGCCCTTGCACGTCGCGCAGGGTCACGACTTCTCTCTGGTGGAGGGGGAGTTCATCGATGGCAGCCAGGATCCGGGCGGATATCTTCGCCGCGATCACCTTGTCGTCCACCTGGTCAGCCCAGGGTTCGGGCGGCGCCTGCCAGGTCCCGCCCGCGTCAAAACAGGAAGCGTCGACGACGGGTCCCATGTCGTCCACGGGTACGCTCCGGCGTTCCCGGACGCCGGCGCTGATGGCCCGGTTGACCAGGATGCGAAACAGCCAGGTGCGGAACGACGAGCGGCGCTCGAAGCGGCCGATGCCCCGCAGGACCCCGATCCAGGCTTCCTGGACCACTTCCTCTGCTACCGCGCCGCTCGGCACATAGCCCCGGGCGATGGACAGCATGGCGTCCTGGTATTTCCCGGCCAGCTCGGCGAATGCGCCCTCATCGCCGGCGCGCACCCGGCTGACCAGTTCTGAGTCCGGGTCTTCAGGCACGGGCCAGGTCCCCGGCCATCGGTGCCCCGGACGCGCCCGGCGCGCTCACCGCCGGGCCGGCAGGCGTGGTGGGTGCCAGAGCCGCGAAACGAGTTCCTGGTCGCAGTGCCATCGTGAGGCTCCCTGGGAAGTCAGCTCGGCCCGGGTGAGGCAGGGAAGTGTCCATCGCACTAGTCAGCGGCAGAAACGCGCTGTTGTCTTACCTGCGAGTTGTCTGCCAGCGGCAAGAGCAGTTGCGTGGTGCGGCCGGCCACGATCGACACCAGAGCGATGGCCGGTGACCGGATACCCGGTCACCGGCCATCGGCACGAGCTCGGCAGGCTCCTGGCTAGCTCACGGCGATGCCGGCCGGCGTGGCCCCTGCGGGCAGGGGGGTGGGCGAGCCGGGCAGTTCGGTCAGGTTGCCGCCGCCGCTGACGGCGAAGGCGCCGACCGACTTGGCCTGGCTCTCGTTGACGTACAGGAACCGGCCGTCCGGGCTCAGCCCGGGGTCGACGGCGCCGACGCCGCCGTTAGCAGAGACCTGGGTGCTGCCAAGCAGCGTCAGGGCGCCGCCCGGGGCGATCGAGTACCGCGAGATGGCGCCCGAGCCGGTGTTGACCGCGAACAGGTAGCGGCCGTCCGGGCTGATCGTGACCCAGCACGGCGCGGTCTGCTGGTCAGCGACCGGTGAGCTCCCGATCGAGGTGAGCACCCCGGCGCCCGAGTCGGTGAAGGCCGAGACCGTGCCCAGCCCGGTGCCGTTGTGGGCGTTGGACACGAACAGCTGGCTGGGGTTGGTCGGCCGGAACTGGCTGCCGAACGGCCCCACTCCCTGGGCGGTGAACGGCGAGCCCGGGGCCGCCGTCAGCCGCCCGCCCAGTCCTACGGTGAAGCTGTCGATCTGCGAGGTGCCCACCCGCGTGCCGACCAGCTTGGTGCCGGTGCCGTTGAACAGCACGTCACCGGGCTGGGCGGCAGCAGGCAGCGCCACCGTCGACCCGGGTACCGGCGTCAGGCTGCCCCACGGGGTGAGCCGGAAACCGGTGTAGTTGCTGTCGGCCGGGCCGGCGTTGGCGACGTAGACCAGGCTGCCGTGCACCGCGACGCTGACCGGCAGGACGCCGCCGGAGGACACCACGCTCGCCAGGCGCAGCGACCCGTCCGGCTGGATGCGCAGCACCGAGACCTGATTGCTGCCCGCGTCGGCGGCCAGCAGGAACCGGCCGCCGTCTGCGATCTGCACCGCGCCCTCGGACGCCAGGCCCGCCCCGGTGCCGGCGCCGCCGGCGGCGAACGGGGAGCCGGGCAGCGGGGTCAGCGACCCGTCAGCGTGCCGGTCGAACGCCGCGATCGTGTTCGCGCCCGCGGCGTTGTCGTCGAGGTAGACATGCCCGGTGACCGGAGACGGCAAGGGCGAAGCCGACGCCACCGCCGGAGCGGCGAGCACGGCTCCGGCCGCGAGCAGGCTGAACACGACCGGGACCG
>JBEKFH010000513.1:0-2934 GCA_050013415.1 Streptosporangiaceae bacterium | reverse complement strand
ACGGCTTCGACCCCGTCATGGGCATCGTGGTGCTGGCGGCGACCAACCGGCCGGAGGTCCTCGATCCCGCTCTTCTGCGCCCGGGCCGGTTCGACCGGCAGGTGACGATCCCCTTGCCCGACGTGAACGAGCGGACCGCGATCCTGATGGTGCACTGCCAGGGCAAGCGGCTGGCCCCGGACGTGGATCTCGGCGCGGTGGCCAGGGGAACGCCCGGGTTCTCCGGCGCGGACCTCGCCAACCTAGCCAACGAGGCCGCTATCGTCGCAGTCCGGGGCAACCGCGAAGTGATCACGGCCAGCGACTTCGACGCCGCCCGGGACCGGATCATCCTCGGGCGCCGCGAGGGCTCAAACGTTCTGCTCCCCGAGGAGAAGCACGCGGTGGCGGTGCACGAGTCCGGCCACGCGCTGGTGGCCGCGCTGTCCGAGCACGCCGACCCGGTGGCGAAGGTGACTATCCTGCCGGCCGGGCAGACGCTTGGGGTCACCGAGCAGCTGCCGCTGGTCGAACGGCACATGTACGGCGAGAACTACCTGCTTGATTCCCTTGCCGTGCGGCTCGGCGGGCGGGCAGCCGAGCTCGTCGTCCTCGGGGAGGGGTCGACCGGGGCCGGCAACGACCTGGCTGGCGCCACCGAGCTGGCGACGAAGATGGTCAGGGAGTTCGGGCTTTCCCAGGCGCTGGGGCCCATCGGGTATCCGGAAGGGGGATCGGTGTTCCTCGGCGGGGACGGGCCGGGCTTCTCCAGTCGACCGTACGCGGAGGCGACGCAGGCCGCGATCGACGGCGAGGTGTCCAAGCTGCTCCGGCAGGCAGAGGAACGTGCGGTCGAACTGCTGAAGAACCACCGACCCGAGCTCGACGCGCTGGTGGACCTGCTGCTAGTGCGGGAAACAGTGGATGGCTCCGATGTCTACCTGCTCGCCGGCCGCCGGGCCGCTACGCCGGCCCTCCCGCGGGACTGATCAGGGCCACCCGTCCACGTCCGCACGGATCCCGACAAGCCCAAACTTAAGCGCTGCACCGCGCCTTCCGGCGGCTCGGACTGCGCCGGAGGCCGACGCGGTCTCTTGCTGTGGCAGTTCTCGTCAGATCTTCGTGCGATGGCTAAGTGACGCAGAGACCGTGCCGGGCAGCGAGGAGCGCGAGTTTCAATTCGCGACTTGACCTGGAGCTTCTCCAGGATGTACCAGAGGTGGAAGTCACCGTGTGAGGGGAGATGAAGAGCCGCCTCTCGGCTACCTCGCGGCTGGTCATCCCTGTGCTACAAGACCGACTACTGCCCGGCTCGGAGCGCGTCAGCGCCGTCAGCCGGTGCGTGGACCTGAGGCGGGGACGGGCGGCGGAGAAGCCCGAAGGAGCGCGAACGATACCAGACGCTACCGGCGTCCGACGGCGATCCAAGGCGCGCGGGGTTCCGGGCGGAGCTCCTGGGCGGCGTCGGCCGCGAGCTCCGCCCTCGCCGGCCTCTGGTGGCAGGCCGCTGGCCTGACGCTGCTCGCGCCAGGCCAGCGACGTGTCGCGTCCCTGGTGCGGGATCCCTACACGGACACGCCTCGGATGGCGTCGCGGATCACGTTGATGACGAAGTCCGGGTGGGAGAGCATCGGGACGTGGCTGCTGTCGATGTCGTAGGTGGTGGCGTTCATGCGCTTGGCCACGAAGCGCTCCAGCTCGGGGTTGACGGCGTTGTCGTTGTTGGCGACGATGTACCAGCTTGGCTTGCTCTGCCAGGCGACGCCGTCGGCCTTGGTGCCGAGCAGCTCAGTGGATGGCGGGGCGGCGGTGGCCCAGACGATCTGCTGCTCGGCCTCGGTCAGGTCCCCGCAGAAGTCCGGTGTGGCGGCGGGGGGCATCCAGATCCGCCCGTCGGCGACCTTGACATCGCGGAACAGGGCCGTCTCGGGAAACTTGGCGATCAAGCTCCCCGTGGTCTCGTCGGCATCCGGAGCGACTGCCGCGATGTAGACCAGCCCGACGACGCGGTCGTCGGTGCCTGCGGCCGTGATGACCGCGCCGCCGTAGGAGTGGCCGATGAGGATGGCCGGGCTGCTGACCTGGTTCAGGTAGTAGCGGGTGGCGGCGACGTCCTCGACGTTGTCGTCGAGGGGGTACTGCGCGGAGATCACCTCGTAGCCCTCCGCCTGGAACGCGGGCATCACCTTGTTGAAGCACGAGCCATCGGCAAGAATCCCGTGGCAGAACACGAGGCTCGGCTTGGTTCCAGAAGACATAGTCCGTCTCCTACTCGTTTGGACTCGCGGCTATAGGCCGCCGAACACCACCATCGTCAGGGCGCGGATCACGCAGCGGTATCGACATGGCAACTGCACTTCGGTGCGCACGCGGACTGCAGTCAACGGCACCGCAGCTGAGCCGCCCGGACGCCGGACGGTCCTGCTTGACCTGGCGAGGAGCGCAACGAACGGGTACGGAAGCCGAGTGTCGTATGGCTCGGTGCCCTCCCGCCGGTTTTCCGGCTCGCGTACTTCTCGCGGAGCTGCCGTCGGCGTCTGCACCGTCCAGGCGCTATGGCTATTGGATGCTGCGGAGGTGGCGCTTGACTGCCTCCAGCGAGGTCAGCGAAATGGAGTCACGCTGCTGATACCTGACCACCGCGGAAAAGGACAGCATGGATCTTAGGCGGGTACACGCGGCTCAGCCTGCGGCTGCCGGCGTTTACCGAAGGCATCCGACAGGTAACCCGGGGAGGGACAAATGCTGTGGGACGAAGGAGCGGCCGGGCTTCGGGCCGCGATCGCCGGGATGCGCGGTGGGGGACGCTTGCCCGGCGACGAGCGGCAAGACGACGGAATGCACAGCCAGGGCGGGTGCTATTCCGACAGCCATCGGACACAAATCGAGAACTCGCGTGCGTCGCCACCGGATGCTAGCGACGGCTCACCCTGGCGAGCGTTGTGGGTGCCGATT
>JBEKFH010000512.1:0-2937 GCA_050013415.1 Streptosporangiaceae bacterium | reverse complement strand
CAGAGGTGATCGACGTTTCGGCGATCCGGCGTGGACATCGAACCCTGTGTTCCGCATGATCGGGCAGGGGTATCTCGCCTCTGCCAGGGCACTGGACAGGATCCTCGACGACCTGGGCGCGGGCGAGGAGCGCGATGCCAGGGTGGCGCGGGCTCGTTTCGCGGCGAACATCCTGACCAGCGCCGCCGCGCCCACGAACTTCCTGGCGAGCAATCCGGCCGCGCTCAAGCACGATCGTCCCGCCTCCCATCGGCCGGTTCTATTTCCTGGACCTGCGACCGGGCCGCAGTTTCGTCGAGTACGCGGCCGGCCGCGGCCTGCAGACCTTCCTGCTCAGCTGGCGAAATCCGCACCCGGTCCTGGGCCCAGCGCCCGGGCTGTACGTGCGCGACATGGTTCCCTTATGAACACCGGGATCAGCCGCCCAGCGGGAGGGAAAGCGCATGAGCAACGTTTCGCCGAAGGGGCGACGGCATCCGAACCGGGCTGCTCCGGTCGCAGTTGCATTGGTAGTCGTATTGATCTCCTCCGACTTCTATGCAGGTCGGTTCTGGCTCGACCATCCCGTAACGACGGCGATCCTGACCTCTCTCACCGTCGTCCTGGTATCGGTCACCGTGATCGAGGTCATCCTCAACCGACGATCCGAGCGCAGATGGCGGCTGCTCGCCCAGTACGCGCTCATGGAGTTGGCCGAGGCCGCTCGCGGCGCCTGGGGCGTGCTGCTTGGTGTCGTTGACGAAGGGAACAGCGGCAGCGACGTCATGGCTGACCCCTCCCGCGTCACGCAGGTTCTTGATTCGCCAGAGCGGGCGCCAGTATTGATGCGCAAGATAGAAGCGATCCTGACTGATCCGCGCAAGCGGGATGAGCTCCGGGAATCGCTAGAACGCACCCTTGACACGTCCCGCCAGCTCCTCAGTCGCTGGGGAGCCGTACTAACCGGCTCTTCCAGCTTCTCCGAGCTTTTCGATCGTCACGTCGAGATGATCGGACGTATCCACGGGCTGTGGTACTTCCTGGCGTATGGGACGCGCCGGGGAAGCCGGTTCCGGTCTCCGGGAGGCAGCCATAGCGACGACTGGTTCGTCGACAACCTTCTGTCGATGACCCGCATCGCGATTCGCCTCGAGGGTGAAACCTGGGCGATTGCCCTGCGTGTCGTGCCACCGGACTGGTGGGACATGAGAACGGATGAACTGGCCGCGCCGGCCCACGCCGCGACGCCATGACGGTATGGGTGCCGAGAAATTCATCCTCGGTACGCGACCAGGCGATACTCGTTGATCAGACCACCGACGCGAGTCTGTCTCCGGACGCGGTACTGCGGTCATGACCGCCTCACCGCAGGAGGAGCCGAAGCGCGCCGACGGCAAGCAGCCAGCCGGTGTGCGTGTTCGAGTATGGTCTGTTTTGCGGCAAATTTCCCCGGTTTGGGTGCCGAGGGGGGACTCGGTCCCCGCTCGTGGTGGTACATCCCCAAACGGGGGATCCACCACCACTCCAAGCTAACACGGCAAGGGCCGACCGGGCCCGCATTCCGCAGGCGAAAAGAGGCGGCAGCACCGGCCTGCCCAACCGGTTTAGTCATGTGACCTGCGGAAACGACGAGGGCAGTGAGCCGGGACCGGACCGCGGGCAGGGCCGGACCGCGGCAGCCGCAGCACGACGCTTCATCATCAGGGAAGCGCAGTGGCAGCCTCCCACTGCTGCCCGCCAGTCCCCCGCACCGCAGCCGCAGCCCGGTAAACCGGCCCAGATGACCCTTGCCACCGAGTTGAACCCCCATAAAACCGAGTTGAACCCCCATAAGGCAGTCCCGGCGGCTAGCCGCGCCAGAGCATCAAAAGCTGCGCCTTCGCGCGGCTCGCCTGGCACCCGGTGGGCGGTCGGGGAATGCTTCCAGGCCGCCAGGAACGAGACCGGCCTGGACCACTACCGGTCCGCCGCTACGACGCCTGGTACCGGCACGCCGCACTGTCCATGCTCGCGCTTGCCTTCCTTCAGGTCTGCGCAGCTCAAAGGGGGCACCAGCGGCTGTGGGCAACTTTCCCGGACACGCCTGCGGCATGATCACCATGGCCGCGACGACGTCGGCGACCTCACGATGGCGGCGCCACCACCGAGCCCAGGCCCGGCAGTCCCGCTACCAGCGCAGGCTCACGAACCAGCCGCTGCCGGTGAGGTGCTAGCCGGCTGCGCCTCATCAGGCGTCAGCGCCAGGCTGGCAGAGGCAGTCAGTCCGGGTTCAGGTACTGACCGCCCCACGTCTGCGGGTCTGTGTCCGATAGCGTCTCGGTGAACGTCCACCGATGACCGGCGAAGTCCTCGGCGCCATACTGCCGCTCGCCATACATGTAGTCCGCCGGCTCCGCCAGGATGACCGCGCCATGTGCCCGGGCGCGCTCGCAGTGAGACCGCGCGTCCGGGACCCGCACCATCACGTACTGGGCCACCGCCTCGCGACTCGGCGGGCGGTGGTAGCCGCCTGGCCCGGCCACGATCACGGCCCCGTCGCCGACCCTCAGCTGAGACCGGTGGTTCTCGCCGATCCGCAGCCGCTCGGCAAACCCGAATGCCGCAGTCAGCCAGGCAACCGCCTCGCGGACGTCCGGATAGATCAGAACCGGGATGACCGTGGCCGCTGGGACCGAGCGGTTGACCTTCATTCCGCCAGGCTAACGACATGCACGCCGGCAGGCCACGGACCGCAGGGAAGCACTCGTCTAGATCGCATCACGTGCCCGCACCGGACAAGATCTCGGGCTGCGGCTGTAGGACTAGGCCGGGCTGCCTGCCGGAATCGGCGGCGGAAATACCGTAATTCTGCGGTATCCCGGGAGCTTGCGCCTGTCCTACCGTCTGCTCAGTGGCGGAGCGTGCGCAGGGCCGGAACCGGCCCGGTTGCATCTTAGGAGAGCGAGGCAGCAATGGCTG
>JBEKFH010000511.1:0-2950 GCA_050013415.1 Streptosporangiaceae bacterium | reverse complement strand
GCTCCAGCCGGCCAGAGCCGTCAGCCCGCCCCGGGCGGCGGCCACTTCAGTCGTGCTATTGAAAGCCCCGTACGGCGGACGACCGATGGCCGGAGTCTGGCCCAGCCAGTGGCCCAGATCCGTCCGGTCCTGCTTCCACTGCGCGGTGGCCTGGCTCAGCGAGACCTTGGTGAGGTTGGGGTGGGAGACGGTGTGGTCCCCGATAATGGCTCTTCCGCGAATTTTGTGATCCGGTAACGCTGGGTGCAAGATGACGCGTTTGCGGAGCAGAACGAAGCCGGCGCGACCGTACATCTGGCGCTTGATCATCTTGATCTTGTTGACGGTGCCCTCGACCTTGCCGGAGCTGTACGGCAGGCTGAGGCCGTTGGTGACGGCCTGCTGGTCGTTGCGGATGCCAGCGGCGAGCGAGCGCAGGTCGGGCTGGCTGTCATCGGCTTCTATCGCGGTGAGCCAGGACTCCAGGTCCCGGCTGCCGGTCCGCCCGGTCATCATCTCGGCGAAGCTGCTGACATGCCCGGACAGTGCCTGGATGTGCGGGCAGCGTTCGGTGATCTGGCCGAGCTGTTCCTGCTCTTCTTCGCGCAGGCGGTCGGGGCGGGTCAGCAGCCAGCGGGTGATCTGGCGGGTTTTCGGCACGGCCGGCCCGGGGGCAGGCGCGGCGGCTAGCTGCCGGAACGGGGCCACGTAGCGCCGGACGGTCTTCACGCTGCCGGCCCAGCCGCGTTGCTGCAGTTCGGCGTGCAGCGCGGCGGCATCGGTGATGCCTTCGTTCCACCGCTGGCAGAGGTAAGGCTTGAACCGGTCCAGCTTGGATTCCCGGTTCATGGCGTTGACCAGCAGCTCATCGACGCTGGCGGCGCGGGCGAACCGCTGCACGGTCTTGCGGTCCAGGTCCAGGGCGCGGCAGATCCCGGCCAGCGACTGCCCGTCATCCAGCCGCCGGCGGATCTCGGCGTACCTTTCCCGGGTCCGGGTGACCAGCCGCCGTTCCCGGCCGCACGCGTCCAGGGACCCGTCCGGCGCGGCCTGCGCGGCGTCCTCCTGCCGCTTCGTCTCTGGCTGCGGCACGCCCGCGGTGCCAGGGTCGTCCGGGCCGGCGTCATCGTCCCCGGCGGGCTGATCCTTCAGGCAGCCGCGGTGCCGGGTCACCGTCTTCTCGGCGGATTCTGCCAGGTTGTGCCACAGATGCCAGCGATCTGCGACCTGGATCGCATCGGGCGCGCCATCGCGGGCTCCCTCCGCGTAGGCGCCGGCCCGGTCCCGGCAGATGACCTGCGCACCGGGATGCGCCTTCAGCCACGATTCCAAGGTCGCGGCCTCACGGTCCGGCAGCAGGTCCACCGCGGCCCCGGCGCCGATGTCTACCAGCACCGTCCCGTACACATGCCCCTTGCGCAGCGCGAAATCATCCACCCCGAGAATCTCCGGCCCGGTGGTGACCTGCGGCTCCGGCAGCGCCATGACCAGGCGCAGCACGGTAGACGGGTGCACCGCGATGCCCAGCGTGCCGGCCAGCCGGGCACCGGCCCGCCCGGCCAGCTCCAAGCCGAACCCGGCCAGCATGCCCAGCACCGGCACGCTCCGCCGCCGGTACCGCTCGGTCAGCCCGCTGGCCTGCTCGGCGAACGTGACCGCCGGGCACTGACCTTGCAGGCAGCGGAACCGGCGCACAGCCAGCGAGATCAGCAGCGGGCGACCGCCCACCGCCCCGTCCGCCACCGTCCGCGCGTACCCGCCGTGCACCCGCGACGACGGCGTCCCGCACCCCGGGCAGCACGCCTGCCCGGCCCGGCTCGATGCCGAGATCACTACCGCGTCCCCGGTGTCTTCCACCCGGTACAGCCGCAGCCCGGCCAGGTGCGGGAACAACACGGTCAGCAGGCTTTCGCCCAGCTCAGAAACATCCCACACGAGGCGGGTGACACTGGCCGCCCCCGCGGGCGGCATGGCAGACTGAAGCGGCAACGAGGCTCCCGGGGAACAGTGATCTTCGCACGACCACCGCTTCCTACGGGAGCCTCGTCGTCAGGTCACGCCGACACGCCGGGGAAACCCAGATCGTCACAATCAGCGCGCAAGCACCCGCCAGGCAGACCGGCATCATGCCGCCCGAAGCCCGCACCGAGATGACGCAACGTCACCGATCACAAAATTCGCGGAAGAGCCCGTTATTCCCCAGGGGGTTTGATCAAGTAATTCCCCAGGTCCTGGCCGTGTTCTTATTTTAGCTGCCGCTCGCGTTCCCGGTGGGGACGACACGCCCGGGCCGTTTGTTCGGGCGGTAGCTGGGTCCGTTCATGAAGACCTGGTGGCTGTTATTGATGAGCCGGTCCAGGAGGGATTCGGCGACGACGGGGTTGGGGAACAGCGGGTACCAGTCAGCTGGCGCCCGGTTCGATGTCAGGATCAGTGATTTCCCGGCTCTTTCGGTGATGAGCTCGTAGAGGTCGTCGGCCTGGGCGGCGGTCAGTTCCCTCATCGCGTAGTCGTCCAGGACCAGGACGGTGGGGCGGGTCAGCTCGGCGAGCCGCTTGTCCCAGGTCCGGTCGGCGTGCCCGCCGGCGAGGTGGGCCAGTGCCCGGCTGGTTTTCATGAACCGGGCCTCGGCTCCGGCCCGGATCGCGAGGTGGGCCAGGGCTTGCGCGAGGTGGCTCTTGCCGACCCCGACGGGCCCGTAGAGAATGACGGACTCGCCTGCGGCGAGCCAGCGCAGGGCGGCGAGGTCGCGGATCTGGGCGGCGGGCAGTTTCGGGGCGGCGCCGAAGTCGAAGCCTTCCAGGGTGGCGGGGGTTTCGAAGCGGGCCCGGCGGATCCGGCGGGTCAGGGACATGGACTCGCGGCGGGAGATCTCGTCCTGGCACAGGACCTGCAGGAAGTCCAGGTGGCCGAGTTCCCCGGCGTGGGCCTGGGACAGGCGGGCGTCCAGGGTGTCCAGCATGCCGGACAG
>JBEKFH010000510.1:0-2954 GCA_050013415.1 Streptosporangiaceae bacterium | reverse complement strand
GGCGGCCGCGAGGTCAGCGGCGACACCGACGAGTCGGCGCAGCCGGACGCCCCGGTCCTCCGGATCACCGGGATGTGCGTTTTCGGCGGCGTCGAGGTGAAGCGCAAGCCGCGCGGGAATGGCAAGGAGCGGAGCTGGCCGCTGCGCATCAGGTAGTCCGGGCGCTACGCCACCCGGCGGCCGGCGCGGGCGGCCCGCCGCCGGACCGGGTCGGCGAGCGCGGCGGTCAGCCCGGTCAGCGCGTTCAGCGTGTGCGCGCTCAGCACCGCGTCGCAGTAGGGCCAGGCCGCCGCCATTCCGCCGGCCAGCGGCTGGTATGCGGCACTCTTTGTCCGCGGGTTCACCCAGATAATTTTGAACGCAACAAGTGACAGCCGCTCCATCTCGCGCCGGACGACGCCGGGGTCGCCGGTGTCCCAGCCGTCCGAGATGATGACCACGACCGCGCCGCGGGCCATCCCGCGGCGCCCGTACGAGTCGTTGAAGTCCTGCAGCGAGTCGCCGATCCTGGTGCCGCCCAGCCAGTCCGGCGCGGTCTGGCCGGCGCGCGCGAGCGCGGCGGCGGGCGGCGAGTGGGACAGCGCCCCGGTCAGCCGGGTGAGCCGGGTCGCGAAGCTGAACACCTCGGCGCGCGCGCCGCCCGCGGCGCAGTAAAGAAGCTGGATCATCGCCCGCGCGTAGGGCTCCATGGACCGGGAGATGTCGCACAGCACGACCAGCCTGCGCTGCCGTTGCAGTGGCGTCCGGCCGATCAGGCGGACGGGATCGCCGCCGGTCCGGCGGGCCTGGCGCAGCGTCGAGCGCATGTCCATGTGCGGCCCGTGCCGCCGCCGGCGCTGGCGGCGGGACCGGCGCAGCGGCAGTGCGATGGTGAGCGCCTGCATCAGCCCGGCCAGCTCGGCCAGCTCGTCCGGCGACAGGTCGGCGAAATCCTTGGCCGCGAGCCGCTCCGCGGCGCTACCGAGGAACGCGGCCTCGATCACTTGCTCGGGGCCGTCCGGCCCGGTGTCCGGCCGGCCACCCGGGCGGGCTGACCGCGGCGGCGAACCGATGTGCTCCCTGGCCGCCCGCACGGCGCCGGCCAGCATGTCCTCCGGCGTCCTGGGCGGCCCGGGGGCGACCGCGGCGGCGAGCGCGGGGGAGTTCGCGTCGCCGCGCCGGCCCGCCGGATCCGCCAGGCCGCCGAAGACCGCGTTGAACACGGCTTCCAGCGTCTCGATGTGCGCCTGGCTCGACACGAGCGTGGCGGCGGCGCACAGGTACAGGGCGCGGGGCGTCCGCGGCCGGGCCAGGGTCACCGCGGCGGCGAACCGCTCGCAGCGGCCGGGCCCGACCGGAAGGCCGGCCTGCCGCAGCGCGGCGCCGAACCGGGCAGCGACCTCGGCCAGGTCGTCAGCCATCGCCGCTGGCCAGCGAAGCGAATCCGGCGGCGCGGGCCGTGTCGAGGTCCTCGGCGTACTTGAGCACCGCGCTCGCGGTCCGCCCGGCGGACTCCTCGTCGAGCTGCTCGGCGCCGAGCACCCGCAGCGCCGCCGTCCAGCTGATCGCCTCCGCGATGCCCGGCGGCTTGGCCAGCTGCAGGCCGCGCAGGCGGCCGACGCCGGCGGCCACCTGGGCGGCCAGCGGCGCCGACGCGTCCGGCACCCGGCGCCGGATGATGGCGGCGACCCGGTCGGCGGCGGGGTAATCGATCCAGTGGTAGAGGCACCGCCGCTTCAGCGCGTCGTGCAGGTCACGGGTCCGGTTCGAGGTCAGCACTACCACCGGCGGGAACGCCGCGTGCCGGGTGCCGAGTTCCGGGATGGTCACGGCAGACTCGGCCAGCAGCTCGAACAGGAACGCCTCGAACTCGTCGTCGCCCCGGTCCACCTCGTCGATCAGCAGCACCGCGGGGCGCGGGCCCGGGTGGTCCAGCGCGGCCAGCAGCGGCCGCTCCAGCAGGTACTCGGCGCTGAACAGGTCTGATTCCCGCAGCTCGGCGCCGCGGGCCTCGGCGAGCCGGATCGCGAGCAGCTGGCGCGGGTAGTTCCACTCATACAGTGCCTCGGACGAGGTGAGGCCCTCGTAGCACTGCAGCCTGATCAGCGGCGTCGCCAGCGCGCGGGCGAGCGCTTTCGCCGCCTCGGTCTTGCCGACCCCGGGCTCGCCCTCCAGCAGGATCGGCTGGCCCATCCGGGCCGCCAGGAAGAGGCTGGTGCCCAGCGCCTCGTCGGCCAGGTAGTCGGCGCCGTCCAGGGCGCCGAGCAGCGCGGCGACGTCGGGTAGCTGCTCCGCGAGTCCGCTCATGCCGGGCTCAGCTGATCGCCAGGTCGGTGCGCTGCGGGCGGCCCTGGATGGCCGACCACACGTTGGCCGGGGTCAGCGGCATGTCGGCGTGCCGCACGCCGAGCGGCCGCAGCGCGTCCATCACCGCGTTGACCACCGCGGGCGGTGATCCCACGGTGGCCGACTCGCCGACGCCCTTGGCCCCGATCGGGTGGTGCGGCGACGGCGTGACTGTCGTGCCGAGTTCCCAGGACGGGCACTCGACCGAGGTGGGCAGCAGGTAGTCCATGAACGAGCCGCCCAGGCAGTTCCCGTTCTCGTCGTAAGCGATGACCTGCATCAGGGCCATGCCGACCCCGTCGGCGAGCCCGCCGTGGACCTGTCCCTCGACGATCATCGGGTTGATCTGCACGCCGCAGTCGTCCACCGCGATGAAGCGCCGCACTGTCACCTCGCCGGTGCCGGGATCGACGTCGACAACGCAGATGTAGGCGCCAAAGGGGTAGGTCAGGTTCGGCGGGTTGTAGACGGCGGAGGCGTCCAGGTGCCCTTCGACGCCGTCCGGCAGCGCCAGCGCCGAGTGGGCGGCCATCGCGATCTCCGCGATTCCCCTGGCCTGGTCCGGGTCGCCGCGGACCTGGAATTTCCGGCCGGTCCACTCCAGGTCGTCCGGCGCCACCTCGAGCATG
>JBEKFH010000509.1:0-2965 GCA_050013415.1 Streptosporangiaceae bacterium | reverse complement strand
TGCAGTACAGCCTTGTGCAGCCCGCGCTGGCCCAGTCGAACCTGGCGACGGTCGCGCAGTACATGTTCTGGCTGATGTACCGCAACGTCGCCTCGGACGGCTTCGTGTTCGAGGATCCGGTGAACGCCGGCGTGCTGTCCCTGCCCGGTGCCGTGCTCGCCTCGCCGTCGTGGCAGAACAGTGCCACGGACACCTCGCAGGACTATGTCTACAACTGGACCCGCGACGCCGCGATCGTCGCCATCGAACTGGCGGCAGGCGCGCTGCCGACCAGCCAGCCGCTGACCGACTACGTGCAGTTCGCGCAGACCTGCCAGAACTCTGGCGGCGATTTCGACCGCGGCTCGTATCTGATCAACGGCACCCCGCGGCAATGGACCGACCAGACCGACGGGCCGGCCCTGCAGACGCTGGCGATCCTGGCGCTGTACGCCCAGCTCGACGCGCCGGCCCAGGCCGTGGGCAGCGCCGTGATCGCGGCGAACCTTGACTTCCTTGCCAGCGCCTACCAGGGCCAGACGTACAACCTGTGGGAAGAGGAGTACGGCTCCTCGTTCTTCGCCCGGTCGGTCCAGCTGCAGTGCTTCCAGGCGGTGACCGCCAACACCGCCGGGATCGCCGTCCCCGGCTGGCTGCCCGCCGCCATCGGCTGGCTTTCCAGCGCGCTGGAGAGTCACTGGAACGGCCAGTACTACCAGTCGATGCTGCCCGTCCCGACCGACTACCGGGCCCCGTACGACCCCAACATCGACATCGTCATGGCGGCGGTCTACGGAGCCGTCGCGATCACCGACACGAAGCTGCTGGCGACCGCGGCGCTGCTGCGCGCGCAGTGGGCCGAGCCGGGGTCGGCGTACTTCTACCCGATCAACGGGGCCGACCAGCAGCGCGGCATCGGCCCGCTGCTCGGGCGCTACCCGGGTGACGTGTACGACGGTGACACCGACGCCCTGGTCGGTGACCACCCCTGGGCGGTGTCCACGGCCAACTTCGCGGAGCTCTACTACCGGCTGGCCGGGCAGATCACCACCGCCGGGGCGGTGCCGCTGGACAGCCTGTCGGCCGGCTTCTTCAGCCAGGTCGGGGTCAGCGCGTCGACCACGCCGGCCGCCGCCGCGGCCGCGCTGCAGAGCGCCGGGGACCAGATGCTGCAGGCGGTCGTCTTTCACAGCGACAACCTCGAGCTCAGCGAGCAGTTCGACGCCACCTCCGGCTACGAGAAGAGCGTCAGCAACCTGTCCTGGAGCTACGCCTCGTTCCTCTCCGCGGTGCGTGCCAGGAACGCCAGCTGACCCGGGCCCCGGGGTTGCCGGGGCGTGGCACGCGGCCCGTTCCGCCGCCGCGCCGCCACGCTCCCCGCGGCCCCGCGCCCCCCGCTCCCGCGGCCCCGCTCTCGCCGCGGCCCGCGCCCCCCGCTCCCCCGCGCTCTCCCCCTGCTCTCGCTGCGCCAACCGCGTGGTTGGGACTCCACTGCTGTTACAGCAGCAGTAGAGGGACAACGACGCCATTGGACTGGCCGGCTTGGCCGGGAGACTGGCCGGGCTGGCCGGGGCTGCAGGCGGGCTGGCCGGGGCTGCAGGCGGACTGGCCGGGGCTGCAGGCGGACTGGCCGGGGCTGCAGGCGGACTGGGCGGCCTGGCCGAGTTGACGGGGCGCCGCACCCAGGAGGAACATACCGGGCGTTATCCTGTTGCCCTCGTGTCTTTCCGATCGATGGAAGCTCGTCGGTCGCGCGGGCTGGTTCGGTGATCTTCCAAGAGCGGGGTGGGCTGGTGCGGGGCTTCAGGCTAGTGACGGGCACGATAGCGGTGGCGGGTGTGGCTGGCGTCATGCTGGCCGGGGGAATTCCTGCACAGGCCGCGGCGGTCCGGCCGGCGGCTGTGTCGGCCGCGCAGGCCGCTCCGGCGGCCGGGCAGGCGCGGGCCGGCGGGCTCGCCCGGGTGCCCGCCGGGCTGCGGCCCGTGGTGGCCCGGCTGGCGGGCCGGCCGCAGACCGCACGGGTCACCACGAGCGGGGATCTCGGCTTGTCGGTGTCGATCTCGGGCACGATCGCCGTGATCGGCGCACCGGAGACCAACTCACCCGACGGCGCGGTGTACGTATACGTGCTGAAGAGCGGTGAGTGGTCACAGCAGGCGGTGATCACCGCGCCCAGCGGCATCGAATCTTTCGGTACCTCGGTGGCGGTCTCGGGCACCACCGCGGTGATCGGCGCGCCGGACGCGAACGATTTCGACGGCGAGGCGTACGTGTACGTCCAGTCGGGGACGAAGTGGACGCAGCAGGCCGCGCTGCCCGGGCCGACCGGCCAGGACGAGCTTGGCTGGTCAGTGGCGGCCTACGAGTCGACCGCAGTCATCGGCGCTCCGTTCGCGAACGGGTCCACCGGCGAGGCGCAGGTGTATGTACGGTCGGGCACGAAGTGGTCACAGCAGGCCGTCCTGACCGCCGCCATGCCGGCGGCCAACAGCGCGTTCGGCTGGTCGGTGGCGATGACGGGTTCCACCGCCGTGATCGGCTCGCCGACCGCGAACTCTGAGGCGGGCGCGGCGTACGCGTTCGTCCGGTCGGGCACGAAGTGGTCGCAGCAGGCCGTGCTGACCGCCGCCGACGCCGCTGCCGACAATGAGTTCGGCTACTCGGTGGCGATGTCGGGCTCCACCGCCGTGATCGGCTCGCCAGACTCGAACGCGGACGCGGGCTCCGCGTACGCGTTCGTCCGGTTGGGGACCACGTGGTCGCAGCAGGCCGAGATGACCGCTTCCGACGCCGCATCCGAGAACGGGTTCGGCGAGTCGGTGGCGATATCGGGCTCCTACGCCGTGATCGGCTCGCCCGACCGGAACTCGGAGACGGGCGCGGAGTATGTGTTCGGCCTGTCCGGCACGAAGTGGCTGCAGCGGGCCGAGCTGGTAGACCCCGCGGGCGCGGCAAACGACCGGTTCGGCTTGTCGGTGGCGATGAC
>JBEKFH010000508.1:0-2976 GCA_050013415.1 Streptosporangiaceae bacterium | reverse complement strand
CCGCGCGCGACGGCATCGCCGACGAACCCGATCCGCCGGTGGCCGAGGCCCAGCAGGTGCGCGGTCGCCAGCCGCCCGCCCGCGATGTTGTCGATGATCGTCTGCGGTACGCCGGCCGCCGCGGTGTCTACCGTTACCAGCGGGATGCTGCCCTGGCGGAAGGCGGCGAGATGCTCCCTGGCGAGGCGGACCGACACCACGATGACGCCGTCGGCACGGTGCCGGGCGGTGAGGGCAGCCAGGTGGTGATCGCGCTGCTCCGGCGTGTCGATGTTGCAGACGATCGTGTCGTAACCCTGATCATCCAGCACGGTCAGGGCGCCGGCCAGCCGCGCCACGGTGGACGGCCTGGTCAGGTGCGGCACCATGATGGCCACCGTGCGCGGGGTCCCCCGCGATAGCGCAGCCGCCAGGTGGCTTGGCCGGTAGCCCAGCCTGCCGATGACTTCCAGCACGTTCAGCCGGGTCGACTCACGTACGTTCAGGCCTCCGTTCAGCACCCGGGACACCGTGCCCACGCCCACGCCCGCTGCCGCCGCGACGTCAGCGATCGTCGGGCGATCCGGACTGCGCACGGGCACCTCACCGAACGGAGCGGCCCCAGTTCTGGAATCGATTCCAGTCTGAGTTGGCTCATTCTCACGCCGCGCCGGGATCGCGTCAAGGGCGCCGCGCGGGTAGCGCGAAGGCAAAGCGCGGTTAGCGCGCCGGTAACGTGCGGGACGCACGTGCAGCGCGGCCCAGGCGGGCAGCGCGGGCAGCGCGCAGGGTGGTGGCGCGCAGGCAGCGCGAAGGGTGGTGGCGAGCGGGCAGCGCGGGCCAGGCGGGCAGCGCGGGCAGCGCGAAGGGTGGTGGCGCGCGGGTAGCGCGGCCCAGGCGGGCAGTGCGAAGGGTGGTGGCGAGCGGGCAGGGTGGGCCGTGGGCAGCGCCTGTGCTAAGGCCGCCCGGAGCGGAGCGGCGTAAGCTGCGCATCCAGCGGCCTCGCATCCCGCGGGACCCCGCCCTACGGAGAAATCCATGCCCCTCTTTGCCAAGCCGTCCGGCGCCGCCGCCAACTGGGAGCCCCAGGCCGCCGACAGCAGGCTGGCGCAGACCGCCGGCGCGAACCCAGCCGGGGTATTCACCTCAGACCTGTCGGTTTCCGAGTACGTCCTGCTCGGCGAGGCCGGCTTCGAGCCGCTGGGCTTCGTCGTCGGATCGTCCATTTACCACGTCGGGATTCAGATCGGCCGCTGGTCCCAGAACCAGGAGCTGCAGGTCCTCACCCAGGCGATGTACAGCGCCAGGGAGCTGGCGATGTCCAGGATGCGCGCGGAGGCGGATCACCTGGGCGCGGACGGTATCGTCGGCGTCCAGCTGCGCATGCAGATGTACGCCTGGGGGCAGGATGTGCTGGAGTTCATCGCCACCGGCACGGCGGTCAAGGCGATGGGCGGTACCGGCGCGCACCGCGCGCCGGACGGCGGGGCCTTCACCTCGGACCTGTCCGCGCAGGACTTCTTCCGCTTGCTGGCAGCCGGCGCCGTGCCGGTGGCCTTCGTCCTGGGCACCTGCGTCTACCACATCGCGCACCAGTCGGCCATGCAGTCGCTGCGGCAGGCGGGCCAGAACCAGGAGATGGTGCAGTTCACCCAGGGCATCTACGAGGCTCGCGAGCTGGCGCTGATGAGGATGCAGACCGAGGCGACCGAAGCCAAGTCGTCGGGCATCGTCGGGGTTACCGTCGCGGTCGCGAATCACGTCTGGGGCGCGCATGCCACCGAGTTCCTGGCCACGGGCACCGCGATCCGGCGGCTCGCGGACGAGCACCGGCTGCCGGAGACATCGCCCAAGCCCACCTTCACCCTCGGCCTGGACCGCTGACGCCCGCCCTTTTCATGACTACGGAAACAATTGGTTGCCCTGCCTACCAATTGTTTCCGTGATCACCAGCGGGACGCGGCCGGTGCAGGTCGGGATGGTCGGGATGGTCAGCCGCGCAGCGGCACCGGGATCAGGATGTCCTCCCGGCCCGTTGACTCGCGCGATGTGCGTCAGGCTTCCCTGACCCTCGGGCCAGGTCCCCGTTCCCGCTGATCAGGTTCCGCGGCCAGGCCAGGACCGCGGGACGGGACCTCCTGTCCGGGGCCGCCAGCCGGCGCCGGCCGCTGGCCAGCACCGCGGGACGGGACCTCCTGTCCGGGGCCGCCAGCCGGCGCCGGCCGCTGGCCAGCACCGCGGGATGGGGCCTCCTGTCCGGGGCCAGCCGGCGCCGGTCCTGGCCTGAGGGAGATGCGGGCATGCAGCGCCCTGAACATCCCCTCAGTGAGCGCGAAATGACCGGCAGCCTGCCGCGCGGCCAGCTCCGGGCGTCCCTCGATGATCGCCGCGGCGAGCGCGGGGTGCTCACGCAGAGCGCGCTGATGGGACTCCGGCGAGGCCGGCTCGGCGTCGAAGCCGAAGTTGACCTGCCGGCGGATCCGGGCGCTCAGCTCGACCAGGCGGCTGCTGTGCGTGGCGGCAGCAATCGCCTGATGCAGGGCGTGATCGCTCACCAGTGAGGCGCCCCTGGTCGTCGCCCTGGCGAACGCGCTGACGGCCGCGCGGATGGCCGCAATGTCCGCGTCATCACGCCGCTCGGCGGCGGTCCGTGCGATCAGCTGCTCGATCAGCTGGCGAAACTCCAGCAGCTCGGTAAGGTCCGCCCAGGCAGGCATCAGGGTCCGGCGGATCATCTCGTCGGAGTCGGGTCCCCGGTCGGCCGCGACGAATGTACCGCCGCCCCGGCCGCGCCTGGTCCGCACGTAACCGGAGGCCTGCAGCCGCTGGATGGCCTCCCGCACGGTCGTCCGGCTCACCTCCAGCATGACCGCGAGCTCCCGCTCGGTCGGCAGCCGCTGGCCGGACTCGAACTCTCCGAGCGCGATCGCCGTCACGAACCGGTCGGCGATCTGCTCGCCCGCGGTGCGCATCGGCACTGGCGTCAGCAACGTCCCG
>JBEKFH010000507.1:0-2986 GCA_050013415.1 Streptosporangiaceae bacterium | reverse complement strand
CGGCGAACTCGGCGACGTCGGCGGGCTCGGCGCCGCGCAGGCCCGACTATCCGCTGCGGCTGACCGGGATCACGCTGTCCTACCCGCTGCCCCTGGCACAAACCGGCACCGCCGTGCTGACCATTCGCGGCATCGCCACTGCCACCGGCCCGGCCATTGCCACCGGCCCGGCCGACGCCACCGGCCCGGCCGGCACCGGCAGACCGGCCAGCGCGGCCGGCGCGTTCGCGGGCCCGTTCGCGACTGGCCGCGCGCTGCGGAACTGGGTAGCCCCGATGTCGGCGCCGGGCCTGGCGCTGGCCATCCAGGACGGCCGCAGCCCTGGCCAGCCCCGCGCGGCCCCGCAGGAGCTGTTGCGGGACCAGCCCGGACGAGGCGGCGAGCTGATCGGCTTCGAGCCCGGCTACGGGACGATCCCTGATGATTCCGGCGCGGCGAGCGCGATCCAGGGCACCCTGACGCTGGCCGCGCCGCCGCCGGCCGCGCCCATCCCGGCCATCGCCACCCGGGCCTACCTGACCGCCGCCGACGCCTCCGTCGGCGACGCCGTCACGCTGACCTTCGGTACCGCAAGCGTGCGGGCCCGGATCATCGCCGCGGTCACCAGGTTCCCCACCGTCACCGGAGGCGGCGGCGCGCTGATCGTGGACCTGGCCACCGTGACGTCCGTGCTGACCAGCGAGTCCGCGGCCGACTTGCCCGTCATGCAATGGTGGCTGCGGACCCGGCGGGCCGCGGTGCCAGCCAGCTGGCGGCCCGGGCACGCCGACGGGCAGGGGGCCCGGCACGCCGACGGGCACGGGGCCGGGCACGCTGACGGGCAGGGGGCCCGGCACGCCGACGGGCTGCCGCCCGGCACGACCGTCACGACTGACGCCGCCGTGGCCGACGCGCTGCAGGCCGATCCGCTGTCCGGCCTGCCCCAGCAGGCACTGCCGGCGATCGCGCTCGCGGTGGCGGCGCTGGCAGCCGTCGGGTTCTCGGTGAGCGTCACGGCCAGCGTGCGGGAGCGGCGGGCGAGCAGTGCGCTGCTCGCGGCGCTCGGCGTGTCCAGGACCGCCCAGGCCGGGCAGCTCTGCCTGGAGCAGCTCATGCTGAGCGGGCCGGCCGCGGCCGCCGGACTGCTGCTCGGGGCAGGACTGGCGCGGCTGCTGATCCCGGCCGTCACGCTGACGGCCACCGCCGCGCCGCCGGTCCCGCCGGCGGTGATCGAGATCCCCTGGGGTCTCGCGGCCGGGCTGGCCGCGGCCGTCGCCACGATCCCCGTGATCGCGGCCGCGCTGACCGTGGCCCGCCGGCCGGACCCGGCGGCCCAGCTACGCGCGGCGGAGACGACATGACCCGCGGCGACCGCGACATCACCCGCGGGGACCGCGACATCACCCGCGGCAGGCACGACATAACCTGCGGCGGGAACGACATCACCCGCGGCAGGCACGACATGAGGCCGGACAGGCTGCGAGCCCACTGGGCCGCGCTCACCGGCACTGGCGGCGCGGCCAGCGTCGCGCTCGCGCTGCTGGTGCTCGGCTGCGTGTTCGTCGCCATGGCCGGGCCCAGGGAGAGTCTCGGGCTGCGCACCCGCGCGCTGCAGTCCTCGCTGGCAAGGGCCTCGCCGCTGGTGAGGTCGGTCACGGCAGCGAGCAACTACACCGATTTCACCGCCGCGTTCCACGGCCCGGTCTCGGCAGGCACGCTGGCCAGCGCGCGTGATCAGCTGCGCGGCAGCCTGGCGAGCACCGGCCTGCCGCTGGCGGCGGCCTCTGCTGACTGGTCAGGCATGACAACTGCGTACGGCATCGTGGGCGGCGCAGCGCGCAGTGCTGTCAACGGCACCACGCCGCCGGAGCTTGAGGTCATCTACCGGGACGCGCTGGCGGCCAACGCGCGGCTCGTCGCCGGGCGGTACCCGCGGGCCGCGCCGGGCCGGGAGCTGCCGATCGCGGTGAGCACGGCGACGGCCGAGCGGTTCGGCCTGCGCCCCGGCTCCCGGCTGACGACGCCGGGCACTATCACGCTGACCGTCACCGGGATCCTCCGGCCGGTCCGCCCTGGCTCCGCGTTCTGGAACGCCGACCCGGTCGCGGCGACGCCGCAGCCCCCGGTGCCGCGCGGCAACCCGTTCTGGGCCGGCGCGGCGTTCGTGAGCGCGGCTGAGGTCGCGGCGCTGCAGCAGGACCTTGACATGTTCAACGGGCAGCTGGAGTGGGACTTCCCGGTCGCCACTGGCGGCGTGAACGCGGACCAGGCCGGACTGCTGGCCAGCGAGCTGAACCGGGCCAGCCTCCGCTCAGGCCTCCTGCGGCTGCGGTCTGGGACGGTCAACGTCACCGTGACGGCGGGCCTCGGCGAGCTGCTGACTGCGTTCACCAGCACCGACGCGGCCCTGGCCACGCTGCTGTCGCTGCTGTTCGTCAGCCTCACGGTGATCGGCATTGTCGTGCTGCTGCTCGGCGCCCGGATGCTTGCCGAGCACCGCCGGGAGGAGTTCGGCCTGATGCGGGCACGGGGCGCGACCCGGCCGCAGCTCGCGCTGGTCGCGCTGGCCGGGGGCGCCATGGCGGTGCTTCCCGGCGCGCTGGCCGGTCTCGCCGCCGCCGTCGCCGTCACGCCGGGGGACGCCGATCCGCTCGCATGGTGGCTGGCTGGCGTGACTGTCGCCGTGGCGCTGGCCGGGCCGCCGCTGATCGCGTCAGGCCGGCCGGGCTCCGGCGGGGCCGCCGGGGCTGACGGCGGTGCGAGGACACTCGACCCGGCGCCGGACCGGCCGGTCGCGGCCCGCCGGTGGATCGCCCAGGGCTCGGCGGTGGTGCTGGCCGTCGGCGGGATCATCGTGCTGCGCCAGCAGGGCCTGCCGAGCGGCGGCGGCCTCAACCCGTACATCAGCGCGGCGCCGGTGCTCGTCGCGGTGCCGGCCGCCGTGGTAGTCGTCTGGCTGTCGCCGCTGGCGCTGCGCGGGCTGCTGCGGCTGGCCGCGGCGCGGCCC
>JBEKFH010000506.1:0-3000 GCA_050013415.1 Streptosporangiaceae bacterium | reverse complement strand
CCGGCAACATCCTCGGCAAGCTGAACCCGCGCCCGGTGCCGCCGCCCGACCTGCCGGGGATCGCGCCGCCGCGCCTTGACCACATGCTGATCAACGCCGAAGAGGTGGGCGAGGCCGCGGCCTTCTTCCAGCAGGTCCTCGGCTTCCGGATGACCGAGCAGGTGCTCGACGCCAACGGCCACCAGCTCGGGGTCTGGCTGGAACGCTCCCATTCCCCGCACGACATCGCCATCGTCAACGGCCCGAACGGCGCGCTGCACCACTTCGCGTTCTGGCTGGACGACTGGGACCACGTCCGCAAGGCCGCCGACATCCTGGCCTTCAACGGCGTGCAGATCGACCAGGGCCCGACCAGGCACGGGGTGACCCGCGGCAACACCATCTACTTCTTCGACCCGCTCGGCATCAGGAACGAGGTGTTCACCGGCGGGTACCGCCCGGACCCCGACTTCCCTTCCATCACCTGGACCGAGGACCAGTTCGGCCGCGGGCTCTTCTACTACGAGAACGTCATCAGCCAGCGCTTCCTGCGGTTCCACACCTGAAAGCGGGAGAAACCATGAGCGACCGCATCCTGCGCCTGCAGCACGTCGAGATCAGGGTTCCCGACCTCGAGCTGTGCACGGCTTACTACACCGAGGTGGTCGGCCTCATCGAGGTCGCCCACGAAGAGGGCCGGGTCTTCCTGAAGTGCTGGGACGAGCACGAGCACCATTCGGTGGTGCTGCGCCAGGCGCCGACCTACGGCCTTGACCACATGTCGTTCAAGGTCGCGGAACAAGGTGACCTGGACTTCTACTCCGGCCGGGTGGAAAAGGCCGGGATCGCCGTCAAGCGCTTCGCGAAGGCCGAGCTCGGCCCGGGCTGGGGCGAGGCGATCAGGTTCGAGGCCCCGTCGGGTCACCTGGTCGAGCTGGTCTACGGCATGGAGAAGGTCGGCAACATGCTGCCGCTGACCAACCCGCCGCCCCGTCCGGCCAACCTGGTCGGCATCGCGCCGCCCCGGCTCGACCACATCTTCATCATGGCCGAGGACGTCGACGCCGCGACCGCGTTCTTCCGTGACGTGCTGGACTTCCGGCTCACCGAGCAGATCATCGCCAACGACGGCCATCAGCTCGCCACCTGGCTCGAGCGCTCGCATACCCCGCACGACATCGCCATCGTCACGGGCCCGAACGGGGCGCTGCACCACTTCGCGTTCTGGCTGGACGACTGGAACGGGGTCCGCGAGGCCGCCGACCTGCTGGCCTACAACGGCGTCACCATCGACGTCGCGCCGACCAGGCACGGGGTCACCCGCGGCTACACCGTCTACTTCTTCGACCCGGTGGGCAACAGGAACGAGGTCTTCACCGGCGGCTACTGGGTCGATCCGGACTTCGAGCCGATCACCTGGACCGAGGAGGAGATGGGCCGGGCCATGTTCTACTACGCCCGCGAGGTCAACGAGCGCTTCTTCACGGTCCACTCCTGATGAGCGAGGTAAACGGCGGCGGGGCGGGCGCCGCGTTCCGCCGTACCGACCGTACCGATGCTCCTTACTACCTAGCCAGATATACGGAACGGAGATCCCTGCAAGCCTCCGCCCAGGCTGCACCACCCGTCGAACAGGACGCCGACCTGCCGCTTTACCTGCGCCGGTTCCGGGAACGCGGCCAGCATCCAGGGGCGTCAGCCGCCCTGCTCGAGGTGGACGGCGAGCGCTTCACCCCCGAGTTCGCCGGCACGTCCAGGGACAAGGAAATCGTCGCGCCCCCGGAACGCAAGGCGGCCGAAGACTTCGTCACCGAGATCCGCATCATCAGGCACGGCATCACCCAGGGCTACTCGACCGACGCCGGCCTGACGCCGATGGGCGGCTGGCAGTCCCACCAGCGCGGGCACAGCCTGTCCAAGAGCGTCCGTCCGGGATCGAAGGTGCGGATCGTCTGCGCCGACACCAGCCGGGCCCGGCAGACCGCCGACCAGATCTACCGCGGCATGAACGACGGGCTGCAGCAGTGGGGCCGCGAGGCCGAGATCGGCACGCCCGAGCCGATCGGTGAGCTGCGGAACTTCCAGGTCTGGACGCCGGAGGGCCCGCGCGACGTCACCTCGGCGTTCCGCCAGTACCAGGCGCTGATGGAGAAGCTGGAGCGGATGGCGGTCGGCGACCGGCCGCGCTGGCTGGTGGAGATCGACCGGTTCTACCGCACCCAGCTCGGCGGCGCGGATCCGATCTACATGTGGCTGACCATCCCGCTGATGTACTTCGAGCCGCCGCAGTCCTGCGTCCGCCGGTTCTGGCGCGGGTTCCACCGGCTGATGGCCGAGTCGCCGGACACCCCCCGGATCATCGCGGCCACGCACTCCGGGCCGATCCGGGCCTTCGCCACCTGGGCGCACGGCTACGACCCCGGCGAGCCGTACAACACCGAGGAAGTGGTCGTCCGGATCCGGCGCGGCGGCCGGACCGCGCTGGTCGCCTACCGGAACCGCGTGACCGAGGTCAACGTCCCGCCCCCGGACGAGATCCCGGTATGGGATTGACCCCGGTGCCGGCGCTGGCGGAGACCCACACGGGGCTGCGGTCGGTGTCGATCGCGGCCTCCGTGCTCGACTGTTTCGCCGCCCACCGTGAGCTCGGCGCGACCCAGGTCGCCCGCGAGCTCGGCGTGGCCAAGAGCACGGCCTGCCGGATGCTGTCCGCGCTGGCCGACGGGGGCCTGCTGGACCGGGCGTCCGGCGGGCGGTACCGGCTGAGCCTGCGGATCTTCGAGCTCGGCGTGCTGGCGGCCGAGCGGATGCCGGTCCGTGACGTGGCCCGGCCGGCGCTGATGGACCTGCAGGAGCTGCTGGGCGAGATGGTCCAGCTCGGCGTGCCGGCGGCCGGGCATGTGGCCTACATCGACCGGTACGGCAACACCCGGCTCGGCAGCCAGTTCAACGGCGAGGTGCTTCGCCGGGTCCCTGGTTACTCCTCAAGCTCGGGCCGCGTGCTCGCCGCCTTCGACGAGC
>JBEKFH010000505.1:0-3024 GCA_050013415.1 Streptosporangiaceae bacterium | reverse complement strand
GGCATGGACCTGGAAACTGTGCGGATCACCGCGATCGGCAGGCGCCGGCTGCTGCGCGTGGTGGTCGACGCCGACGGCGGCGTGAGCCTGGACGACATCACGCTGATCAGCCGCGTGCTGTCGGACGAGCTTGACGCCAACGGCGCGATGGGCGAGGCCCCGTACACCCTGGAGGTCACCTCGCCCGGGGTGGAACGCCCGCTGACCGAGCCGCGGCACTGGCGCCGTGCAGCCGGCCGGCTGGTCCGCGCGACGCTGGTGCCGCGATCAGCGCCCAGAACTGACAACCCGGGGCGCCCGGCCACCGCTAACCCGGGGCGCCCGGCCACCGCTAACCCGGGGCGCCCGGCCACCGGGAACCCGGGACGCTCGGCCAGCGCTAGTCCGGGGCGCCCGGCCACCATCGAGGGCAGGGTCCTTGCCGCTGGGCCGAACGGAGTGCTGCTCGAGGTGGCGGGAGAGCAGCGCGAGTTCGGCTACGCGGAACTCGGCCCGGGAAAGATAGTGCTCGAGTTCACCCGCGCCGCGACGGGTGCGGACGGGGGGCGCAGTGATGGACATTGACCTGAGCGTGCTGCGCAGCCTGGAGGCCGAGAAGGACATCTCGATGGACCTGGCCATCAAGGCGATCGAGGACGCGCTGCTCGTCGCCTATCACCGCGCCGACGGGGCGCCCGCGATGGCCCGGGTCGAGGTGAACAGGGCCAACGGGCACGTGACGGTATGGGCGGCGGAGACCGGCACCGAGGGCGAGGTGGTCAGGGAGTACGACGACACCCCGGACGGCTTCGGCCGGATCGCGGCCACCACCGCGCGCCAGGTGATTCTGCAGCGGCTCCGTGACGCCGAGGACGAGCTGACCTTCGGCGAGTA
Source organism: Streptosporangiaceae bacterium (assembly GCA_050013415.1). Lineage (GTDB taxonomy): Bacteria > Actinomycetota > Actinomycetes > Streptosporangiales > Streptosporangiaceae > Palsa-506. The sequence goes on along the minus strand of JBEKFH010000505.1, from coordinate 2,151 downwards.
CGCCGGCCGCGAGGGTGACATCGTCGCCGGGGTCATCCAGCAGGGCCGGGATCCGCGGGCCGTGCTGGTGGATCTCGGCAAGCTGGAGGCGATCCTGCCGCCGACCGAGCAGGTGCCCGGCGAGAAGTACGTGCACGGCGAGCGGCTGCGCTGTTACGTGCTGCACGTCAGGAAGGGCTTCCGCGGTCCGTCGGTGACCCTCTCACGCACCCACCCGAACCTGGTCAGGAAGCTGTTCTCGCTCGAGGTCCCGGAGATCGCCAGCGGGGCGGTGGAGATCGCGGCCATCGCGCGGGAGGCTGGGCACCGCAGCAAGATCGCGGTGATCTCGCATCAGCCGGGCGTGAACGCGAAGGGCGCCTGCATCGGCCCGATGGGCATCCGGGTCCGCAACGTGATGACCGAGCTGCACGGCGAGAAGATCGACATCGTCGATTTCTCCGCGGATCCGGCCCAGTTTGTGGCGCACGCTCTCTCGCCGGCCCGCGTCTCGCGCGTGGACATCATTGACGCTCAGGCCAGGGTCGCGCAGGTGATCGTGCCCGACTACCAGCTCTCCCTGGCGATCGGCAAAGAGGGGCAGAACGCACGCCTCGCGGCCAGGCTGACCGGCTGGCGGATTGACATCCGGCCTGATCGGGATCCCGCCGCCCCGCCCGCGGATGCCGTTTCCCCGGCGGCCGGGCCGGGCGCCCCGGTCGAGCGGGCCGGTCCGGCAGGCCGCCGCGGTGACCCCGCCGGGCGGGCGGCCGTCCCGGCCGCGACGGATGCGGGGGCCCGGTCAGCGGATGCGGGGGCCCGGTCAGCGGACGCGGGGGCCCGGTCAGCGGATGCAGGGGCCCGGTCAGCGGACGCGAGGGCCGGGTCAGCGGACGCCGGAGCCCGGTCAGCGCGCGCGCCGGCCCGCTCAGCGGGCGGGACTGGCGAAGCGGACGCGGTGCCAGGTGCCGCAGACGCGCCGGCACTGTAAGCTTGATGGCAGAATGGCCAGGCGGTCTCTCCGGCCCGCGCAAGCGATCCGGATGTGCGTGGGATGCCGGGTCCGCGCGGCCAAGTCCGACTTGCTTCGCCTGGTGGCGGCCGGGGACGAGGTTGTCCCCGACCCGCGGGCACGGCATGCTGGCCGGGGCGCGTACCTGCACCCCAGCCAGGGATGCCTGGAGCGGGCACAGCGGCGCCGGGCATTCCCGCGGGCGCTGCGCTTGCCGGGACCGCTCGGAACCGGCAAGATCGCGGAGTACCTGGCACGACCCGGCGGGAGGCCGCAGGGGCAGGGCAGGCGGACGGAAGGCATGGACGGCAGCAGTGCCGGAGAAAGCAGGCTGAGACGGTAATGAGCGTCCGATGAGCATGCGGCGATGAACAGCACAGGCTGACGCCGGACGGAGCACGCGCTGCCCCGGACCGGCTGACTGGTCCGGATTTCCCGGACCGACTAGAGGGAGCGCAGTGGCGAAGGTCCGGGTATACGAGCTCGCGAAGGAGTTCGGCGTAGAGAGCAAGGCCGTGATGGCCAGGCTCCAGGAAATGGGCGAGTTCGTTCGCTCGGCGTCCTCGACGATCGAGGCGCCCGTCGTCCGCAGGCTGAAGGAAGAGCTCGCGGCCCAGCAGCCGAAGCAGGCACCAGCTGGAAAGACAGCACAAGCTGGAAAGTCAGGCAGTCAGCGGCCAGCGCAGCCATCGGCTGCCGAGGTCGCCGCCGCGCCCCCGGACAGCTCGAACGGCCACGCCGGGGCGATCAGCGGGACCGCAGGCGCGGCGGCGCGGGAACCAGCCGCCGGCCCGGCGGCCGGCGAGGCCGTGTCCCCGGTGGCGGGGCCGGTCGCCGATCCCGTCCAGCGGCTGCCGGAACCCGCGACGCCGCAGGCGGTGGTTCCCGCCGTGCCGGCCACCGGGTTCCCGGCACCGGGCAGCGCCCCGGCCGCCCCGGCTGGGCCGCGGCCCGGTCCCGGCGGCACGCCAGACGCCGCCTCCAGGCCAGCCAGCCCGGCGCCCGGCCAGCGGCCGGCCTCCCGCGGCGGGCCCCGCCCGGGACCGCGTCCCGGCAACAACCCGTTCAGCGCGAACGCCAGCGGCATGGGCTCGGCACCACGCGGTGCCCGTCCTGGTCAGCCTGGCGGCACCGGCCCGGCCGGCCTGGCCGGGACCGCT
>JBEKFH010000504.1:0-3041 GCA_050013415.1 Streptosporangiaceae bacterium | reverse complement strand
ACCGGCGAGTCCGGCCGCTTCGACGACCTGATCTGGTCCGCGCTGCCCGGGCTGCACACGATCACGCTCAGCCTGTCCCGCGTCGACGGGCGGCCCTACGGCGCGCTCTACGCCCTGTACAGCAGGCGCAAGGTCGGCCATATGGAGCTGGAACTGCTCGAGCTGCTGGCCGGCCACGCGAGCGTGGCCCTGTCCAACGTGACCGCCTTCGAGGAAGTCGTCGAGCAGCGGGCGCATGAGCGCGCGGTGATCGACGCCAGCGCCGACGGCATCGCGGTGCTCGACGGCGATGGCCTTGTCCGCCAGTGGAATCCTGCCGCGCACCGGCTGACCGGGGTCTCCGCCGGGGATGCCATCGGCAGGCCGCTGCCGTTCCCGGTGCCCGAGCCGGGCGCGAAGCTGGCGCACCGGCTGGCGAACGGGAGCTGGCTGGACGTCCTGTGCACCGGGCTGAACGGCCGCGACGGCAAGGTGGTTGACTTCCGCGACGTTACCGCCGCCAAGGAGCTTGAGGAAGCCAAGGATCTGTTCCTGGCCACGACCAGCCACGAGCTGCGAACGCCGATCACCGTGGTGCAGGGCTTCGCGAGCACGCTGGCGAGCCGCTGGGACAAGATGGCCGACGCCGACCGGCGCAGCGCCGTCCAGACCATCGCCGAGCGGGCCGGCTCCCTCGGCCGCCTCGTGGAGCAGCTGCTGCTCGGCTCACGCGCCGGCGCGGACCAGCTGGCCGTCAGCAACGGCCCGTTTGACCTCGCCGGGCTGCTGCGCGGGGCCGCCGTGGCGTTCCGCCCATTGTCGGACCGGCACACCCTGACGGCGGACATCCCGGACGGGCTGCCGGCCGCCTACGGCGACCCGATGGCGACGGACATCATCGTCGGCCAGCTGCTGGAGAACGCGTTCAAGTACTCGCCCGACGGCGGGAACGTGACGGTGCGGGCGAGGCAGGGGGACGGCCGGATCGAGGTGACGGTCGAGGACGAGGGAATCGGCATCGCGCCGGCCGACCGCGAGCGGGTGTTCGAGAGATTCGTCCAGGGCGAGACCGGGGATCGCCGGAGGTTCGGCGGCATCGGGCTCGGGCTGTACATCGTCCGCCAGCTTGCCCGCGCCCAGGACGGCGAGGTCGCCGCGAGCGCCCGGCCCGGCGGCGGCACCCTGATGCGGGTGCAGTTCCGCCCAGCCAGCGCTACCGGGTCCGGCGCCGCCGGGGCTGGGGCTGGGGCCGGGAGGGCCGAAGGGACCGGGGCCGCGGGCTGACCGTGCCGCCGGTCGGCTGTTTCCAGGATCACGGAAACAAATGGGTGCTGGAGCACCCATGGGTTTCCGCGTTAACCGGGCTGGGTTCCTACCCGGCCTTTGCGGGTACGCGGCTGCCGCCGACCCGCTCCCTGGTGACCGGGTCGCGCACGACCTGCGCGCCGCCGGAGGCCTCGATGTAGCGGTCGATGATGCCGATGACATCCTCGCCCTGCATCACCATCTGACCGCGCTCCATCCAGATCACCCGGTTGCAGGTCTGCTCGACCTCCTCCAGGTTGTGCGCGACCAGGAAGACGGTGCCGGCCTCCTGGCGCAGCTCCTCGATCCTGGCGTGGCTCTTCACCCGGAACTCGGCGTCCCCGGTGGCCAGCGCCTCGTCCACCAGCAGCACGTCGTGGCTCTTCGACGCGGCGATCGCGAACCGCAGCCGGGAGCCCATGCCGGAGGAGTAGGTCTTCATCGGCAGGTCGATGAACTCGCCGACGCCGGAGAAGTCGACGATGCTCTGGTACTTGTCCTTGGCTTCCTGCTTGGTCATGCCCATCGCCAGGCAGCCGAGAATCACGTTGCGCTCGCCGGTCAGGTCATCGAGCAGCGCGGCGTTGACGCCGAGCAGCGACGCCTCGCCGGTGGTGTAGACGTTGCCCTCCTCGGGCGGCAGCAGCCCGGCGATGGCCCGCAGCAGCGTCGACTTGCCCGAGCCGTTCCGGCCGATGACCCCGACGGCGTCGCCCCGGTAGGCGACGAAGGACATGCCGCGGATCGCGTGCACCTCCCGGATCGACCCGCGGGTCTTGCGGCCCATGATCCGCAGCAGCGCGGTCGCCGCCGTGCCCCGGTCGCCGCCCGCGCCGTAGACGCGGTACACGATGTGCAGGTCGTCCACGATCACCATCGGCTCAGCCGCGGCCATACTTCGCCTCCGCCCGCCAGAAGAAGAAGAAGCCCACCACCACGGCGAACACCGCCCAGCCTACGGCGTAGTACCAGTAGTGCGACGGGTTGGCGACCGCATGACAGTAGGCGCTGTCGTAGAGGTAGGACTTCGGGTCCGCGGATGTGTAGTGCCGCCATAGGGCGCACTTCGCGAAGTTGTATGCGTGCGCACCTGGCTGGCTCAGCCGCTGGGACTTGATCATCGAGAGCCGGATCAGCGTGATGTACAGGGCGGCCGGGTTGATCTGCAGCACGGCGACGATCTGCCGCGCGTGATGGCCGAACGAATGAGTATCCAGCAGCGTGGCGATGCTGAACAGCACGCCGGAGAGATACATCCAGGTGCGAAGAAGGAACGGCAGCAGCTGGCTGAAGTCGTTGACCTGCGAGCCGATCCGCGCGACGAACAGGCCGACGCCGACATTGAAGATCGTCTGCAGCAGCAGCGCGGGGATGGCCAGCAGCCAGTACCAGGTGATCGGCTCGCCGAGGCCGAGGAGGATGACCGCCAGGACCGTCATCGTCAGCACCATCTGCTGCAGTTCGATCATCACGTAGGCCAGCGGCAGGCTCGCGCGCGGGAACTGCAGCGCCCGGATCAGGGGCAGGCTGCTGGTGATCACGCTCGACGTGGAGATGAACGCCCGCTGGGTGAAGTTGAAAACGAAAACGCCGGTGACGAGGAACGCCGGGTAATCAGGGATGCCCTTGTTGAGGTTGAGGATCACGCCGAAGATCAGCAGGTAGACGCCCGCGTTGAGGAGCGGCGTGAGCACCTGCCAGAGCTGGCCGAGCCTGGCCTCGGTGTACATCGCGATGTTGCGCGCCGTGGCGAAGGC
>JBEKFH010000503.1:0-3044 GCA_050013415.1 Streptosporangiaceae bacterium | reverse complement strand
GCAGCATGGTCCGCCGCCGACCATTCGGCCAGATCATAGGCTTCAGTGACCACATCGCTGGCGAACTGGCGAGCGGCGCGGGGTCCGAGCCTGGTCGCCAGCATGTAGTCGGTTTCGGCGACGACCATCGGCGACACCACCAGCAGCGCCGCCGGCTCCTCGACCGCCTTGGCAATCGCCAGGTGTTCGGCGTACCCCTCGTCGAAGATCGCCAGGATGGCGCTGGTGTCGACGATTATGGCTGTCATGCGCCAAAGCCCTTGGCCAGCTCGGCATCAATCGCTTCCGCGTCCAGGGGCGCTTCGCTACGGAAGCCGCCGATGCTGGGCCTGGGGCGCGGCGCAACCTGATCCAGGAGCTTGTCGATAGCCTGGGCAAGGGTGATCCCCTCAGCCTTCGCCAGCCGATGAAGCCGATCCCGGGTGGCCTTCGGCACCTTTATCGTCGTGGCAGTCATACCGCTCAGTATACCGGAATTGACATGATCAGCCGGTGACCGCTTTACAGAGCAGGGAACTGCTCGAGGAGGGCATCTCCACATCCCGGAGGTACCTCGACGAGCAGCGGCCTGGCGTCGAAGACCTGATCGACACCATCGTCAGGGATTGGGGGTGGGCGTGATCCGCCAGCGTGGGCCGGCCAGGGTCTCGGCGAGCGTGCGGCCGTCGGTCCCTACCGCGACGCACGCGGCGGGCCCGGCGCATGACACTGTGGCGGGCTCGACGTGCGGTTCTGCCTGCGGCGGGCCCGGCATCGGCCCAAGCTTCCACGCGGCGCCGTTCCACGTCTCGGCGATGGCCCTGAAGCCCCCGTTATAGGTGCCGACTGTCACGCAGGAGGCGACCGTGCTGCACGACACGGCGGCCAGCGCGGTGTAGCCGATCCGGTTCGCATCGGGCACATGCTGGGTCGTCCACGCCGCGCCATCCCAGCGCTCGGCGAGCGCGAACTGCCCGGACGCGCTGCTGCCGACCGCGGTGCATGCGCGCGGTGACGTGCACGAGATGGCGCTGAGCTGGTTCCACCGGTCGACGTTGACCGAGCCGATGACCCGCCAGGACGAGCCGTTCCACCGCTCGGCGAGGGTTCGGTCCCTGGCCCGAGGACTGGGCATGGCTCGCACGCCGTAGGAGTAGTCCCCGACGGCCAGGCAGAAGCCCTGCCCGCTGCAGGAGACCGCGGCCAGCGTGATGCTCTGGGCGGGATGCCGCGGCCGGGGCATCGGCGCCACCGTCCAGCTCGTGCCGTTCCAGTGCCCGGACTCCGGCTCGCCGCCGGCCGTGTTCCCGACGGCCGTGCACGAGCCCGGCGCCGTGCAGGAGACGCTGGTGAACGGGCTGGACCGGCGCTCGACCTTCCAGGTCCCGCCGTTCCAGCCCATGATCAGCGATCCCACGGCGGTGCAGCTGGTGGCGGTGGGGCACGACACGCTGTCCAGCGTGCCGTCGCGGCCATCGCCGGGCGACGGCACGACCTGCCATACCGTGCCGTCCCACCGCTCGATCAGCGTCCGCTCCGGGCCCCTGGCCGTCTGGTAGTACTCGCCGACTGCCGTGCAGTTCGCGGCGGAGGCGCAGGAGACGCCGTTCAGGAAGCCGGCGTGCTTCACGTCAACCTCCTTGGCCACCGGTGAGCCGGCCTGTGATGAACGTGCCTGGCCGGTTCTGGCGTGGCTGGCCGCCCGGACGGTGTCAGGAGCGCCCGACCCGCCCGCCGAGCCGCACGCAGCCACGACCGCGAGGCAGGCCAGCGCCGCCATCAACAAGGCCATCCGCCGGGCCGCCGCCTCTAACTTGAGCATGACCGTTCCTCCCTGAGCGCGCAGGTTCTCATCGGCTAAGACGCAGCAGGGCCCGGGAGGTTGCGGACTAAATAGTTCTCTTGGACATCGCGATAGGTCCCTTGGACATCACGGCACCGGTAATACCTGGTTATACTAGTCGTATGAAAACAGCGATCTCCCTCCCGGACGACACCTTCGATCAGGCCACCAGGCGAGCCCGGGAACTCGGCATCAGTCGCTCGGAGTTCTTCGCCCGCGCCGCCCGGAGGTACCTCGACGAACTCGCCTCGCACTCGCTGACCGAGCAGATCGACGAGGCACTGCGGGCCGCCGGCGCCGACGAGTCCGGACCGGCTGCCGCACGCGCCGGGCGACGACGCCTGGCCAGCCAGGATGACTGGTGATCCACCGCGGCAGCATCTGCTGGGCCGACCTCGCAGAGGCGCCTGGCAGCAAGCCCGCCAAGCGCCGGCCCGTCCTGGTCATCCAGTCCGACCCCTATAACGCCAGCCGGCTGGGCACCACCCTGGCCGCGGTGATCACCACGAACACCAGCCTCGCTGCGATGCCAGGCAACGTCTTCCTGCCCGTGACTGCCTCCGGCCTGCCACGGGACTCCGTCGTCAACGTCACCGCCCTGGTGACCCTCGACAGGGCCGATCTGGACTCTGAGGTCGGACAGCTTCCTGCTTCCCTCATGGACGATGTCGACCGCGGGCTGCGCCGCGTACTCGGGCTCTAGCGAGCCTGGGACTCCACGAGGTGAAACTCCACCCGGTAGAGCAGCGTGTCGTCGGCGATCGGCCCGGCATGGGCAGCCCGCTGGCGCAAGGATTCCCGGTCCCTTTCCCCGGAACGGCGGATGTCGGCAGCCGTGATGGAGGCAAAGGGCACCAGTTCGACGGAGTCCACTTCGATCCTTACCGGACCGACGGGGTACTGGCCGCCTTGTTTCACCTTGGGTCGGCGCCACAGCCGGAAGGACACGGTGATCTCCCCTGACATCACGTCTGCGCGCAGGTCCCGGCTGAATTCCATTGGCCGAATGCTACGTCTGCCGGCCCTCTGGGAGCGGTCGGCCAGGCACCCAGCGGACCTGCCCGGGCGGTTCTCCTGCCCGGGGGTTCCCCTGCCCGAGGGGATCTCCGTCAATGGCGTGGTTGGGACTTTACTGCAGTAACAGCGACAGTAAAGTCCCAACCACGCTATTGCGAATGGCGTGCCGGCGGAGCCCTGCGCCATTTACTGGCAGAATTGGCGC
>JBEKFH010000502.1:0-3047 GCA_050013415.1 Streptosporangiaceae bacterium | reverse complement strand
CATCGCCGCCACGCCCGTATGTACGCCTCCTGCACCGCATCCTCGGCCTCGCTCAGATCGCCGGTCATCGCGAATATCTGGCGGACAAGCCTGCGTGAGGTCGCGGCATAAAACATGTCGAAGTCATCCGCTTTCGGCATGCCACCTCCGTACCTGTGCCTATGTTCCCGGCGGCCACCGCCGCCAAAGAGAGCACCGGCGAGCCAGTCCGCGGGTTGCACCGGGAACCCGAAAATATCCGGGCTACGTGACCTTGCGGCCAGTGAGAAGCCCGGCGGCGGATCAGGCGCCGGGCATGGCCCGCCTCTTCCGGCGTGATGTCAGGCCGCGGGGCGACGCGGCGAAGGCCGACGAGGAGCGGGCGCCCGACGACCCGCCCGACGCGGCGCTGCCCGCAGCCGCCGCCTGCATCCGGGCCGTATCGGCCGAACTGGAGGCCGGATCACGAGCTAAGCGCTGCGAGTCATAGAACCCGCCATTCACCCGTCCGAGCACGCCACGTTTGGGTGTCGCTCACCAGTTGCGTGGCCTGGCCAGGACGCGGGTTCTCGCGAGACGGTCGAGCAGCTTCCCGATCCGCTTGCGCACGGCAGGGTCTAGTCCGCCGAACACCGTCTGGGCTTCATCACGGAAGATGACCTTGTACGCCACGGGCGTAAGAGGCCCGCTTCGGCCTTAGTAGTCCTGACCAAGTACCGCAAGGGCTGGCCGTCGTCCGCAAGGGCTGGCCGTCGCTGCTAGCGCGAGCGCCTGGCGGCCCGTCTCCGGGCCCGGCCCACAGTAATCGAGGAGAATATCCGGGTATCCCTTCTACGGATTACTCTATCTAGGTAGTCTAGCGGGATGGCTCGTGGTTCAGGTTTCTCCGCCCAGGCGTTGCTGGTACTCGCGGCGCTGTCCGGCGCACCGTCTGACTGGCGGCATGGCTATGACCTGGCCAGGGAAACGGGACTGAAGTCCGGGACGCTGTACCCGATCCTGATCCGGCTGGCAGACCGGGGGCTGATGGAGGCCCGCTGGGAGGAAGGCCGCCCGGCCGGGCGGCCGCCGCGGCACCTGTATCGGCTCAGCAGCGACGGGCTCGCCCGGGCACAGGCGGCGCTGGCCGCCGCGCCGGTTGCGGCACCCCCGGCGGCGGCGCCGCGGCGGGGGGCTTCCCCGCGGCGACGGGGCCTGGCCGGGGAGGCACTGTGAGGACCAGGTGACGCGGGCGTCGGACGGGGTGACGCGGGCGCTGGACGGGCTGCTAAGCCGGTGCGCTGGATTGGTGCCGCCGGAGCGGCGCGGATGGGCCGTTGCGGTGCGCACGGAGGCTGGTGAGGTGCCGGCCGGGGCGGCGCGGCTGCGCTGGGTGGCGGGCGGGTTGTGGCTGGTGGCGAGGGAGGCCCAGATGGTACGCAGGATCGGGTACGGGCTGGCGGTCGTCGCGGTGGCGGTGACCGCATGGCTGGTAGCGCGGGACGTCTGGAGCACCGCGCTAGCCGGCCGGGATGCCGGGTGGGACAAGGCCCGGCTGGTCCTGCTGCTGGTGCTGCTGGCGGGTTTGCCGTGGGTGGCCCGGCGGCGCGGCGTGTTCGGCCCGGTAGGCGCCAGCATCGCGGCGCGGGCGGTGCGGGCCGGCGGCTGCGCCGCGGTGCTGATCCTGGTGCTGGACCTTGCCCGGTTCGAGCATTTCCCGGGCGCGGGCGGCGGGAGCCTCTGGCCGGGGAGCGGCTGGGCCCGGGAGGCAGCGATCCTGGCGCTGATCGCGACCTGCACGGCGGCGGTCCTGATCGTCAGGGCACAGTGGCCGCAGGTCAACCCGGTGCTGCTAGCGTGGTGCGCCGTGGTGCCCGGCCTGGCCCTGTTTATCACGGTGGCGCCGGTACAGGTACTGATCACCGTGTACGTGGCCGGGATCTTCGCGGTAACGACACGGCGGTCGCCGGTGACCCCGGCGACGCTGGCCATCTGCGCGAGCATCGGCACCGCCGGCGGCCTGCTCGTGGTCGCGCTGTGGAACCCCACCCGGTCGGCGCCGGCGGCGGGCCTGCCGCCGAGAACCGACGTACCGTTCCTGTTCCTGGTGCTGGTCGTGGCGGCCGCAGCGGGCACGGCGGCAGCGGGAGCGGTGGCGGTACGGCGCACCAGGGGCACGGCTGGTGACCCGCTGGCGCTCAGCAAGACCCGGATCTGGCAGTGCCTGGCGGCCGGCCCGCTGACCGCCGCCGCCGCCGCGCTGATGCTCCCCCTGCTGCGGGCCAACGCCGCGGTCCACTTTGCCGCCGCGTGCCCGGCGGCACGCCACGGGCAGTGCACCTCGGCATCGGCTATATGGGTGCTCTTCCTTGTCGCCGGGCCCGTGGTCGGCCTTGCCATCGGCAGCTTCGCGGCCGCTGCCACTGCGCATCAGCCACCAGATCGGCCGCTGACACCGCCGCATGAGCCACCGCCGGTCGACGCCAAGCCGGGTGACGCCAAGCCAGGTGACGCCAAGTCAGGCGGCGCCAGGTCGGGCGGGGTCTACGTGCGCAACACATAAGGCCCGGCCGGCCCTCTTGCCCGGCGGTCTCTCGCGCCTCTACCGCGGTTCTACCAGGGCTCCACCCGCGACGTGCAGGCTCCTCGGTAACGGCAGACATCACGTCACGGAAGGGGAGCCAGCATGCCATTCGTCAACGTGAAGCTTATCGAGGGCGTATTCACGCCCGACCAGAAGCAGCGGATCGTCAGGGACCTGACGAAGAAGCCATGGTTGCCATCGAGGGCGAGAACATGCGCCCGGTCACCTGGGTGCTGGTCGAGGAAGTCCAGAGCGGCGACTGGGGCATCGCCGGCAACCCGCTGAGCACTGCCGACGTCAAGGCCCTCGCGGCCGGCGCACCGGTCGGCTAGTCACTCGGCCAGCGGCGCCGCCCGGATTCCAGTGTTTCGCTGTTCAATCACAGAGAGGTCTTCACATTTAGCTTTGAGCTGCGGGGATGCGCGTTTCTGGCGGTGGTGTCCACGGGTTAAGCGGGCTTCGTCCACAGAGTTATGAGCGGGTTTGCCGGGTTCGGCCAGGCGGG
>JBEKFH010000501.1:0-3060 GCA_050013415.1 Streptosporangiaceae bacterium | reverse complement strand
CTCATGGCGCTCGCACCCGTACTCGCTCCAGGTGGGCCATGATCGCCTGGTTGGCCTCCCAGCCATCAGGGAACTTGGCCGGAACGTTCAGGTGCACCGGCTCGGTCGACGGGTGGGCGTCGAGTAGTTCGGGGATGCCGGCCCTGGCCACGACGACGCAGGCGTGCCGGTGCCGTGAGGTCAGCACGCAGAGGCGGCCGGCCTCCAGGTGGAAGGCGGTGGCGTCGCGCCGGCCCGACAGCGGATGCAGGACGATGACCACGTCATACTCGCGCCCTTGCAGGCGGTTGGCGGTATCCACCGTGATGGCACCAAGCCCGGGCCCCAAGGCCGTCCGGATCGCCCGGGCCTGGTCGCGGTGAGCCGTGCCGATCGCGATCCTGTCGGCGGTGAGCGGCGCTCCGCCTGGCGCCTGCTCGGAGTAGGCGATCGCGCCGCGCTGCAGGAAACGCGCGGCCAGCGCGACGCATGCCGCGACAGCCTCGCCATCGGTACGGACCGTCTGCCTGGCGGGCAGCTCGTACAGCGCCCAGCCGGACGCCGCGGCGGTCTGCACGGCCTCGTCGACCGGGCCCGCCCCGAGCGCCGTGGTCGCGAGTTCCAGCCTGCGCTCTCCCGGGCCGGTTCCGGCCAGGAAGCCGGTGAACGGGTAGAACGCCTCGGCGACTACCGGCGCGGCCGAGTCAGGCAGCCGCCAGGACACCGGCAGCCGGCGAACCGCAAGATCGGGGTTGTTGCGCAGCAGTACCGCCACGGCGCTCTGCATCGGATCCCAGGTCAGGCCCGTCCACCGGTCGATCTCGACGGTGGAGAACGGGTCGAGCTGGCCCGGATCCCCGACGAACAGCGCCCGGTCGAACCGCCCTGCGATGCGGAGCAGCATGTCCGAGCGCATCTGGTACGCCTCGTCGATGATCGCCCAGGGCCACGACCCATCACCCACGGTCGCCCATTTCGCCGCCGTGCCAGCCATGACGGGGCAGCCGGCCAGGTCGCGGACCCGATGAGCAACGCTGACGCCGGCGTGCCGCGTCACCCGCGGCACGGGCTGGTAATCCTGGCCCGATAGCCGGCCGATGGCCATTCCCTGCGCTGCCGTCGCGAGCCGGTCGACGAGGTCGTCGACCTGGCCATTGGTCTGCGCCACCACCATGACCGGCTGGCCGGCCGAGGCGAGCTCCGCTGCGGCCCGCACGACGAGGGCTGACTTGCCGGCCCCAGGCGGGGAGTCCACGACCACGCCGCGCTCCACCCGGCTGTCCAGATCGGCCAGTATGCCGGCGACCGCCGCGGCGGCGAGTTCCGCCGCGGCCGCATGACCCGTGGCCGGACCGGCCGCGGTCATGACCACGCCTCGTCGGCGTCCTCGTCAGCCGGCACGTACTCGGGCGGCGGTCCGCCGTGGGTCCACGGGGTCTCCGCGCGGTCGGGAAACGAGCCTTGCGGCTGGTAGGAGTCGGCCAGCGCCGTGTAGCACAGCCGCTCGCCGGGTTCCGGCACGCTGCCGGGCTCCGGGGTCAGCGTCCGTCCCATCCCCCCGGCCAGCTCGAGGACGACAGCCAGCGGGCGGCGCGCCGGCCGGGCGGGCGCGGGCGTCACCGCTGCCGGCGCCGGGGAGGGCGCTAAGGCGAGCGGAGATGCGGGTTGCACTGGCGCGGCCAGCACCGGCCGGGGCTGAACTAGCCCGGGCTGCACTGGCGCGGCGGACACCGATATCACTCGTGCCTGCTGTGACGGGCGGGACGGCGAGACGAGCGTCGCTCCCCGGTCGACGCGCGGCGAGTCCTCGGTCACGACGGTGATCATCGGGCGCAGCTTGCGCCGCTTGCCGCTGCTGTCGAGCCGGCCAGGCTCGGCGGCGGTCACCGTGCCGGCGAACGCTTCCCCGGACAGCCGCTGCTCGGCCATCACCAGCGGGTCGTCGAGTGCCCGCTGCGCCGCATAACTCGCCTGCGCGCGCTCCAGCCAGTTCAGCCGCCGGGCCGCCGCCACCGCGGAATCGCGGCGCGGCTGCGGCGGGCCGTCATCGCGCAGGTAGCTGGCATAGCTGGTGAACGCGTCCTTGTCGGCCTCCCACCGGGCTGCCACCCGGCTGCCCGGCGGCATCTCGCGCAGCAGGCCTATGGCCCGCCACATCAGCCGCCAGGTCGGCGCCAGCTGCGCAGCGAGCGCCGCCTCCAGCGCGCTCTCGGCGCGGCGCCTGGCGCGGGCGTCGTCATCGGGCACATCGCATGCGGCGATCAGCCGCGCCAGCACCTCGTTGTCGAATGTCGGGTCAGTTGCCGGGCCCGCTGGCGGCCAGGTCACCGGGTCCTCTCTGGCAGACGCCGCCTCGGCTCCGGTCATGCCGGCGGGCGGGCTGACCCACCCCATCAGGACCGCCAGGTTGAGATCCTCGACCGGGCTCTGGCCGCTGGCCCAGTGCAGCGCGACCGCGTCAGTGGCGGCGAGCAGCAAGCACGAGCCTGGATGCTCGGCCCGCTCGGCAAGGAACGACAGCCAGCGGCCGAGGACCGGAACCGCGGGGTCCACGGCGTACTCTCCCGATGGCCTGCGGAACCGGGTTGACCGGCCGAGCAGGCGGACGAACCCGATGCAAGCCGGGTTGGGCACCAGGACCTGCGGCGCGTCGGCGAACCGGGTTCGGTCCTCCTGGCCCCGGCCGCCGGGCACGATCTGCTCGGACGAGTAGTAGCCCTCGATGTAGCTCACGATGATGTCCGCGAGCTCGGCCGCGAACGCGAACCTCCGGTCGCGGTTGCGAGGCTGGCTGACGACCAGCAGCCGCCCGGTTAGCGGCCCGTCGCCCACCATCGCGGCCAGCGGGGCGTTGGCTTCCCCGGCCAGCGCCAGCGGGATGAGCACCAGCGGGTGATCGCTGACGTGGACATGACGGACCATGCAGACCGGCTGCGCCATCCCGGTCGCCACCGCCTGGGCCCGTGCCAGCGACGTCAGCGTGGTCATGCCGTCGCGCCGAGGCATTCCTGGCGCAGCCGGGCGGCCTCCCGGAGCAGGTCCGCCGCCTCCGCCTGGTCGTCGGCGGGGGTGATCGTGCCG
>JBEKFH010000500.1:0-3078 GCA_050013415.1 Streptosporangiaceae bacterium | reverse complement strand
TCGGTCCACCAGCTTGAACCGCTCGATGGCGTCGCGCAGCGCGCCTGCCTTGCCGACGTTCTGCCGGGTCTTGATCGCCTTGACCCCGCAGCGCAGCGCGACCTCGAACGTGGCGTCAGTCGATCCGTCGGAGACGACGTGGACGTTCTTCCGCGGGACGAGCTTCGTGATCGCCCGCAGGCTGTCCTCGATGACGGCGGCCTCGTTGTGCGCCGGGATGAGGACGGCGACGTCGTCCACCGTCAGGTGGGTCCGCCGGGACCGCCGGCCGGCCGGGTCATAATGCAGCGCGATGACGTTGCCCTGCCGGGCGGCGCGCCGCCGTGACCGCCACCGGCCGATGGTCAGCTGACCGAAGAGCCGGCTCAGCCCGACCGTTCCCCAGATGGCGAAGTTGACGCCGAAGACGAGGACGGCGATCGCCCACCAGGGCATCATGACGCACCTCGCCGAGGCGATGGCGCGGTCCGCGCGCCGACCGGGAACACCTGGTGCAGGGCCGGCCAGGTGCCGGGATCCCCGGTTCCGTACATCCACAGGTAGACGCCACCGAGGCCGGCCGCATGCGCGGCTTCCAGCTTGGCCCGGGAACTCGCGGCGTTCTCGTACCACACGGTGTGCTCGCGGCCGGCCGCGTCGGTGTAGGTGAACCACGGGGCCTGGCTCGCCGCGCTGTAGCGCGGCTGGGCGTGGTAGCGCCGGGACAGCTGGACTGCCTGCTGCCAGGTGATCGCCACGCCGTGGTGGTCGGTCCAGTTGTAGCCGTACTGCGGGATGCCGAGAACGATCTTCGATGCGGGCATCTGCGTCTCGGCATACCTGATCACGTCGCGGACCCAGCCGATCGGGGCGACGGGCCCGGGCGCAGACGTTGGCCAGTGGTAGTCGTAGGTCATCAGCCGGACCTGGTCGGCGACCCGGCCGATGGCCGCGTAGTCCTGGGCGACGTTGCGCGGGGCGTACCCGGCGTTGGTCGTCTTGGCGAACAGGGCGACGGACAGGACCTTGCCCCTGGCGTGCAGGGCGCTGGCGAGCCGGGTGACAAAGGCGGTGAATGCCTGCCGGTCGCCCGCCTGCAGGTCCTCGTAGTCCAGGTCGATCCCGGCATAGTCGTGCGCGCCGGCCAGCGCGACGATCTGCGCCACCTGCCGCGCCGCCAGCGCCGGATCGTGCAGCATCCGGGCCACCGGCCCGTAGGACCAGTCACCTCGCGCGTCGACGTTGGCCAGCGTCGGCACGATCGGCAGGCCCTGGGCACGCAGCCGGCTGAGGTCCGCGGTGATAGCGGACCTTTTGTTTCCCGCGTCCAGCACGATCTGGCCATCGCCGTTGAGGCCGTACATCCACGGCGAGAACTCGGTGACATCACGGCGGTGGGCCAGTACCGCGGTGGTTCCCTGGCTGATCTGCCAGTACGGCACTGACGCCACCACGAGCGCGGGGCGGGCCGCCGGCGTGGCGCGCACCGCCTGGTTCGCGTGCACGATCACCGCAACCGCGATGAGGCCGGCGGGCACGACGGCGAGCCAGGCGAGGCTGCTGAGACCGCGGCGCCTGCGCGGCGGCCCGGCGGGCGGCGGCGGCGGGCTCTCCGGGCCGGCCAGGGTGAGCTGAGGCCGGCCCGGGCCGCCCGGCCGCGCGAAGCCGGGCGGTCCGGCCTGCGTGCGCCGGATCGCGCGATCTGTCCCGTTGCCTGCCGGGTCCTGACCCATGGTGGTGTCCCGCAGAATCACGAGGCCGCGGTCGCGCCGCTGGCGGCTTGCTGGTCGCCGATGACCGCCTCGATGATGTCGTCGAGGGTCCGCCGCGGGGTGAAGCCGCAGAGCGTGCGGGCGAGGGTGCAGTCCGGGATCCGGCGCTGCATGTCCTCGTAGCCGGAGCCGTACGCGGCAAGGTAGGGAGTGTGGGTGACCACGCTGGCGGAGTCGGTGGCCGCGATGACGCGCTTGGCGAGATCGTTGATGGAGGTGGGCTCGTTGTTGCCGACGTTGACGGCGCGGCCGTAGGCGGCCGGGGTGGCGATGAGCCTGGTGAGGGCAGGGATCACGTCGTGCACATGGCAGAAGCAGCGGATCTGGTCGCCGGTGCCGTAGACGGTGAGCGGCTCGCCGGCCAGGGCCTGCGCGGTGAACCGGGGGATGACCATTCCGTACCGGCCGGTCTGGCGCGGGCCGACGGTGTTGAAGAACCGGATGATGACGGCCTTGAGGTCACGTTCGCGGCAGTACGCGTCGATGAGGCTCTCGTCGATGGCCTTGGCCTCGGCGTAGCTCCACCGCGATTTCAGCGGTGAGCCGATGATGCGGTCGTCGTCCTCGCTGAGCCCCGGTTTCATGTTCTTGCCGTAGATCTCGCTGGTAGAGGCGGCGAGCAGGACAGCGCCGCTGCTGGCCGCGGCCTCGACGACGTTCTCGGTGCCGTGGATGTTGGTGCGCAGGCTCTCCAGGGTGCGGTCCCTGATGACGAACGCGCCCACCGCGGCAGCCAGGTGATAGACCTGCTGGCATCCCGCGGTGAGCTCGCCGACCAGGCCCTGGTCCAGGATCGAGCCCTGCACCAGGCGGAAGCCCGGGTGGCCGTCCACCGCGCGCAGGTTGCTCAGGCGCCCGGTGCTCAGGTCGTCAAGGCCGGTCACCTCGTGCCCGCCGGCCAGCAGCTCCTCGACAAGATGCGAACCGATGAACCCGGCCGCGCCGGTCACGAAAACCTTCATCACTCATCCCTGGCTGACTCTGGCGCCGGGCTGGCCGGCACGCTTCCTGGCACCGGGCCGGCCGGTGTCCCGCTGGCTTGCCGGAGGACGCCCGCGCCGCGCCGCGGCCGGGCGGCACGCAGCCGCGCAGCACGAAGGAGGGTGCGCCAGGTCCGCCGGGCGGCGAGCTGGTCGTAAAGATCGTCGATCCGGTTGGTGACGGCCTGGATCCCGTAGGCCTTCTCCACGGCGGGCTCGGGTACCCGGTCACGCTGCCCCGCGCCCACCTCGGCGGCCATGGCCTCGCGGAGCCCGGACGCCGTGGACGGGACCTGCGATGCCCGGGTCACGTCGAGGCCCTCCAGCGCCGGGCAGGTGGTGTACAG
>JBEKFH010000499.1:0-3079 GCA_050013415.1 Streptosporangiaceae bacterium | reverse complement strand
GGCGGCGGCCCGCCCATCGTGGCCGCGGGCCTGGTCTGGACGATCGGCCAGAACGGCACGCTGTACGGACTCGATCCGGCGACGGGCAAGGCGGCGCAGCAGGCGTCGATCGGCGTGCCTGCCAACCATTTCCCGAGCCCCAGCGTGGGTGACGGGCTGCTGCTGGCCCCGGCCGCGGAGCGCGTTGTCGCTTTCACCGCGTCCGGTCGCGCCGCGGCTGCCACGACGCCCGTGACAACCCCGGCCCCGGCCGCCACGAGCCAGCCCGGAAAATCGAGGGCTGCGATCGCGCCGGGCGCTATCGCCGGCATCGTCGCCGGCGGCCTGGTGCTGATCGGCGGGATCGGCTGGCTGCTGCGGCGAGGACGAGCAGACCGCAGCAGCTAATGTCTACGCTTATGACCATGGCCGGTCGAACGTACGCGGATAACCGCCCGTACCTGCTGCCTGAGACCCTTGGGGAGCTGACGGGTCCGGTGACCGGTGTCATCCAGTTGCCGTTCCGCCTGGACTGGTCAGAACGGACTGAGTTGCACCTGGAAAACCCGGGAGAGCGGAACGTGATGTATGAACGCGTGATCCGGGAAGCGACCCGGGTCGAGGACTTGCGCTCGTACCTCAACGAAGAGGTTCTCCGCCAAGTCTGGGGCAGGCTCTTCCTGCCGGTTAATGTCCGGCGTAGCTGGGAAGATCGTTTCCCCGACCTGAGGCTCGCCGCATAGACACGGATCAGTCTTCGGCATGGATCGTTCTTCTGCAGAAAGGGCGAAGGTCGAGCTGGCCGTACGGCATGAGCCCGCTGTCGTCGCCACCATCGCCTGCAGTGCGGCGGCAACTCTGCCATCCTGGGCGCCTCGGCAAGAAGCTGGTCAGGCGCCCAGGCCATCGCCCAGCCCCGGCTCGGCAGGCCCTTCCCGCAGCTGCTCGACTGCGAGTCGCACGATCATGACCAGGTGCGGGTCGTCGACCAGGTAGACGTGGCGTCTGCCCTCCCGGCGCGACCGGACGAGCCCTGCCAGCTTCAGCTTGGCCAGGTGCTGGCTCACCGCCTGCAGCGTGCCGCCCACGGCATCGGCCAGGCCGCCCACGTCGGTCTCACCGTGCGCCAGCACCCAGACGATGTGCAGGCGCATCGTGGAGGCCAGCAGGCCGAACCGGCCCGCGGCTTGCTGCAGCAGGTCCGGCTCCAAATCCAGCCGTTCGGCGGTCATAGGGCGGGGAGCCGCCAGCGATGAGTGGCGGCACTGGGGGAGCAGGCGGCGGCGCTGAGCGAGGCGCCGTTCGTGATCGACGAGGCGTTCAGGCATAGCCCAGAGGCCTTGTTGACCAGGGTGTACCCGGTTCCTGGTGTCCAGACCTGGGTGGCCGAGGCGCCGCAGGTGTTCAGCACCACCTGGGTACCGCTGACAATCGACTCACCCAAGGTGTCCAGGCACAGGCCCTGGATCTCGATGTTGCCGTTGGCCTCGATGGCCGAGATCTGGGCCGTGCCGCCGTAGCAGCTCGACATCTCGGCGGCGGTGCCCGGCTTGATGCTGTCGCCAGTGTCGGTGAGACAAGAGGGCTGAGAGGAGGAGGGGATGTCCGCGGAGTACAGCGGACCGGAGGGGAGGAGTGATGCTGGCGCGGGGGCGGCGGGCAGCGGCCAGACCTGATTCGAGGTGGTGCCACAGGCGGTAATCGTCAGGATGGTGCCGCTGGTGGTGCTGGAGCCCGGATCGGTAAGGCACAGGCTCGCAGCGCTGTTGACCAGCGTGTTCCCCGCTCCCTGGGTCCAGACTTGGGTGGCGGACGTTCCGCAGGTGTTCAGCACAGCGTCGGTGCCCGTGGTGATCGCCTCGCCGGCGGTGTCCAGGCACAGGCCGTTGACCTCGATGCTGCCGTCCGACTCTACGGTCCAGTTCTGCTCCGGGGCGTTGTCACAGGTCGCGAAGTCGACGGTGGTCCCGGGGATGATGCTGTCGCCGGCGTCGTCCACGCACATCGGGTCGACCCCCGGGGACTTGCCGTTGTCCCCGCCCTCGTCGTAGCCGCCGACGGCGCCCTGGCTGAAGATGCCGGACGGGATCGACCCGAACGTCGGCGACGCGGGGGCTGCGGCCGCCAGCGGGAACAGCGCGTTGAAGCTGTGGTAGGCACCGGCGTTGGTGTCGACGTTGTTGCCGAGTAGCAGCCCGCCGTTCGAGCCCGTGTAGTCACCGGCGGGGAACGTGGTCAGGGACATGATGCCCGCGCCGCGTTCGGTCTCCGGCTGGAACCACGGGATCGCCAGCCCGGTGTTCGCGTCGACCGCCGACAGGCCCATCACGAGCACCGCGTCCGGCTCGCACACCGAGTTGTTACCGCACTCGTTGTTCACCCACCGGTCATGCCCGCCTAGGTACACCACCGGCCCGGCGATCTGGACCGAGTAGAACGAGTCACCGCCCGCGTAGTTGATCCACGCCGGGGCGATGTCCGTGCCGGTCGCCGCAGCCGGGAACCTGGCCACCGCGTCGCAGATGCTGGCCGAGTTCACCGGCGCGGACTTGTACCCGGTGGCGGCGACCACGATGTACGAGCCGTCCGGCGAGAAGTCGATGCCTCGAACATCGTCATGCTCCGAAGAGCAGTTGTTCGCCAGGATCGGCGCTGCCCAGTTCGCCAGCGTCGCGGTCGTGCCCAGCCCCGCGCCGGTGCTGATCAGCGCGACCCGCGGCCGGGACTGCCCGGCCACGTCCAGGAACGTCCCGGCGATCGCGAGCTGGGTCCCGTCCGCGGACACTGCCAGTGCCGCGACCTTCAGTGACAGCCCGGACACCGCCGGGATGCTGATCGGCATGCTGAACGTGGTGTCGGCCGCGCCGGTCGCCGCGTTCAGCCGCGCGACCCCCTGCTCGCTGACACCGTCCACCTTTGCGAACTGCCCCCCGATATACAGCGCACTCCCGCTCAGCGCCATCGCCCGCACGTAGTCGCTGACCGTTCCCTTGAACGCGGTGACCACCGTGCCGTCCGTCGCGGCAGTGCCCGGCGTCACGTTCAGCTGCACCAGGCCCCGGTGGGCGGCCCCGTTCACCGTCGTGAACGCCCCGCCGAC
>JBEKFH010000498.1:0-3082 GCA_050013415.1 Streptosporangiaceae bacterium | reverse complement strand
ACAGCCGGGCCCGGCCCGGTCAGCAAGTCAGAAAGGGACGGGAACGGCGAGACCTTCGCGCGCTGCAGCCCGAGCTCGACCACGTTGGTGGCGAGCACATACGGTCGCCGCTCGGCCTCGAACTGGGCGATGTAAGGCCGGAGCCTGTGGTCCTCGTACGCTTCCCGGTCGCGGTAGACCTCGTAAAGAATCCGCTGCATGGGCGCGGACGGCACCGCATGAAAGATGTAGACCAGCGTTTCTGGCTCATTGACGCGGACCTGCTCGACGATTACCTCGGTCAGCTCGTCAAAGTCTTCCACGCGATCTTCCAGCAGCGTGTAGATGGCAATCTGGCCGAACAGGAGGGACCATGCCTCCTGATCGCCGGCCTCTGGCAGGCCGGGCTGCCCGGGCAGCATCCCCGATCGTCCGCCCGTGCCGCCCTCACCTGGCTGCCAGGCAGCCGAAAGACCTGTGTCGGTGCCGTCGTAGGAACCGTAGGCGCCGTTGGCGCTCCCGCCATTGTGGCCGTTCCCGTTGGCATCCGCGTAGGGCTGGTAGGCGGCCAGCGATGACCCGGTGTCGTAGACACGGCGGACGAACCCGGTGTCGTCCGGGCCGGGCTCGTAATCCGTGTCGTCCGCTTCGCGGGTGAAACCGGTGTCGTCCGCGCCGCGCCCGTAATCCCGGTCGTCGCCATGCCGCCGGTAGCCGTTGGCCCCGTACCGGCCGATGTCGGTCAGCGGGTCGTAACCGCCGGTCTCGCCGCCGCCGTCCCACGCCGGACGGCGTCCCCAGGCGTTGTCATGGTCATCGCTTCCGCGGTGCACGACATCGAGGCGGATGCGGCTCACCTGGGCCACCGCGATCCAGGTCCCCACCGCGGCGAGAAGGCATAGCACCGGGAACGCCGTGGTCACCGAGACATGGGTACCCAGCTTGTTGCCGGACAGATCGGCGAGGCCCGGCACGGCCAGGGCAAGGCCGGCCACTCCGGCCGCGGCCACGGCGGGGAACGTGGCGCGCCAGGCCGGGTCACTCCGGGCCCGGACGGCGCTGCAGCCGATGGCGATCAGCGCGGTGAGCGCGATCGCCGGCGCGAGGCCGTAGATCAGCACGGAGTTGGCGATCACCTGGTAATGCACCGATGCAGCCGGAAAGGTCTTGCTGAAGCCCGCGTCATCCAGCGGATCGGTGGCCAGGATCACCACGCCCACGACACCGAGCGCCGAGACGGCAAGCCGTGCCGCGAACCGCACCGCCGGCGTCCGCGCGGCTACCTCGGCGAGGCCGAGGGAGAGTCCGAGGACGGCGACCACCTGCGCGCCCAGCTGCACCGCGCGGAAGGTCACGGAGCCGAAGCCGGTAGCGAATCCCGCTGACTGAGCCACGAGTGCGACCGCGAGTCCGAGCATCGCGCAGGTCCATGCGATCAGGTCGCCGCGAGGCAGCCGAACGCAGCGGATCACCAGCATGATGGTGCCCCCGAGGGCGACAACTGCGCCGACGAGTGCCGCGATGAGCGAGATAGCCATTGCTCCTATGGTGCACGACGTTGAGCGATGATGCGACTGCGATGAGATAGTCGCGGCAATGGCATGACCAGCGAGCATGCCGGCCGCAGGCCCCGGAACCGGGTTTCGGCGGGGCTTCCCGGCAGGGCCGCCGGTAGGCTCGGTGCACATGAGGCAGCTGCTGGGACGGCTCACCTTCCCCGGGCGGCCGGCCTTCCGCGGGCGGCCGGAGGATGACGGCTCCGGCGTCGCAGCCAGGCCAGACCTGAGCCGCGGGTGGGCTCGCCGGAAGAGCCAGGCGGCGCTGGCCGGAGAGGCATCCGCCGCCGTCGCCGAGGTCGAGCACCCGCCGCCGGCCCAGGATCCCGCGGCGGCGGCTTTCTTCGACCTGGACAACACGCTCATGCGGGGCGCCTCGATCTACCACTTCGCCCGGGGACTGGCCGCCAGAAAGATGTTCGGCCCGCGGGATCTGGTGCGGCTCACCTGGGGACAGCTGTCGTTCCGCGCACGGGGCGCGGAGAAAACTGGCCAGATCGATGCCGCCCGGCAGGCCGCGCTGGCGTTCGTGGCCGGCCACAAGGTGGCGGACATCGTCGCGCTGGGCGAGGAGATTTACGACGAGACGATGGCTGACCGGATCTGGGCAGGCTCCAGGGAACTGACCCGCCGCCACGTCGAGGCTGGGCAGCGGGTCTGGCTGGTCACCGCAACGCCCGTGGAGCTCGCCAACATCGTTGCCCGCAGGCTCGGCCTGACCGGCGCCCTCGGCACGGTGGCGGAGAGCGAGCAGGGCATTTACACCGGTCGCCTGGTCGGCGGGCTGCTGCACGGCGAGGCGAAGGCCGCAGCGATCCAGGCGCTGGCCGACCGCGAAGGGCTGGACCTGGCGCGCTGCACCGCCTACAGCGACTCGGCCAACGACCTGCCCATGCTCTGGCTCGTCGGTCACCCCAACGTGGTTAATCCCGACTCCGAGCTGCGGGCCGAGGCGCGGCGGAACGGCTGGCCCGTGCACGACTTCCGGTCCGGCCGCCGGGTGACGATGATCGCCCTGCCGGTCGCCGCAGGGGCGGGCGCTGTTGCTGGCGGGATGGCGGCCGGCGTGGCGCTGCACCGCCGCCGGACCGGCGGCTGAGCCAGCCCGTGCCAGCCCCGGGCAGCCGCCCAGCTCCGGGACCCGCGGCCGAGCCAGCCCCGGGCAGCCGCCCAGCTCCGGGACCCGCGGCCGTGCCAGCCCCGGGCAGCCGCCCAGCTCCGGGACCCGCGGCCGAGCCAGCCCCGGGCGGGCGGCCGCCCCGCCGCCGCCCCGCCGTCAGGTGAAGGCCTGGCCCCGCTCCAGGACGAGCTGGTCAAGCCTTCGCTGGATAATGTCGCGAACCGTGTCGCTGAGCTCAGCGACGGCCGCCGGATCGCCGCGCCCGGCGGCGGCCTGAGGGCCGGCGGCCTCAGGGCCGGCGGCGGCCTGGTAGCCGGCCGTCGGCACCGGCGGCGAGAATTCGATAATCCAGTCGGACGGCAGCGGGATGGCGCCGAGCGGACCGAGCCAGGGAAATAGCGGTGTCACCGGAAAATAGGGGAGCCGC
>JBEKFH010000497.1:0-3083 GCA_050013415.1 Streptosporangiaceae bacterium | reverse complement strand
AGGAGCCGGATCGTGACAGCACCACCCCGCTCGCTGGACGGGCGCCGCGCCCTGGTGACCGGCGCAGCCAGCGGCATCGGCGCGGCCTGCGCCCGGGCGCTGGCCGAGGCCGGCGCGCACGTCATCGCCGCCGACGTCGACGCGGCAGGCGCCGCGCGGCTCGCCGCCGAACTCGGCGGCGAGCCGTGGACGGTCGACCTGGCCGACACCGGGGCGCTGGAGGACCTCGTGCTCGACGTCGACGTGCTGGTCAACAACGCCGGCGTGCAGCATGTGGCGCCGATCGAGGAGTTCCCGCCGGCGGAGTTCCGCCGGATGCTGGCGCTGATGCTCGAGGCGCCGTTCCTGCTCGTCCGCGCCGCGCTGCCGCACATGTATGAGCGGGGCTTCGGCCGGATCATCAACATCACGTCGGTGCACGGCCTGCGCGCGTCGCCGTACAAGTCCGCCTACGTGGCTGTCAAGCACGGACTGGAAGGGCTGTCGAAGGTGATCGCGCTGGAGGGCGGGGCACGCGGCGTGACCAGCAACTGCATCAGCCCCGGCTATGCCCGCACGCCGATCGTCGACCGGCAGATCGCCGACCAGGCGCGGCTGCACGGGATCGCCGAGGAGGACGTGCTGGAGACCATCCTGCTGGCCGAGAGCGCGGTGAAGCAGCTGGTCGAGCCCGCGGACATCGCCGCGCTCGCGGTCTGGCTGGCCGGCCCGGGCGCCGGGATGGCCACCGGCGCTTCGTTCACCATCGACGGCGGCTGGAGCGCGAAATAGCCGCTCGCGGAGGATTCTCGCGGGCCGGCCGCAGGCCCGCGCGGCTGATGACAGACTTGCCCGCATGACCTACCTCGCCGCGGCCGACCGTTATGACCGGATCCCCTACCGGCGCTGCGGGCGCAGCGGCCTCAAGCTGCCCGAGGTCTCGCTCGGGCTGTGGCAGAACTTCGGGGACGAACGGCCGCTGGACGGCCAGCGGGAGATCATCAGGCGCGCGTTCGACCTCGGCGTCACGCACTTTGACCTGGCGAATAACTACGGGCCGCCGTACGGTACGGCGGAGATCAACTTCGGCCGGATCCTGCGCGAGGACCTGCGGCCCTACCGCGACGAGCTGGTCATCTCCACCAAGGCCGGCTACGACATGTGGCCGGGCCCGTACGGGGACATGGGTTCGCGCAAGTACCTGCTGGCCAGCCTGGACCAGTCGCTGCGGCGGATGGGCCTGGAGTACGTGGATATCTTCTACAGCCACCGGGCCGATCCAGGCACTGCGCTAGAGGAGACCATGGGCGCGCTGGCCACGGCGGTCACATCGGGGAAGGCCCTGTACGCCGGAATCTCGTCGTACTCGGCCGAGCGGACCGCCGCCGCCGCCGCGATCCTGCGCCGGCTCGGCGTGCCGCTGCTCATCCACCAGCCCTCGTACTCCATGCTGAACCGCTGGATCGAGCAGGACCTGCTCGCCACGCTGGAGCGCGAGGGGGCCGGCTGCATCGCGTTCTCACCACTCGCCCAGGGCGTGCTGACCGGCAAGTACCTGAACGGGGTCCCGGAGGGCTCGCGTGCCAGCAGAGGCCAGAGCTCGCTGCGGGCCGATCAGCTGACCGACGCGACCCTTGGTCACGTCCGTGCGCTGAACGAGATCGCGCGGGCCCGCGGGCAGTCGCTCGCCCAGCTGGCGCTGGCCTGGGCACTGCGCGACGAGCGGGTCACCTCGGTGCTGATCGGCGCGGGCAGCGTGGCCCAACTGGAGGAGAACCTGGCCGCGGCCGGCCACTCGGCCTTCACCGCCGAGGAACTCGCGGCGATCGACCGTGATGCGGTGGAGTCCGGCATCAACATCTGGGCCGCGTCGAGCGCAAGGTTACCCGACCCCATGGCCGTGATCCGCGCGCCGGATCGCGCGTACCGCGCGTGATTCCGGGGACCGTGATTCCGGGGACCGTGAGGCTGGGGACCGTGATTCCGGGGACCGTGAGGCTGGGGACCGTGAGGCTGGGGACAGGCCAGGAGGCCGAGCCGGGGTGATGGCGTGCATTCGGTAGGGATCGTGCTGCATCCGCGCCGCGACTGCGGCGAGGCCGTCGCGGCGGTGGTCGACTGGGCCGCCGCCCGCGGCGGGAAGGTGTTCGGCGTCCCCGGGGAGATCGGCCGGGTGCCGGGCGCCACCGCCGTCAGCGCCGAGGAGCTTGCCGCGTGCTGCGACCTGCTGGTCAGCCTCGGCGGCGACGGCACGATGCTGAGAGCCATGCGGCTGGCCGATGGCCACCGGGTGCCGGTGCTCGGCGTCAACCTGGGCAGGCTCGGCTTCCTCGCGGAGGTCGACATCCCCGAATTGCCCGACGCGCTGTCCGCGATCGACGGTCACCGCTTCACCACCGAGGGACGGCTGGCCGTGGACGCCGAGGTCGACGGCCGGACCATGACCGCCTTCAACGACGTCGCCGTCGTCCGGGTCCCCGGGCAGGGCAGCGCGCGGGTGAACCTGCTGGTGGACGGACTGCCCTTCGTCAGTTATGCGGCCGATGCCGTGGTGGTGTCCACGCCGACCGGCTCGACCGCCTACAGTTTCGCGGCGGGCGGCCCGATCATGAGCCCGGCGGTCGAGGCGCTGCTGGTCACTCCCGCCGCAGCGCACTCGGCATACAACCGGGGCGTGGTCCTGTCGACCGCTGACACCCTCGTGCTGCGCATCCTGCCATCCAGCGGCCGACTGGCCATCGAGGTCGACGGCCAGGTCGCGCGTTACGTGGGCCCCGGCGACCAGATCGAACTGCGGGCGCGGCCGGACGCCGCCCAGGTCATCAGGCTCGGCGGCACCACCTTCTACGAGCGGGCGCGGCGCAAGCTGCGGCTCACCGACTCCGCCGAGATCGACCCAGGCTGACCGGCCGCCGCCCCGGCCGCCCGCCCTGGCCCCCGTCCGGGCCGCCCGCCCTGGCCCCCGTCCTGGCCGCCCGCCCTGGCCCCCGTCCTGGCCGCCCGCCCTGGCCGCCCGCCCTGGCCCCCGGTCCTGGCCGCCCCGTCCTGGCTCCCGGGTCCTGGCTCCCGGGTCCTGGCTCCCGCCCTGGTCCCGCCCTGGTCCC
>JBEKFH010000496.1:0-3085 GCA_050013415.1 Streptosporangiaceae bacterium | reverse complement strand
GCGCTGGCGCAGATGCGGGCCGACTTCCCCGGTGCTCCCGTCGCCACGACGGAACCGGTGGGCGACTACATGCTCCAGGCAGCGGGAACGCGGAATCTGACGCCGTTCAGCTTCCAGGCCGACATCATGAACGGGGTGGATCCCGCGCCCCAGTACGTGGCACTCGAAGACAGCCTCTTCCAGGATCACCGAGTTAAGGCGTTCGTTTACAACCAGCAGGTGACCGACTCGCTCACGCAGTCGTTCCTGAGCGCGGCCAGTCACTACGGCATTCCCGTGGTCGGCGTCTACGAGACAATGCCGGCCCACTACGACTACCAGTCGTGGATGCTCGCCGAAGTCCAGGCGCTGCGGCGCGCATTCGCCAGCAAGATCTCGACGGAGAAACTATGACGATGGCCCAGCAGGCCACCGGCGGCGCCGACATGCTCGCCGTGGATGGCGTCAGCGTGCGGCTGGGCGGCCGCGAGGTGCTGCGTGATGTCGGGTTCGCCATCCGGGCCGGCGAGTTCGTCGGCCTGATCGGGTCGAACGGCGCGGGCAAGACCACGCTGCTGCGCGTCATCCTCGGGCTGCAGCAGCCGTCGTCGGGCACCGTGCGCATCGACGGCGCCGGTCATTCCCGGCACTCCCCGGCGATCGGCTACGTGCCGCAGAAGGTCGCGCTCGACCCCGACATGCCGCTGCGCGCCCGTGACCTGGTCGGGCTAGGCATGGACGGGGACCGGCTGGGCATCCCGCTGCCGTCACGCGGGCGCGGGCGCAAGATCGACGAGATGCTGCGGGCCGTCGGCGCCGCCGAGTTCGGGAACGAGCGGGTCGGGAACCTGTCCGGCGGCGAGCAGCAGCGCGTGCTGATCGCGCACGCGCTGATCAGCAGGCCCCGGCTGCTGCTGCTCGACGAGCCGCTGGCGAACCTCGATATCCGCAGCGAGCAGGAGATCGTCGAGCTGCTCGCCAGCATTGCCCGCGAGCAGCAGATCTCCGTGCTGATCTCCGCGCACGAGATGAACCCGCTGCTTCCCGTGATGGACCGCGTCGTCTACCTGGCGGCCGGCCGGGCCGCCAGCGGGACCACCGACGAGGTCGTCAGGACCGACGTCCTCAGCAAGCTCTACGGCCAGCATGTCGACGTGATTCACCTGCATGGCCGGATCCTGGTGGTTGCCGGGCGCGGCGAGGGGCCGGCCGAGACAGTCGGTGACGACGGCGCGCACTGCGACGCGCGCACGCCAGCGGACTGGCGATGACGCACCTGCTCAGGATGATCATCGAGCCTGGCTTCTTCGCCAACGAGCCGGTCCGGGTCGCGCTGCTAGCCGGCGGGGTGGTCGCGCTGGTGTCCGGGGTCGTCGGCATGTTCACCGTGCTGCGCGGTCAGGCGTTCGCCGGGCACGCGCTCGCCGATCTCGGGGCGACCGGCGGATCGGGCGCGTTCCTGGCCGGGGTCAATCCGCTCTGGGGCTTCGTCGGGATCGGCGTGGTGGCGGCCGGGGTGATGGAGGCCATCGGCATCCGGCGGCCGCGCGGGCGGGACGTGGCGACCGGGATCGTGCTGGGCGCCGGGCTCGGCCTGGCGGCCCTGTTCCTGTACTGGGACACCACGGTCACGAACACCACCGGCGCGACCCTGTCGGTGCTGTTCGGCTCGATGTTCGTGATCAGCGGCTCGACCGTCCCCTTCATCGCTGCGTTCAGCGCGCTGGCCCTCGCGGTTGTCCTGCTGCTCTACCGGCCGCTGCTGCTCAGCTCGGTCAGCACCGACATGGCGACGGTGCGCGGCGTGGCGGTGCGCGTCACCGGAATGCTGTACCTGCTGGCGATGGCGGTCGCCGTCTCGCTGGCCGCGCTGACCATCGGCGCGATCCTCAGTACCGCGCTGCTGATCGGGCCCGCCGCTACCGCGCTGCGGCTGACGAGCAGGACCGGCCTCGCGGTGCTCTGGTCCGGCCTCATCGGGGTCGCCGCCACCTGGCTGGGCATCCTGCTCGCCTGGGACAGTTTCTACTGGCCGCCGGTCAGGCACGGCTGGCCGGTCAGCTTCTTCGTGGTCACCCTGGTCTTCCTGTTCTACCTGATCGCCCAGCTGCCGGCCGTCGGCCGGCTCGGCAGCGCGCGCGCCCGGCAAGCCGGGAACGGCGGGTAGCCGCCGCGATGTTCTCCGGCTTCATGGTCAACACCTGGACCGTGGCGACCATGGTCGCGGTCGTCGCCGGCGTCGTGGGGTTCTTCATCGTGCTGCGCGGCTCGTCGTTCGTTGCCGACGCGGTGCCGCAGGGCGCGTTCGCCGGCGCGGCGGGGGCCAGCCTCATCGGCGTCAGCACCCTCCTCGGGCTCGCCGTCTTCGCCCTGATCGGCGCGCTGGGGATCGGCTGGCTCGGCCGTCGCAGCCGCCATGACGTGGCGACCGCGCTGGCGCTGGTGGTGATGCTCGGGCTCGGCGCGCTGTTCCTCAGCCTGAGCACGGAGTACGCGCCGGAGATCTACTCGCTGCTGTTCGGCGAGGTGCTGGGCGTCAGCACCAACGAGGTGGCGCCCGTCGCCGGGCTTGGCGCGGTCTGCGTGGCCGCGATCATCGTCATGTACCGCCCGCTGATGCTCTCCTCGGTGGCGCCGGAACTGGCCGAGGCGCGGGGGGTCAGCAGCAACCGGATGGAGATGTGCTTCCTGGTGGTCGTCGCGCTGGCGACCAGCATGTCGCTGCCGGTCGTCGGGGCGCTGCTGATCTTCAGCCTGATGGTCGGCCCGCCCGCCGCCGCCCGGTCGTTCACCAGCAAGCCGCTGCTGGCCATGGCGCTCTCCGTTGTCATCGCGCTCGTGACGGTGTGGGTGGCGATCGCCGCCTCGTACACATCGAACTGGCCCATCGGCTTCTTCGTGGGCGCGCTCGGCGCGGTCTCCTACGGCACCGGGCGCGGCTGGGCGGCCTGGCGCCGCACCCGCGCCGTCCCGGCCGCCACTCGCCCCCTCGCCGCGTAGCCGCCGGGTAACCGCCCGGCCGCCGCTCGCCTCCTCGCGGCGTAGCCGCCGGGTAACCGCCCGGCCGCCGCTCGCCTCCTCGCCGCGTAGCCGCCGGGTAACCGCC
>JBEKFH010000495.1:0-3102 GCA_050013415.1 Streptosporangiaceae bacterium | reverse complement strand
TTCATCGAGTGGTGGCACAAGGCCGACCGCGGCGAGCTCGATCCCTTCGTGCTGGTCGTCGAGGGATCCATCCCGAACGAGGCGATCAAGGACGAGGGCTACTGGTGCGGCTTCGGCAACAATCCCGCGACCGGCCAGCCGATGACCACCAACGAGTGGCTGGACCGGCTGGCGCCCAAGGCCACCGCGATCCTGGCCGCCGGGACGTGCGCCACCTACGGCGGGATCCACGCGATGGCCGGGAACCCGACCGGCGCGATGGGCGTGCCGGACTATCTCGGCTGGGACTGGCGGTCCAAGGCAGGCCTGCCGATCGTCTGCGTCCCCGGCTGCCCGACGCACCCGGACAACCTTTCCGAGACCATCCTGTACCTGCTCTACCAGGTGGCCGGCCAGGCGCCGATGATCCCGCTGGACGAGGCACTGCGGCCAACCTGGCTGTTCGGGGCCACCGTGCACGAGGGCTGCGACCGGGCGGGCTATTACGAGCAGGGTGACTTCGCGGTCGAGTACGGCTCTCCCAAGTGCCTGGTCAAGCTGGGCTGCTGGGGGCCGGTGGTCAAGTGCAACGTGCCCAAGCGCGGCTGGATCAACGGCGTCGGCGGCTGCCCGAACGTCGGCGGCATCTGCATCGCCTGCACCATGCCCGGCTTCCCCGACAAGTTCATGCCGTTCATGGACGAGCCGCCGGGCTCGAAGGTCTCCACCACGGCGAGCGGCCTCTACGGCACGGTCATCCGCACCCTCCGCGGCTTCACCGCGAAGACCCTCGACGACGAGCCCAAGTGGCGCGTGAAGGGCGACGAGCTGCTCACTGGCTACAAGAAGACCTGGTGACATCGGCCGGCGCTGGCCTCGCGGAAGCGGCCGCGCCAAGGAACAGGGAGAGGGATGAGCGATGACGACGGTCGATGACACCGGCGTAGTGGAGATGAACTGGGACCCGATCACGAGGATCGTGGGCAGCCTGGGCATCTACACCAAGATCGACTTCAAGCAGAAGAAGGTCATCGAGTGCCATAGCACCTCGTCGATCTTCCGCGGCTACAGCATCTTCATGAAGGGCAAGGATCCCAGGGACGCGCACTTCATCACCAGCCGCATCTGCGGTATCTGCGGTGACAACCACGCGACCTGCTCGGTCTACAACCAGAACATGGCCTACGGGGTCCGGCCGCCGCATCTCGCCGAGTGGATCATCAACCTGGGCGAGGCCGCCGAGTACATGTTCGACCACAACATCTTCCAGGAGAACCTGGTCGGGGTCGACTTCTGCGCGAAGATGGTCGGCGAGACCAACCCGAGCGTGCTCGAGCTGGCCAACCGCACCGAGTGCCCGCACGCCGCCGAGCACGGCTACCGCTACATCGGCGACATCATGCGCTCGCTGAACCCGCTGGAAGGCGAGTTCTACCGCGAGGCGCTGCAGGTCAGCCGGTCCACGCGGGAGATGTTCTGCCTGATGGAGGGGCGGCACGTGCACCCCTCCACGCTCTACCCGGGCGGCGTCGGGACGACCGCGACGGTGCAGCTCTTCACGGACTACCTCACCCGGCTGATGCGCTACGTGGAGTTCATGAAGCGGGTCGTGCCGATGCACGACGACCTTTTCAACTTCTTCTACGAGGCGCTCCCGGGGTACGAGGAAGTCGGCAGGCGCCGCGCCGACATGGTGTGCTGGGGCGCCCTGAACGACCCTGACCACTGTGACTTCAAGTACGAGAACATGACCAACTGGGGCAGGAAGATGTTCGTCAGCCCCGGTGTCATCCGGGACGGCGAGCTGCTCACCAACGACCTGGTCGAGATCAACCTGGGCATCCGGATCCTGCTGGGCAGCTCGTTCTACGAGGACTGGGAAGACCAGGAGATGTTCGTCACCCGCGACGCCCTGGGCAACCCGGTCGACCGCCGGCACCCCTGGAACCAGCACACGATCCCGCGGCCCGCCAAGCGTGACTTCGACAGCAAGTACAGCTGGGTGATGTCACCGCGCTGGTTCGACGGCACGGATCACCTCGCCGCGGACACCGGCGGCGGCCCGCTGCCCCGGCTCTGGGCCACTGCCCTCGGCGGCCTGGTCGACATCGGCTACATCAAGTCGACCGGGCACAGCGTGCAGATCAACCTGCCCCGCACCATGAGCAAGCCGGCGGTCAGCTTCGAGTGGACGGTCCCGCACGACAAGGAAGGCCGGCCGCTGTCCAATGCCATCGAGCGGGACCGGGCACGGACCTACTTCCAGGCCTACGCCGCCGCGGCCGCGCTGTACTTCGTGGAGAAGGCGCTGGCGGAGATCCGGGCCGGGCGCACGAAGACCTGGGAGCCGTTCAACGTGCCCGACGAGGCATTCAGCGTCGGCTTCACCGAGGCGGTCCGCGGCGTGCTCTCCCACCACATGGTGATCCGCGGCGGGAAGATCGCGAACTACCACCCGTACCCGCCGACTCCCTGGAACGCCAGCGTGCGGGACAGCTTCGGCACCCCGGGGCCCTACGAGGATGCGGTGCAGAACACGCCGATCTTCGAGGAGAACCCGCCGGAGAGGTTCAAGGGCATCGACGTCATGCGAGCCGTCCGGAGCTTCGACCCGTGCCTGCCCTGCGGCGTGCACATGTCCCTCGGCCGCGGCAAGGTGCTGGACAAGGTGCATACGCCGATGTCCGTCATCCTGGCGACCTGACGGCCTCGGCCGGCCCGGGTCCCGCCAGGGATCCGGGCCGGCCGGCCACCCCGCCCGCCGAGCGGCGCCGGGCGGGTTCCGATGATCGCTGGCAGACGGAGGCGAAACGGATGACCGGCGTTCGGCAGGTCGGGACACGGGTGGAGGAACTACTCGCCGCGCTGCGGACGAGCGGCAGCGGCACGACGGCTGCCGCCGCCGAGGAACTGGTCGGCCTGCTGGTCGGCCTGTACGGCGACGGGCTCACCGCGATTGTGGCGGCGCTGCGGGACGGCGGCGAGGCGGGCGCCGCGATGCTATCCAGGCTCGCCGAGGATCCGCTGGTGGAAAGCCTGCTGCTGCTGCACGGGCTGCATCCGCTGGACGTCGACGCGAGGATTCAGCGCGCCCTGGACAACGTCCGGCCCTACCTCGGCTCG
>JBEKFH010000494.1:0-3107 GCA_050013415.1 Streptosporangiaceae bacterium | reverse complement strand
GTCAGCGTCCGGCGGGAGAAGTCGATGCTGCTGCGCGACGTCGAGTGGACCGTCCGCAGCGACGAGAGCTGGGTCGTCGTCGGCCCGAACGGGGCCGGCAAGACCACGCTGCTCCAGGTCGCGGCCGCGCTGGTACCGCCGACCACGGGTACGGCGGAGATCCTCGGCGAGGACGTGACGCACGCCGATGTCTTCGACCTGCGGACCCGGATCGGCCTGGCGAGCGCGGCGCTGGCCGACCGGGTGCCGCCAGCGGAGAAGGTCATCGATCTCGTGCTGACCGGCTCCTACGGAATCCTCGGCCGCTATACCGAGGACTACGACTCCGGCGATGTCACCCGCGCGGTCGAGCTGCTGGACGCGCTCGGCTGCGCTCACCTGATCAGGCGGCGATTCGCGACCCTCTCCGAAGGTGAGCGCAAGCGCGTGCAGATCGCCAGGTCGCTGATGCCGGATCCCGAGCTGCTGCTGCTCGATGAGCCGGCTGCCGGGCTGGATCTCGGCGGCCGCGAGGACCTGCTGGGGCGGATCGCGGCGCTCGCCATCGATCCCAGGGCGCCGCTCATGGTGATGGTCACCCACCACGTGGAGGAAGTGCCGCCTGGCTTCACCCACGCGCTGCTGCTGCGCAGGGGCACCGTGCTCGCGGCAGGCCCCGTCGAGGACGTGTTCACCGTGCGGCTCCTGTCCAAGTGCTTCGGGCTGCCGCTGCTCGTCGAGCACAACGCCGCCCGCTGGACCGCCCGCGCCGCGCAGCTCCGCTGACCCGCCCCCGCCGCCCGGCCCGCCATGATCACGGAGGATCCTGCCGTCCCCAGCGTGCGGATCCTCCATGCTGATCGTGCCAGGGCCGCACCCGCCCGGCTCCCCGCCCGGCCCGCGCGGCCTACGATCATGAGCATGCGAGGTTCACGTGGGCGCCGCTGAGGCGCTCGCGATCTTCGCGGCGGCCGTGGCGGCCGGCGGCATCAACGCCGTCGTCGGCTCAGGCTCGCTGATCACCTTTCCGACGCTGCTCGCCTTCGGCTTCCCCGCCGTCATCGCCAACGTCTCGAACAACGTCGGGCTGGTCTC
Source organism: Streptosporangiaceae bacterium (assembly GCA_050013415.1). GTDB lineage: Bacteria > Actinomycetota > Actinomycetes > Streptosporangiales > Streptosporangiaceae > Palsa-506. The sequence goes on along the minus strand of JBEKFH010000494.1, from coordinate 2,033 downwards.
CGGCAACGTGAGCGGAGCGATCGGCTACCGGCGTGAGCTCGCCGGCCAGCGCGGCCGGCTGATCTGGCTCGGCGTGGTCGCCGCCGCGGGGTCACTGACCGGCGCGATCCTGCTGCTCTCGCTACCGGCCAGGGCCTTTACCCTGATCGTGCCCGTGCTCATCCTGATCGCCTGCGTGCTCGTGATCATCCAGCCGCGGCTGAACACCTGGATGGCTGCCCTCCGGGAAGGCCGTGAGGCCGGCCGCAGCCCCGTCCTCGGCGCCGGGATGCTCATCTCCGGCGCCTACGGCGGCTACTTCGGCGCCGCCCAGGGCGTGCTGGTCATCGGCCTGCTCGGCAGCTTCCTGGACGAGAGCCTGCAGCGCGTCAACGGCGCGAAGAACGTGCTCGTCGCGATCGTGAACGCCACCGCGGCGGTGGTGTTCATCTTCTTCGCGCACGTCAACTGGGCTGCCGTGCTGCTGATCGCCGCCGGGTCCACGGCGGGCGGGCTGCTCGGCGCGCGGCTGGGCCGGCGGATCCCGCCGCTGGCGCTGAGGATCCTCGTGGTCCTCATCGGGGTGATCGCGGCAGCGAAGCTGATCTTCTTCTGACAGCCCTTACTGCCCTGCTGGCCGGACGATCAGGCCGGCCTCGGCGGCCCGCGCCAGCAGATCCCTGGCGTAGTCGCCCAGCGCCGCCGAGCCGTCCTCGATGAGTGCCAGCTTGGGCAGTACCTGGTCGGTCGTGATCCCGTGGCTGGCCCAGGTCCCGCCGCCCGCCTGGAAGTTCGCGAGCATTGGCTGCAGCCGGTCCAGGGCGCGGGCGAACCTGGCCTCGGCGCTCTGCCGCTCCTCGAACTCATCCCAGAGCGCGCGGATCTGGCTGGCCTGGCCGGCAGGAAGCAGCGCAAAGATCCGGTCCGCGGCAGCCCGTTCTGCCTCCTCCTGACGGGCGTGCTGGGCATCGTCCGCATACAGGAACAGGTCACCCGCGTCGATCTCGACCAGATCGTGTACGAGCAGCATGGCGATCACCCGGCCCAGGTCGGTGCCGGGCGGCGCATGATCGGCCAGCACCAGCGCCATCACCGCGAGGTGCCAGGAGTGCTCGGCTGAGTTCTCCCGGCGGGCCGGGTCGGTCAGCATGGTCTGCCGGAGAACGCGCTTCAGCAGGCCTGCCTCGGCGACGAAGCCCATCTGCTGGCTGAGTCGTTGCGTGCTTCCCATGGCATCAGTATTCCCGCTCGGCGGCTCCGCTGACACGGGCCGCCGGGCGGGTGCCCAGCGGCGCCGCGTCAAAGACGTAATCTCATAACGTAGTCAAATGACTACTCATTGTGAGATGCTGTGCCTGGGGGACCCGAAAGATGATACGGGGGACCGGCTCATCAGGCTCGCCCTGGCGGGGCACGCGCCCGCCAGGGCGAGTTTTCTCGTTTCGGCCGCACTGCCTCGCCGGCCGTCCCGCCTGGCCGACAGTCCCTGCATCGCCGGCCGTCCCGCCCTGTACCGCCCGCCGGGCCGTCCCCATCCATTTCCGGTTAAATTAGTAAAAATGAATTTATCGTTAACTTGAATCTATCGTGTTTATGGGTATAGCGTCAGCAGCCATGACAGATGTCGGGAAGCTTCGCGACGCCGGGCTGCGCGTCACCTCGGCCCGGCTGGCGATCCTGGAGACTGTCCGCTCCGCGAATCACCTGGGCGCCGAGCAGATCGCCCGCGCGGTGCGCGAGCGCATCGGGCACGTATCGGTGCAGGCCGTCTACGAGGCACTCGGCGCCCTGACCGCGGCCGGCCTGATCCGCAGGATCGAGCCGGCCGGCAGCCCCGCACGGTACGAGGCACGGATCGGCGACAACCATCACCACATCGTGTGCCGCGAATGCGGCGTCATCGCCGATGTGGACTGCGCCGTCGGCCACTCTCCCTGCCTGGCGCCCGCAGACGGCGCCGGGTTCTCCATCGACGAGGCCGAGGTCACGTTCTGGGGACTGTGCGCCCGCTGCCAGCGCGCCGGGAACCAGGCATCTGCCGGAATGACCGCGGT
>JBEKFH010000493.1:0-3108 GCA_050013415.1 Streptosporangiaceae bacterium | reverse complement strand
ACAGTGCAGTCCCAGCCACACCGTTGGAATGAGCCGCCCGGCGCCCCGTGCCGGTCATGAGGCTCCTGACGAGCGGATCGGGCACCCGGATTGCGGGCCGGGATGTATTTACGGCACAATGATGTTGTGAAAAGCATGGGACTGGTCAACGGAGCGGCACCCGGCGATGCCGGGTGCATCACCGCGCCCGCGACCGCCGTGCTGTCCGCGACCGCCATGCCATCCCGCCCAGACTCTGCCAGGACCGAGCATGCGCCGGCCGCACCCGCTCAGGGTACGGCTGGTCAGGGAGCGGGCGCTCAGGCGGGTAACGAACGCGGCACACGGGCCAGGATCGCCCGGCTGATCCTGGAGAACGGCCCGGCGACGGCGACCGGGCTGAGCGCCAGGCTCGGCCTCACCCCGGCCGCGGTACGGCGGCACCTGGACAACCTGATTGCCGACGGCATGATCGAGGCCAGGTCCGCGCGGCCGGCCCGGGCAAGGGGACGTGGCCGGCCGGCCCGGCTGTTCGCCATCACTGACGCCGGCCGCAGTGCCTTCGAGCATGCCTATGACGACCTGGCGACCAGCGCCCTCCGGTTCCTGGCCGAGCTGGCAGGACCGGACGCGGTGGCCGAGTTTGCCAGGAGGAAGATCGCCGACCTGGAAAACCGGTACCGCGAGGCGGTCGGCTCCGGCTCACCCAGCGAGCGAGTGCGGGCACTGGCCGAGGCGCTGTCGGCGGACGGCTACGCCGCGTCGGCCAGCGGCGCGCCGGCCGCGGGCGGCGGCGAGCAGCTCTGCCAGCATCACTGCCCGGTGGCGCACGTGGCCGCCGAGTACCCCCAGCTCTGCGAGGCGGAGACTGAGGCGTTCGGCCGGCTGCTCGGAACTCCCGTGCAGCGGCTCGCGACCATCGCCCACGGCGACGGGGTCTGCACCACGCACGTCACCCCGCCGTCACTACTGAAATCGCACGCCGCGGTTCCACCGCACAGCACCCCTACGACGGTTACGGCTAACAAATCCGGAGGCATCTCCGCATGACAACGACGACGACTCACCCCGAGCTCGACGGTCTCGGCACCTATAAGTTCGGCTGGTCCGACTCGGACGCGGCCGGCGCGACCGCGCGCCGCGGCCTGTCCGAGGAGGTCGTCCGCAACATCTCGGCGCTGAAGGACGAGCCGGACTGGATGCTGGACCTGCGGCTGAAAGGCCTCAAGCTGTTCCGCCGCAAGCCCATGCCGAGCTGGGGCTCCGACCTCTCCGGCATCGACTTCGAGAACATCAAGTACTTTGTCCGGTCGACCGAGAAGCAGGCGGAGAGCTGGGAAGAGCTGCCCGCCGACATCAAGAACACCTACGACCGGCTGGGCATCCCGGAGGCGGAGAAGCAGCGCCTGGTGGCCGGCGTCGCCGCGCAGTACGAATGCGTCCGCGGCGATACCCGCGTCTGGACCGCAAATCGCGGCCAGGTAATGGTCAAGGAGATCGAGCCCGGAGACCTGGTCTTCTCCTACGACGAAGACAGCGAGAAGTTCGTCGTCGCCCCGGTCAGGGACATGGCCCAGACGGGCACCCGGCAGACCTATAAGGTCATCGCTGGCACACGGTCGTTGTGCGCCACCGACAACCACCCGGTCCTGGCCCTGCGCGATATGCGCGCCGCAGACGCGAAGCGGGCCCACTGGGTTCGCCAGTGGCTCACCGTCGGGGAGCTCAGGCAGGGCGACCTGATCGCCGTGCCGCGCTCACTGCCAGAGTTCGGCACCTCATTCGAGTTGCCCGAGCTACCCGCGCAGGCGCATCACCAGGAGATCCCGGGCCGTGCGCCGAGCCACACCAACGTGGACCTGATGTGGCTCCTTGGCCTGTTCATCGGTGATGGCAACCTGCAGGATTCCGGAAAGACGCACCGGATCCAGCTCGCGATTCCGGAGACCGACATCGAGCTTCGCGCCGAGATCTCGCGAGTCGTCGACGAGCAGTTCGGCCTGCGGGTCATCGCGGCCGACGACTACCGGGTTGTCATCAACTCTAAGGCGCTGACCAGCTGGTTCTGGAAGATCGGATTCCACGGCACCGCCCGCAGCAAGCGCGTGCCTGACTGGGTCTTCGGACTGCCGGCGGATCAGCGGCTCGCGTTCCTCGGCGGCTGGATCGACGCGGACGGCTATATCAAGCCGGGCACCGACGGCTCGGTCATGCTCACCTGCATGAGCGCTCCGCTGATCGAGCAGGCTCAGGAGCTCGCCGAGCTCTGCGGCCTCATCGCATCAGGCCCTTGGGGTTTCACCCAGCCTTACCGGCATGATCCTGAGCGTCTGGGCGGCGCATTCCGGATCGGCATCAGCGGAGGCTTCGAGCGGCTCGGCTGCCGCAACCCGAAGCGCCTGGAGCGATTCGGCCGCCGTCAGTACAACCACTCCTTCACCAGCGCCAAGGGCTACACGTTCAAGGCGCACTGCAACGACTGGCTGGGCTTCGTCCCGGTGACCTCCATCGAGCCGCAGGACATCGAACCCGTCTACGACATCGAGGTCGCCGGGCCGCACAACTTCATCGCCGAGGGCCTCGTCGTGCACAACAGCGAGGTCGTCTACCACAAGATCCGCGAGGACCTTGAGGAGAAGGGCGTCATCTTCAAGGACACCGACACCGCGCTGCGCGAGCACCCCGAGCTTTTCCAGGAGTACTTCGCCACGGTGATCCCGGTCGGCGACAACAAGTTCGCCGCGCTGAACACGGCGGTCTGGTCCGGCGGCAGCTTCATCTACGTGCCCAAGAACGTGCACGTGGACATCCCGCTGCAGGCCTACTTCCGGATCAACACCGAGAACATGGGCCAGTTCGAGCGGACGCTGATCATCGTCGACGAGGGCGCGAGCGTGCACTACGTCGAGGGCTGCACCGCGCCGATCTACTCCTCCGACTCACTGCACTCCGCGGTCGTCGAGATCATCGTGAAGGCCGGCGGGCACTGCCGCTACACGACGATCCAGAACTGGTCGAACAACGTCTACAACCTGGTCACCAAGCGGGCCGTCGCGCAGGCTGGCGCCAGCATGGAGTGGGTCGACGGCAACATCGGCTCCAAGGTGACCATGAAGTACCCGGCGGTGT
>JBEKFH010000492.1:0-3113 GCA_050013415.1 Streptosporangiaceae bacterium | reverse complement strand
CGCCTCGCCGCCGCCGAGTTCGATGACATGCCGGGGACCGGGCCGTACGTGCTGGGCGGCCTGGCGCACCACGGCGGATCGGCCGGCGACCTGATCCGGCAGCTTGGGGTCACCAAGCAGGCAGCCAGCCAGCTGATCGACACGCTCGTCATCCGCGGCTACCTCGAGCGGCAGGTCAACCCCGAGGACCGCCGCCGGATGACCATCACCCTGACCGACCGAGGCCGCGCCGCCGCCGCGATTGTCCGGGCCGGGGTCGAGGCGGTTGACGCAGAGCTTTCCGGCCTGGTCACGCCGGCCGGGGTGGCCGGGCTGCGGGCCGGCCTCGCGGCGCTCTGCCAGATCAGGGAGAGGATGGAACACGGGCATGAACACCGCCATTGAGCCCTGCCGCACGCCGCGAGCCCTGCCGCAGGCCGGTGAACCTGCCGCAGTCCGGTGAACCCTGCCGCGTGGCGCGGCGGCGATGGCCAGCGGGGCCGCTACAGCGGCGTCACGTAGGCGCCCGAGATCCCGCCGTCGACGAGGAACGACGACGCGGTGATGAACGACGCGTCGTCACTGGCCAGGAACGCGACCGCCGCGGCGATCTCCTCAGGCTCGGCGAACCGGCCGGCCGGGATGTGCACGAGCCGCCGCGCGGCGCGCTCGGGGTCCTTGGCGAACAGTTCCCGCAGCAGCGGGGTGTTCACCGGGCCGGGGCAGAGCGCGTTCACCCGGATTCCCTCCCGCGCGAACTGCACGCCGAGCTCGCGGCTCATGGCCAGCACGCCGCCCTTGGATGCGGTGTAGGAGATCTGCGACGTCGCCGCGCCGAGCACCGCGACGAACGAGGCAGTGTTGATGATCGAGCCCTTGGCGCGGCGCTGCATGTACGGGATCACGTACTTGCAGCACAGGTACACGGACGTGAGGTTGACCTCCTGCACGCGTCGCCAGGCGTCGAGGCCGGTGGTCAGGATCGAGTCATCTTCTGGCGGCGAAATGCCCGCATTATTGAACGAAATATCGATCCGCCCGTGCCGTGCGCTGACGGCTTCATAGAGGTGCTGGACGTCTTCTTCGTTCGACACGTCGGCCGCGATGAACGTGCCGCCTGTCTCCTGCGCCACTGCCGTGCCCGCCGCATCGTCGATGTCGACGGCCACGACGATCGCCCCCTCCGCGGCGAGCCTGCGCGCGCTGGCGAGCCCGATGCCGCTGCCCGCGCCGGTGACCACGGCGACCCGGTCCTGCAGCCGCCGCATGCTCGTGCCCGCCGTATCCGTACCCGCTGTGCTCGTTATCGCCAGGTCTTTGTCCGCCATATCGGTGCTCGGTGTGTCCGTGCTCGCCATGGCCGTGTTCATCCCTCCGTCGCGATGAAGACGTTCTTGACCTCGGTGAACGCGTCGAGCGCGTCCGGCCCGAGCTCGCGGCCGAGCCCGGACTGCTTGAAGCCGCCGAACGGGGTGCAGTAGCGCACCGAGGAATGGGAGTTCACCGACAGGTTGCCGGTCTCCACCGCCCTGGCCACCCGGATCGCGCGGCCCACGTCCCTGGTCCAGATCGATCCGGACAGCCCGTAGGGCGTGTCGTTGGCCAGCCGCACCGCGGCTGCCTCATCGTCGAACGGGGTCACGGTCACCACCGGGCCGAACACCTCCTCGGTATAGGCCGGGTCGTCCAGCCGGACCGGCGCGAGGACGGTCGGCGGGTACCAGTGCCCCGGCCCGCCGGGCACGCTGCCGCGGAACGCGACCGGCGCGCCGTCCGGCACGTAGGACGCGACGCGGTCCCGGTGCGCGGCCGAGATCAGCGGGCCCATGTCGGTTGCCGCCGACGCAGGGTCGCCGACGGCAACGGCCATGACCGCTGGCTCCAGCAGCTCCATGAAGCGGTCAAGGACCGACCGCTGCACCAGGATCCGCGACCGGGAGCAGCAGTCCTGCCCGGCGTTGTCGAAGGCAGCCTGCGGCGCGGTCGCCGCGGCCCGCTCCAGGTCGGCGTCGGCGAACACGATGTTTGCGCTCTTGCCGCCGAGTTCCAGGGTGACCCGCTTCACCCGGCGGGCGCAGCCCGCCATGATCTCGCGGCCGACCTCGGTGGAGCCGGTGAACACGATCTTGCCGACGGCCGGGTGGTCGACGAGCCGCTGCCCGACGACGCTGCCCTTGCCGGGCAGCACCTGGAACACGCCCTCGGGGATGCCCGCCGCCAGCGCGAGCTCGCCGATCCTGATCGCGGTCAGCGGCGTCAGCTCAGCGGGCTTGGCGATCACGGCGTTGCCCGCCGCCAGGGCCGGCGCCATTCCCCAGGACAGGATCGGCATCGGGAAGTTCCACGGCACGATCAGCCCGACGACGCCGATCGGCTCGGCGAACGTGACGTCCAGGCCGCCTGCCACCGGGATCTGCCGGCCGGACGCCCGCTCGGGCGCGGCCGAGTAGTAGGTGAGCACGTCCCTGACCTGGCCCGCCTCCCAGCGGGCCTGGCCGACCGGGTGCCCGGCGCCGGCCACCTCCAGGCCGGCCAGCTCCTCGGCATGGGCGTCTACCTCGCTGGCGAACCCGCGGAGCAGGCCGGCCCGGTCGGCCGGCGCGATGGCGCGCCAGGCGACCTGGGCCATGACCGCGCGCTCGATCGCGGCGTCGGTCTCCTCCGCCGTGGTCCGCGCCACGGTGGTGACGATCTCCTCGGTTGCTGGGTTCACGATCGTGAACTCGGACATGCAGCGGTCACTCCCCTGTTGGCGTCGTGCTAGGACCGCGCCAGAGCCGCAGCGGTATAGCCGCAGCGCCAGAGCCGCAGCGCCAGAGCCGCAGCGCTAGAGCCGCAGCGCTAGAGCCGCTCGAAGCAGCGCTGCAGCTCCCAGTCGGTCACCGCGGCGTCGTAGGCGGCCAGCTCGACCCGGGCGTAGTTGGCGTAGTGCTCCTGCACCTCGGTGCCGAACGACTGGGCGACGATATCGCTCCCTGACCACAGCTCGAGCGCGTCGCGCAGGGTGCGCGGGACCCGGGGTCCCGAATCCAGGTAGGCGTTGCCCTCGTAGGCGGGCTCCAGCGGCAGCTCGTTGTCGATGCCGTGCAGCCCGGCGGCGATCATCGCGGCGATCGCCAGGTAGGGGTTCACGT
>JBEKFH010000491.1:0-3117 GCA_050013415.1 Streptosporangiaceae bacterium | reverse complement strand
GGCTGATGTTCCTGCACGCTTCCGGGCGGCTCACCGCCGACGAGGCCGACTACGTCCCGGCGTCCGAACGGCATAAGGTCTACCGGACCGCGCGGATCGACCTGGTGATCTATGCCGCCGTCATCGCCTTGGCGATCGGGCTGCGGTCCTGGCTGCCCGTCGTACTGATCGGCGGGCCGCGCCTCTACGGCGCGTTCATGCTGCCCGTCTACGGCCTCACGCAGCACGCCGGCCTGGGCGAGAACGTGCTCGATCACCGGCTCAATACCCGGACGGTAAAGATGAACGTGGTCAACCGGTTCCTCTACTGGAACATGAACTACCACGTCGAGCACCACATGTTCCCGATGGTTCCCTACCACCGCCTCGCGGAACTGCACGAGGAGATCCAGCACGACTGCGCGGCCGTCTACCCGTCGCTGTGGGCCGCCTACCGGGAGATCATCCCAGCGATCCTGCGCCAACTCAGGGATCAGGAGTACTACGTGCGCCGCGAACTGCCGCCGGGCGCCGCGCCGTTCAACGAGCCAGGACCCGCGAACGACGGCCGCGGCCTGCCGCTGGCCAGCGCGACCGCCGCCTGACCCCAGCGCGACCCCAGCCTGACCGCCGCCTGACCGCGACCCGCAGCGAGGAGACATCCGATGGGCCAGTGGATCGCCGCCTGCGCGGCCGCGGACATTGACGCCGAGGACGTGGTCCCGTTCACCCACGGCGGGAACGCCTACGCGATCTACCGTTCGGCGGACGATCTCTACTACGCCACGGACGGGCACTGCACGCACGAGCGCACACTGCTCTGCGACGGGCTGGTCATGGGCGACACGATCGAGTGCCCCAAGCACAACGGCCGCTTCGACTACACCAGCGGCAAGGCACTGGGCGCCCCCGTTCTCGTTGACATCCGCACCTACCCGGCCAGGGTCCAGGACGGCACCGTCTACATCGAGATCGACTAGCCACCGGGGCCAGCCAGGCACCGGGGCCCGGCCGAGCCAGGCCCAGCGCCGCATCGGCGCGCTCGTCCCCGCCCCCGTAATCCCCGCCCGCGCTCATCCCCCGTAATCCCCGCCCTCCGTAATCCCCGCTCTGCCCGATGTCAAGGCGATGTGGGGGTGATGTCGGGGTCATGTCACTGGGACCGGGCGGAGCGGTATTCCAGGATCGAGGGGACGGCAACAAGGCCGGTCAGCACACGGAAAGGAATGCTGACATGCAGCGTCGCGCCCCAGTCCCACGTTCAGCGCCCACGGCCACGCCGCCGTGGGCGACCCCGGCGGCGTCGCCGCCACCATCGCCAGCGGAGTCAGCGGCCCCATCGGATTCAGCGGCCGAGGTGACCGCGCCGGAATCCGCGCCGACAGCGCCGGAGACCGCGCCTGGCGCGCCGGGCACGCCGGGCAGGCCGGCGGCAAGCCCCCCGGCAGCGCAGGAGCCAGCCCGATGAGCGGCCGCCGCAGGCTCGGCGTCGCCGTCTCCGCGGTTGCCGCGGTGTCCGTGATCTCCGCGGGCGCCAGCGCCCTGGCCGCATCGCACGCCGCGGACGAGAACTACCAGGGGCCCGCCCGGGCGGCCCACGCAGTCACGATCACGCACGGAACCAACTACCACGGCCCAGCCAGGACGTCAGCGCGCGTCCCCGGCGGCCGGCTTTCGAACCTGCCATCAGCCGCTGCGCGGCCCCGGCCGACCCAGAAGGGATCCAAGTAAATGAAACTGATCAACCGCGCTCGCGCCGGCCACCTGGTCACGCTGGCGAGCGGAATCGCCATCGGGCTCGCCACCGTCGGCACGGCTGCCGCGGCATCCAGCGCCCCGGCCCCGACGGTCACGCATCACTACACCATCGCCGCATCAGCGTTCGCGCCCGACGGGCTGCACACCACCACCGAGGACTACTTCAACCAGTGGGACCCCACGACGCTGTCCAACGCCTACAGCGGCAGGTGCTTCAACGCCGGCCTGGCGCTGCCGGTGGGCGCCACCCTCACGTCGGTGACCATCTACTACACCGCGGGCTCCGCGGCGATGTACTTCGAGCTCAACCGGCAGGAACTGAGTAATCACAGCGCCGCGAATATCGCCAGCTTCGACACGGCCACCGCGACGACCCCGGCTTACACGTCCACCACCGAGACCATCCCGAGCGCGGACGCGGTGGTCAACATGGGCAAGTACGCCTACTCGGCCGGCGTCTGCCCGAGCGGAACCACCACCTTCTCCGGCCTGAACATCACCTACACCCAGCCAGGCTGACCAGCCAGGTTACGTATCCCCGCGGAGGCCGGCCGGCCTCCGCGGGGATACGGCCATGTAGTCGTGAGGCGTAATGGCTATTTTAGTCAGTTTTAATCTGATATATGACTGAATCGGTCATGCCTCTGGTCACGGACGGGACGGTCCTGCATGATAAACGGAAGGCAAAGAGCCGGTCATCGCGAGGGAAACCCAGCCACCGTCACGCACCGGACCAACTACCGCGGGCCAGCCAGGACGTCAGCGCAGGCCGCCCGCACGCAGGGCTCGAACCGGCCTGCATCAGCGCCGGCGCGGTGCCAGCCAACCCAGAAGGGATCCGAGTAGATGAAGCTGATCACCCGCGCCCGGGCCGGCTACCTGGTCACGCTGGCCAGCGGAATTGCCATCGGGCTCGCCATCGTCGGCACGGCTTCCGCCGCGCCCGGCGCGCCCGCCCCGGTCACCCACCACTACACCATCGCCGCGTCCGCGTTCGCGCCCGACGAGCTGGACATCACCACCACGACCAACGACTACTTCAACCAGTGGGACCCCACGGCGCTGACCAACACCGGCGACAGGTGCTTCGACGCCGGCCTGGCGCTGCCGCCCGGCGCCACCCTCACGTCCGTCACCGTCTACTACGCCGCGGGCGACGCGGCCATGTACTTCGAGCTCAACCGGCAGGAACTGAGCAACCACACCGGAACGGCCTACGTCTCCTTCAACACCAGCACCACCGGGACCCCGGGCTACACGTCCACCACCAAGACCATCCCGAGCGCGGACGCCGTGGTCAACATGGGCAAGTACGCCTACTCGGCCGGCGTGTGCCCGAGCGGTAACACATTCTTCTCGGGCCTGAACATCACCTACACC
>JBEKFH010000490.1:0-3123 GCA_050013415.1 Streptosporangiaceae bacterium | reverse complement strand
CAGAGTACGGTCTGAAGTGACGGGCGGTGCGTAGCCGCCCGACGGGAAGGCCCTCGACATCCTCGAGCTTCGCGTCCTGGCACGCAGGCGAGATGAGCGGAGGGCCGGCGCCCGGCCCTTTGCTGGCCGGTCCCGGTCCCGCCGACACGCCTGTGTCCGAACGCGGCGCCGCCCCCGGCGCCCAGGGGAGAGCGAGTGGCCAGTACTCAACCGCGCACGTATGTCCTCGACACCAGCGTCCTGCTGGCGGATCCGGCGGCGATCGGCAGGTTCGCCGAGCACCATGTGGTGCTGCCCATCGTCGTCATCACGGAACTCGAGGCCAAGCGCCATCATCCGGAGCTCGGCTACTTCGCCCGGCAGGCGCTCCAGATCCTGGATGACCTGCGGGTCGAGTTCGGCCGCCTGGACGCCGAGCTGCCGATCGGGGACGCGGGCGGCACCGTCCGCGTCGAGCTGAACCACGCCGATCCCGCGGTGCTGCCGCCCGGGTTCCGGCTCGGTGACAACGACACCCGGATCCTGTCGGTCGCGCGCAGCCTGGCCGCCGAGGGCGCCGCGGTGGTGCTGGTCAGCAAGGACCTGCCGCTCAGGGTCAAGGCGGCCTCGATCGGCCTGACCGCCCAGGAGTACCGCGCGGAGCTGCCGGCCGATACCGGCTGGACCGGCATGAGCGAGCTCGACGTGACCGCGGCGCAGATCGACGAGCTGTACGAGTCCGGGCGGATGGAGTGCGACGCCGCGCGCGACCTGCCCTGCCATACCGGGCTGGTGCTGATCTCCGGCGCTTCCGGGGCCGGCAGCGCGCTGGGCCGCGTGCAGGCCGACAAGTCGGTGCGGCTGGTCCGCGGCGACCGCGAGGCGTTCGGGCTGCGCGGCCGCAGCGCGGAGCAGCGGGTCGCGCTGGACCTGCTGCTCGACCCGGAGGTGGGGATCGTCTCGCTGGGCGGCCGGGCGGGCACCGGCAAGTCCGCGCTCGCGCTGTGCGCCGGCCTTGAGGCCGTGATGGAGCGCAAGCAGCACCGCAAGCTGGTGGTGTTCCGCCCGCTGTACGCGGTCGGCGGCCAGGATCTCGGCTACCTGCCCGGCTCGGAGTCGGACAAGATGGGCCCCTGGGGGCAGGCCGTCTACGACACCCTGGGCGCCGTCACCTCGCCGAACGTCATCCAGGGAGTGCTGGACAGGGAAATGCTTGAGGTCCTGCCGCTCACCCACATCCGCGGCCGGTCACTGCACGACTCGTTCGTGATCGTGGACGAGGCGCAGTCGCTGGAACGCGGCGTCCTGCTCACCGTGCTGTCCAGGATCGGCGCGGGGTCGCGGGTGGTCCTGACCCACGACGTCGCGCAGCGCGACAACCTGCGGGTCGGCCGGCACGACGGCGTGGTCGCGGTGATCGAGAAGCTCAAGGGGCACCCGCTGTTCGCGCATGTCACGCTGACCCGCTCCGAACGGTCCCCGATCGCCGCGCTGGTCACCGAGATGCTGGAGGACCCCGGCCGCTGAGATCGGCGTAACGCCGCCGCCCCCGGGTCGCCGCATGGCGCCGCGGGCGGTACGGTGACCAGCGTCATGAGCGACTCGACGATGCCCCAGGCCGGATCCGGCCCGGCCGCGGCGGCCCCGCGCGGGCCCGCGCCGGTTCCGGTCGCAGCCCCGGGCGCGGTTCCCGCGATTTCCGTGGTCATGCCCGTGCGGAACGAGGAACGGCACCTGGCGGACGCGGTCCGCGAGGTGCTCAGCCAGGACTATCCGGGCGAGATGGAACTGGTGCTCGCGGTCGGCCCGTCGCACGACCGGACTCAGGAAATTGCCGAACGGATTGCTGCCGCCGACTCCCGCATCACAGTGGTACCCAACCCCTCCGGGCAGATCCCGAGCGCCGTCAACGCGGCGATCAAGGCATCCAGGCACTCGGTCGTGGCGCGGGTGGACGGGCACTGCCTGCTGCCGCCCGGTTACCTGCGCGGCGCGGTGCGGGCGCTGGAGGAGACCGGGGCCGACAACGTCGGCGGCGTCATGGCCGCCGCCGGGGTGACGCCGTTCCAGCAGGCGGTTGCCTGGGCAATGACCTCTCCGGCCGGAGTGGGCGGGTCGCCGTTTCACACCGGCGGCGAGCCAGGTCCGGCGGACACCGTGTACCTGGGGGTCTACCGCCGCGCGGCGATCGAGCGGGTGGGCGGATACGACGAGGCGTACCTGGTGGCCGAGGACTGGGAGATGAACCACCGGATCCGGCTGGCCGGCGGCCTGATCTGGTTCCTCCCGGACCTGCGGGTCACCTACCGGCCGCGGGCCAGCGCCGGCGCGCTGGCCCGGCAGTACTTCCGCTACGGGCGCTGGCGCCGGGTGGTGGCCCGGCAGCACCCGGGCACGATCAGCTGGCGCTACCTCACGCCGCCGATGGCGGTGCTGGCCATAGCCGCCGGCACGCTCGCCGGGCTGGCCGGCCTGGGCGGCCTGGCGTCCGGCGCCGCGGCTGGCTGGGCGCTGATAGCGACAGCCGGCTTCGCCGTTCCGTTCCTCTACCTGGCCGGGATCGTTGCGGTCAGCGGCCGGGCGGCGCGCGCCCTGCCCGCGCGGGCGGCGATCAGGCTGCCGCTCGTGCTGGCGGTGATGCACATCTGCTGGGGGGCCGGGTTCCTCACCAGCCCGGCCAGCCTGGTGCCGGGCGCGCGCCCGCGGCGCGGCCGCTGAGCCTTCCCGGCAGCCCGCCCCGGCGGGGTCAGGTTCTGAGGAGGAGCTCGGCCAGGGCGAGGTCAACCGGGTAGGTGATCTTGATATTGCGCTCGCTGCCGGGCACGATGCGGATGGGAACCTCGGGCAGGTAGCGGAACACGACGCCGCAGTCGTCGGTCTGGGGAGCGGCGGCGAAGCCCGGATCGGCCCCGGCGAGCTGATAGGCCCGGGCGATCACCGACAGCCGGAAGCCCTGCGGCGTCTGGCAGCGCAGCAGCAGATCCCGCCGGGGCATCCCGGTGAGCACGCCATCGGCGGCCTCGATGATCGTGTCGGACGACGGCACGCTGACGCTGATCGCCCGGTCCGTCGCCAGCGCGAGCGCGCATGCCGCGATGATCCGCTGGTCGACCAGCGGCCGGGCCGCGTCGTGGAAGAGCACGT
>JBEKFH010000489.1:0-3155 GCA_050013415.1 Streptosporangiaceae bacterium | reverse complement strand
GTGCGCTGGACCGTCACGGTGCCGATCCTGTTTCGCCGCCCGGCGAGGCTCTCCGCGGTCAGCTTCAGCCCCTGCACGATCGCCACCGACCCGGCGATCGGCACCCGGCCCAGCTGCTGGGCCAGCAGGCCGCCGACGGTCTCCACGTCCTCGGCGTCGATGCGGACGCCGAACAGCTCCTCGAGCTCCTCCACCGGCAGCCGGGCGGTCACCCTCGCCTGCTGGCCTTCCTCGATCCACTCCACCGGGGGCTGCTCCTGGTCGTACTCGTCCGTGATCTCCCCGACGATCTCCTCCAGGATGTCCTCGATGGTGACGAGCCCCGCCGTCCCGCCGTACTCGTCGATGACGATGGCCAGGTGGATCTGCAGCGCCTGCATCTCCTTGAGCAGCTCGTCGACCGGCTTGCTGTCCGGCACGAACGTGGCCGGCCGCATGACCGAGGAGACCTTCTCGGCGGACTCCGCCTCCCAGTGCTCGTGGTTGCGGGTGACGATGTCCTTGAGATAAGCGATCCCCACCACGTCATCCAGGTTGTCGCCGATCACCGGGATCCGGGAGAAGCCGCTGCGCAGCGCCAGCGAGAGCGCCTGCCCCAGCGTCTTGTCCCGCTCGACGAACACCATGTCGGTGCGCGGCACCATGACCTCGCGGACGATCGTGTCGCCCAGCTCGAACACCGAGTGGATCATGGCCCGCTCGCCAGGCTCGATCACCCGCCGCTGCTCCAGCAGGTCGACCAGGCCGCGCAGGTCCTCCTCAGACCCCGACTGCCCCCGGCCCGGGCCGAGCTTGCGGCCGGCCGACCCGAGGAACCGCGGCAGCGGCCCGAGGAAGCGGACGACAGGATGCAGAACGGAGGCTGCGGCGAGCGCGAGCCGCACCGGGTGCTGCCGCTCGGCGCGGCGCGGGACGAGCCCGGTCGCCACGTAGATCGCGACGATCATCACCGCGGCGGCGAGCGCGAACGCGCGCCAGCCTGGCCCGATCACGTGCAGCAGCACGACGGTCACCAGCACGGTCGAGCCCGCCTCGCCCGCGACCCTGGCCAGCGCCAGCACGCTCAGGTAACTGGGCACCTCGGCCAGCACGGCCTGCAGCGGCAACGAGCCGTCGCGCGCCGTGCGGCCCAGTTCCTTGGCGCCCGCCCTGGCGACCCCGAGCAGCGCGACCTCAGCCGTCGCGCACCACGCGGCCGCGGCGATCAGCGCAAGCGCGGCGACGGCTAGCCAGCCCATCGCGCCCTCACCCTGGCCCTTCGGGCCCTTCTGGCGCTGCCCCCGCCGGCGCTTCCGCCCCTGCCGGCGCTTCCGCCCCTTCCGCCCCTGCCGGCGCTGCCGGCCCTTCCGCCCCTGCCGGCGCTGCCGGCCCTTCTGGCGCTGCTGGCGCTGCCGGCCCTTCTGGCCCTTCTGCCCCTGCCGGCTCTTCTGCCCCTGCCGGGCCAGCGGAGTCGCGCTCGGAGCGCCAGGCCGCGAGCAGCTTGTCCTGCAGGCCGAACATCGTGGCATGCTCGGCCGGATCCGCGTGATCGTAGCCGAGCAGGTGCAGGATGCCGTGCGTGCACAGCAGTTCCAGCTCGTCCTGCACGTCATGCCGAGCCGTGCGCGCCTGCTCCGCGGCGACCTGAGGGCAGAGCACCACGTCGCCGAGCAGGCCCGGCATCGGGTCCGGTTCCGCGGCGCTGGCCCGGTCGGCCCGGCCGCCCGCCTGCGCCGGCGGCCTCAGCTCGTCCATCGGGAATGCCAGCACGTCCGTCGGTCCCGGCTCGCCCATCCAGCGCTCGTGCAGGTCGGCCATGGCCGGCTCGTCGACGAGCAGCACGGAAAGCTCGACAAGCGGGTGCACGCGCATGTCATCGAGCACATGGCGGGCGACGTCCGCGAGCGCGGCCTCGTCGACTGCGGCGCCCGACTCGTTGGCGATCTCGACGCTCACGGCGCCGCTCACCGGGCCCTGGGGCCGGGGCGCCGGGACCGGCCGCCGGCGATCCGTTCTGAATTAGCGGCAGCGTCCTGGCGCGCGTCGTACCGCTCGTAGGCGTCCACGATGTCGGCCACGAGCTTGTGCCTGACGACATCATGGCTGGTCAGGCGAGAGAAGTAGACGTCATCCACGCCTTCGAGTATGTCCTGCACCAGCCGTAGCCCGGACAGCTGCCCGGCTGGGAGGTCGACCTGCGTGACGTCGCCGGTGACCACGATCCTGGAGCCGAAGCCCAGCCGGGTGAGGAACATCTTCATCTGCTCGGGCGAGGTGTTCTGCGCCTCGTCCAGGATGATGAACGCGTCGTTCAGCGTGCGGCCGCGCATGTAGGCGAGCGGGGCGATCTCGATGGTCCCGGCCGCGGTCAGCCGCGGGATCGTGTCGGAATCGAGCATGTCGTGCAAGGCGTCGTAGAGCGGCCGGAGGTACGGGTCGATCTTCTCGTACAGCGTGCCCGGCAGGAAGCCGAGCCGTTCCCCCGCCTCGACGGCCGGGCGGGTGAGGATGATCCTGGTGACCTCCTTCGCCTGCAGCGCCCGAACTGCCTTGGCCATCGCCAGGTAGGTCTTGCCGGTCCCGGCCGGCCCGATGGCGAACACGATCGTGTGCGAGTCGATGGCGTCGACATAGCGCTTCTGGTTCAGCGTCTTCGGCCTGATCGTCCGGCCGCGGGCGGACAGGATGTCCAGGGTCAGCACCTCGTCGGGCCGCGCGGCCGGGCGGTTGCGCAGCATGGAGACCGTCTGCTCGACCACGCCGACCGACAACTCGGTGCCGCGGGCCACCAGCTTGGTCAGCTCGTCGAAGAGCCTGGCGACCAGGGCGGTTTCCGCTTCCGCGCCAGTCACCGTGATCTCATTGCCGCGAACGTGGATATCGGCGTCGAAGTCGCGCTCGATCACCCGGAGCAGCTCGTCGCCGGATCCGAGCAGTATCACCATCGAGTGGTCATCTGGAATGACGATCTTTACCCGGCTGCCGTTCTCGCCCGATGGGAGCTCACGCTGCAACGAGTCGCCTGCGTCGTGGGTCAATTACCTTTCCCCGCCCGGGCGCTGCGCGCCCGCATGATCGGCCATGCCCGCTGCCGGGCCTCACCCGGGAGGCCAGGCCATCGCCCGGCCGCCGAGGACGTGCGCGTGCACGTGCTGAACAGTCTGCCCAGCCTGCGG
>JBEKFH010000488.1:0-3165 GCA_050013415.1 Streptosporangiaceae bacterium | reverse complement strand
ACCGCGGAGTGACTTCGTTCAAGGCGTATATGAATATCACGCGCGCCGAATTGAAGGCCGCGATTGAAGCGGCGCACAAACGCGGAATCAAAGTAACGGGACACCTGTGCTCGGTGACTTATAAAGAAGCCGCGGAACTGGGCATCGACGATCTCGAACACGGCTTCTTCGTGAACACCCAGCTCGATCCCGGCAAGAAACCTGACCTTTGCAGCGAAAGCATGGGAAGTTACACGATGGAACACATGCAGCCAAATGGCCCAGAAGCGAAAGATCTGATCGACACGCTGGTGAAGCATCATGTGGCGATCACTTCGACGCTGCCTGTTTTTGAGAGCGGAAGCATTCCGGGGCGCCCTCCGCTGCGGCAGCAGGTTCTCGATGTGATGACGCCCGAAGCGCGCGAAGCTTATCTGTACAACCGAGAGCGACCTGCAAGCAGGAAGCCGCCAACCGACGACTGGCCTCTGCAGTTCAAGCGCGACATGGAACTGGAACGCGAATTCGTGGCGGCCGGAGGATTGCTTGACCGCCTGCAGGCCGAACGAGCCGCGAACCGGGCGGCCTGGGCTCAGGTGACGGCGCCGGTCCCTGCGCCGCCCGGCCAAGTGCCCTAGCCGATCAGCTCGGCGGGCACAGCCAGCTCCGGGCGGGAGTACAGGTCCGCGACGTGCCGGGGGCTGTCCGACGCGCAAGCGCCAGCGACCTCGTCGATGAGCTCGTCGTAGTCCGGGCCCGTCTGGCCCGCGTAGGCGGCGGTCATCCGCCCCCACTCGTCCCACGGCAGCATCTCGACCTTGTTCAGGGCGGCCAGGTCCCTGATCGTGTTGCCGCTGATCTCGGCCGGGCCGAAGTTCTCCGTCCCCGGCACGCCGAACGTCGCCGCGTCGAAGCCACCCTGCCGGTAACCGGTCCAGGCCTCCCCGCCAGTGAGGAACTCACCCGGCGCCAGGTCCTCCGGGCGGGGGACGAAAGACTGCTCCAGATGCTGGGTGTCGACCCTGACCCACCGTTCGCCGGCCTGGTCCCAGTACTCGGTGATCCAGTGATCCAGTACGACGAACGTCCGGCACGTGCCGACCAGCCGGCGCCCCGGCTCGCGCGCGACGTCCAGCGCCGCAGGGTCCAGCGCCAGCACGGCACCGATGATCGCGCTGGCCGGCCGGGATGGCCTCGAGCGCGGCCACGCTGACCTCGCCGATGTCCGTCAGCCGGCCCGGAGCGGAGTAGTCGATCGCGCCCGTCATCTACCAGATCCTAAGGGCAGGTGATCTTGCCCGGTGTGAGCACTTGACCCTGCCCTAAGGGCGGGCTGGATCCTGGGCGGGTCGGCGGACACGAGTCACGAGAGGGTGTGTCATGGACGTTCGGATGCGAGAGGTACCAGGACAGGTTGTTGTCACCGAGCAGCGCATGGTCGACCAGGAAGCCTTGGAGCGATGGCTTCCCGAAGCGATGGCACGGGTGCACAAGGCTGCGGGAGACATGGCGGCCGGGACGGCGGAGCAGCCTTATCTGCTGCGGGGTCATGCGGCTGACGAGCCGGTGTTCATCGTGATTTACGAGGGCAACCCGAACGAGGGGGAGACGGCAGTCGAGTGCTGTACTCCCTTGCGTGCGGACGCCGGCACGCCGGATGGTGCGGCGACGCGCCTGATCCCGGCCCACCGGGAAGCTTATGTGCGCGTCCAGAAGCGAACGGTCTCCTCCGGCGGCCTCGGTGACGTCTACGGGGGGATCGGGAAATGGATCGAGGACCAGGGCCTGCAGGTCGCCGCCGCGCCCCGGGAAACGTACTGGACCGGCTTCTATACCGCCGCGGGGGATGACGAGGTATTCGACGTGGCGTTCCCGGTGGGGTAGACATCGGGTGTGGCGAGCCCGGCAGCGCAGATGACGATCGGAGAGTTCTCCCGCCGGTCCCAGCTGTCGCTCAAGGCTCTGCGGTTGTATGAGCGCCTGGGGTTGCTGCGGCCGGTAGCTGTCGATCCGGGGAACGGCTACCGCAGGTATCACGAAAGTCAGCTCTACACCGCGCGGTTGATCATCATGCTGCGCCTGCTGGACATGCCGCTGTCAGAGGTGGGCAGGGTGGTGTCCGCGTCCGGAGCCGAAGCCGCTGAGCTCATCGACGCGTACTGGGGCTCGGCGGAACGGCGGTTCACCGCCCAGCGGCAGGTGATGGCCAGCCTCAGGCCGGGCGTAGCCGTGTCGGGGATGCCCGCGCCGGAACTGCTAGTCCGGGAACGGGACGTCGCGGAGCAGACGGTGCTGACCGAGCAGCGGCACGTCTACGTCGGTCAGCTGGCCTGGATCCGGGAAGCCGCGGCCCGGCTCACCGCAACCGCGGCGCGGTGCGGCGGTGTAGCGGGGATGCGTTTCGTCATCTTCCACGGCATCGTCACGGCCGACAGCGATGGCCCGGTCGAAGTGTGCGTTCCTGTCAGGCACCCGCCCGAAGACCCGGCTGAGCTGGCCTGGCGAGTTGAAGCCGCACACCGGGAAGCCTTCATCCCGGTAGCCAGGGCGCATTTCGAGATCCCCGCGATCCTCTCGATCTACGACCAGCTGGCGCGCTGGGTATCCGCCCCCGGCCGCAGGCAAGCCGGAGCCCCCAGAGAGGTCTACCGGCCAGACGCCGAGCCGCTCTTCGCCGCGGCAGACCAGCAGATCTGCGATGTCGCCATGCCTGTCGCTGTCTGCGGACCGCCCGGCGCAGCATGAGGGGGAGACTGGGGTGGTGGCTGCCGATTCGCTGAAGCGGGTGACTCTCGCCGAGTTGGTGGCGACGCTGTCGCTTGTCGCCGATCTTGGTATGGGGCGGCCGATGGAGCGGGTGCTGCGTCAGACCGTTATTGCGATGCGGCTCGGGGCGGCGGCCGGGATGGATCAGGCGGCCTGCACGTCTGCGTATTACACGTCTCTGCTGGCGTGGGTGGGCTGCGCCGTGGACACCACTGAGCTGGCGGCGCTGTTCGGTGATGAGATCGGGTTGTACGCCGATACCCGCGATGAGGACCTCGAGCGTGTCACGCTGGCGGTTTTCGTGGCCCGCCATCTCGGTCGCGGTCAGGCGGGTTTCCGGCGGATCGGGCTGGTCGGGAAGTTCCTGGCGACCGCGGGCCGCTCGGTGCAGCAGGTCATGGAGTCGCACTGCCGGGTGAC
>JBEKFH010000487.1:0-3170 GCA_050013415.1 Streptosporangiaceae bacterium | reverse complement strand
ACGACCTGTGGTACTACACGCCGAGCAACGCGGGCGACCGCGACACCAGCCTGGGCATGGACGCCTTCACCAGCCCTTCCATCGTCGCCACCGCCAGTGGCAGTCCCGAG
Source organism: Streptosporangiaceae bacterium (assembly GCA_050013415.1). Taxonomy (GTDB): domain Bacteria; phylum Actinomycetota; class Actinomycetes; order Streptosporangiales; family Streptosporangiaceae; genus Palsa-506. The sequence continues at coordinate 3,060 of JBEKFH010000487.1, read as the reverse complement.
ATCGCGTTCCAGGCCAACAACCACGACCTGTGGTACTACACGCCGAGCAACGCGGGCGACCGCGACCTCGGCCTGGGCATGGAGGAGTTCAGCAGCCCTTCCATCGTCGCCACCTCCAGTGGCAGTCCCGAGATCGCGTTCCAGGCCAACAACAACGACCTGTCGTACTACACGCCGAGCAACGCCGGCGACCGCGACCTCGGCCTGGGCATGGCCTCCGGCACCGACCCCGCCATCACGGCCACGGCCAGCGGCGGCCCCGAGATAGCGTTCCAGGCCAACAACAACGACCTGTACTACTACACCCCGGCCAACTCCAGCCGCGACACCGGCCTGGGCATGTACGTCGGCACCAGCCCCGCCATTCAGCCGGGGATGTAGGCAGCCGGCCCGGATCGTCTGCCAGCAGTGCTCAGGTCAGGCCCAGTGACCGCCCGCACAGGGCGTGGGATCCTGAGGCCGCCTGCGAGCAGGCGGCCGCCGGATCGGCTGCATGTATCCGCAGGTGAAGGTGTGCGGCAAAGGCAGCGGGAGCGCCCTCGTCGGCGCCGTCGATGCTGACCCGGGTGACCTCAGGGTCAGCAGTGAACCGGACGGTGACGGTCCGGATCTGGCGGCGGGCGATCCGCGCCTCGTAGTGCAGCGCGCCGCGCTCCACCCGGGTGAGCACGACCCGGATCGCGCGCCTGCCGCGGCGCGGCTGGCGGCTGGCCATGGCGGCGGCACGCTGGCTCGCGATGATCACCTGACGCGCGGGCAGGATCGTGGTGATCTCCATCGCCCGTCCTCAGGACCGGCCGGCGGGGCGCGCCGGGCCGGGCGGAGGCGATGGCTGTGCTATCCGGGTTCTCCGCAGGGGCATGGGGGGGCTCTCCCTTCCGGCGCACTGGCATCTCGACTGTGCCGCAGCCCCGTTGCCGCCCTGCTTCCGCCTCGTAACGGCGCTGTGAACTCACGCGCCGGCGCGGCTTCGTTACCCGGGGAGTGCCTAGTCTGGCGGGGCAGCGGCCAGCGAGAAGTCCATGTCGGCGACGTACTCGACGTCCGGCGGATCCTCCGGCCCGGCTGGCCGGAACGGCCGGACGAGCGAGTCCTTGACGCCGAAGACGGTGTCGCTGGCCAGGTACGGGTTCTCCGCGTCGAAGATGTGCGTGGTCACCGGCCGGCGCCCCGGGGCGGACACGATGGCGTGGATGTGCGCGGCCCGCCAGCAGTGCCGGCCGGCGCCGCGCAGCAGGTCGCCGACCGGCCCGTCGGTGGGCACCGGATAGCTGACCGGCCGCGCCGTGCGGAACTCGTACCGGCCGCCTGGTCCCGTGACGAACACGCCGCGCATGTTAAACGGCGGCTGGCCGGGGTCCTGCGTGTCGTACAGCCCGTTGCCGCTGCACTGCCAGATGTCGAGGGTGGCCCCGGCCAGCGGCTCGCCGCCCGGATCGGTGACCCGGCCGCGGACCAGGGTGGGACTGCCGTCCTCCGGGCGCCCGATGTGCGCGCCCATCGCCCGCGCGGGCGCGCCGGGAAGGTAGAAGGGCCCGAGCACCGTCGAGTCCGTGGCGTCGTCCGCCGCGTTGACCAGGTCGACCAGCGAGGACAGGCCGAGAACGTCGGAGAGCAGGATGAACTCCTGCCGCTCGGCGTCGCATTTCTGCCCGGTGGCGGTGAGGAATTCCAGCCCGGCCAGCCACTCGGCGGGCGTCAGCCGGGTTTCCGCGGCGAAGGCGTGCAGGTGGGAGATCAGCGCGCCGAGGATCTCGCGCAGCCGGGGGTCGGGCGTGTCACGATAGGCCGCGCGGACCTGGTCGGTGAGCTGGGCCGGTGTCAGGGCGCTCATGCCGGGGACTCCTTCAGTGCGGACCCGCCGGCGCCGAGCTCGGCGCCGGCCCGCTCAAGGTCATGATGGTTCTTGACCAGCACCGGGAGAGTGCGGCTGATGGCGGCCGGGTCGAGCTCGGCTACGCCGAGCAGCACCAGGCTCCGGGCCCAGTCGATGCTCTCGGAGATGCTCGGCGGCTTGCGCAGGTCCAGCGCGCGCAGCGCGTGCACGATGCGGGCCGCCTGGGCGGCGAGCGCCGCGCTGAGTTCCGGCACGCGCAGCTGGATGATCTGCTTCTCCCGTTCCGGGTCGGGATAGTCCAGGTGCAGGTAGAGGCAGCGGCGCTTGAGCGCGTCGGAGAGCTCCCTGGTGGCGTTCGAGGTGAGGAAGACCAGCGGCGCCTGCCGCGCAGTCAGGGTGCCCAGCTCGGGAATGGAGACCTGGAAGTCCGACAGCACCTCCAGGAACAGGGCCTCGGTCTCCACCTCCACCCGGTCGACCTCGTCGATCAGCAGGACGACCGGGTCGGTCGCCCGGATGGCCGCCAGCAGCGGCCGCTCCAGCAGGAAGTCCGCGGTGAAGATGTTTGCCTCGGTCTCGCCCCAGGAGCGCCCGTTGTCGGCCTGGATCCGCAGCAGCTGCTTCTTGTAGTTCCACTCGTACAGCGCCTTGGCCTCGTCCAGGCCCTCGTAGCACTGCAGCCGGATCAGCCGCGCGCCAGCCAGCGCGGCGGCCGTCTTGGCCAGCTCCGTCTTGCCCACCCCCGCCGGTCCCTCGACCAGCAGCGGCTTGGCCAGGCCGTCCGCGAGGAAGAGCGCGTCGGCGATGATGTCGTCGGCCAGGTACCCGGCCTGCCGGAGCCGGTCCTTGATCGATGCGGCGCTGGCGAACCGATCGCTCACCGCAGGCCCCGTTCCTGCTCGTCGCCGGGAAGCTCGTCGCCGGGACCGCCGGGTCCGCCGGGCACTGTCGCGGGCCCGTCGGCGATGGCCGCGGGCTCACCGGCTCCCGCCGCCGCGCTCACCCGGACACGGTAGCCGACGGGGAACAGGCTGATGCCGGTCCGGGACGCGAACAGGCCCCAGATGCCCTGCCTGACCCGCAGGGTCATGATGATGGCCAGGGCGCCGATCAGGATCAGGTACCAGGCGCCGTCGGCGGAGAGCCAGTACTGCAGCGCGAAGAAGATGATCGCGCCGATGACCGGGCCCTCGATCGTGCCGAGACCGCCGACCATCACGCAG
>JBEKFH010000486.1:0-3183 GCA_050013415.1 Streptosporangiaceae bacterium | reverse complement strand
ACCTGTCAACGGCCTTTGGGAAATCCGGTTGGGCGGTCTTGGTTTCTCCGGGCTGGCGGCCATCAGTTTTCCAGGCTGATGGCCGTTGTTCTCTCCCGGCGGGCGGGGGTTAGGTTGCCAGCGGGATCACCCCCTTGCCTGCGAGGGCCTCGGCGAGGCGGTGGGAGTCGCCCTTGGTCACGATCAGGTGCGCATGATGGAGCAGGCGGTCGACCGTGGCGGTGGCGAGGGTTTTCGGCATGATGGTGTCGAATCCTGAGGGGTGGATGTTGCTGGTCACGGCGACGGACCGGCGTTCGTAGGCGGCGTCGGTGATGCGGTAGAACGCCTCGGCGGCGTCCTGCCCGGCGGGCAGCATGCCGATGTCATCGACGACGATGAGGTCGCTGCGGCAGATCCGGGTGACGGTCCGGGCGACCGACCCGTCGGCCTTGGCCCGGCCGATCGCGGCGGTGAGCGTCTCGAGGGTGAACCAGGCGACGCGCAGGTCCTTCTCGATTGCGGCGTGGGCCAGGGCCTCTACCAGGTGCGTCTTCCCTGTCCCGGACGGGCCGGCGACCACCAGGTTCTCGGCGCGGCCGATCCATTCCAGGGTGGCGAGCGCGTTCTGGGAGGACTCGGGGACCGAGGATTCCTCCGGCCGCCAGGATGAGAACGTCTTCCCGGTCGGGAAGCCGGCGGTCTTGCGGCGCAGCCTGCGGGTGGCGGCGTCGCGGCCGGCGACTTCCTCGGCGAGCAGGACGCGGAGCACCTCGGCGGGCTCCCAGCGCTGCGCCCGGGCGGTGGCGAGCACGTCGGGGGCGGCCTTGCGCAGGTAGGGCAGCCGCATCCGGCGGACGAGCGCGTCGAGCTCGGCGGGCAGCGGCGGGGCTGCGGGGCCGGTCACGGTGCCTCCTGGGCGCGGAGGCAGGCGTGCATTGCGCGCTCGGCTGCGTCGAGGCGGGCGGCCAGCTGCGCGGCGTCGCCGCCGGTGAGCAGCGCGGCGAGCTGCTCCAGGTCGTCCGGGGTCAGGGCGCGCTCCAGCCCGCGGGCGCGCATCGCCCTGATGACGTGCTCGCTGACCAGGAGCAGCCGGTGGGCTTCCAGGGCCAGCCCGGCGGGCAGGGTAACGGCCTGCTCGGGGGTTGTCACTGCGGTCCTCCTGTCATGGTGCCGTTGCGCAGGGCGAGCCTGCAGAACGTGATCGCGACGTGCATGTCCGCTGGCCAGGGCCAGGTGACGGCCCGCCTGAGGCAGGCGCGGAGCTCCTCGCGGGCGGCGGGCCGGGCGCCGGCGAGGAAGTCGCCCAGCGCCGCGAGGACCGCGTCCAGGGCGGTGAGGTCGGCGGCGTCCAGCCGGCTGCCGCCGCTCACGCCCGCTCCCCGTCCGTGCCCAGGCGCGCCCAGCCGGAGGTGCCGGGCTGGGCCGAGTGCGCCTCGTCGGCGATGACGACCTCGCGGGGCGCGCGCTCGGCGGCGAGGTGGTCGATGATCGAGGCCAGGTCGCCGTCGGCGAACCGGCCCGCGATCGCGGCCAGCCCGAGCGCCGCGTCTGTCTTCTCCGTGCCGACGACGGCGGCCAGCTCGACCGCGCGGGCCATCTTCGACCGGATCCGGGACGTCCCCGCCGCGGCGGCCTCGGTCAGCCAGCGGCGCGCGCCGTCCCCGATCGCGAGGAACGCGGCCTCGGCCCCCGTCCGCGCCCGCGGGGCCGGCTGCCGCGGCCCGTTCCCTCCGGGATGGTCCGGGTAGTGCTCGTCCACGATGACCGGGCTGCCCGGGACCGACAGCCGGTGCCGGGCGACCTCCGCCGCCCCCGCCGCGGTGCGCGCCGTGACCACCAGCTCTTCGCCGGCGACCCGGCACCACACCCGCGACCCGGCGTGGCCGGGCGGCGTGGAGTAGCGCACCGACCCGAACCGGATCGTCTGGTCGTCGTTCACCAGCCGCTCCTCGCCGAGGGCGAGGGCATAAGGCTCAGCCGGCAGCGAGTGCAGCAGCTCCCGCTCGGCGGCCAGCCGGCCAGCGGGGGCGGCGGCGGTCTCCCGGTGCACCCGGGCGTTGACCATGGCGCAGAACTCGCGGCAGGCCGCCTCCAGTTCCGCGAAGCTCGCGTAAGCCGGCAGCAGGTTCGCCTCCGACGGCACCAGGTCTGCCTTGGCGATCTTCACCGTGGCCTCGACCCCGCCCTTGGACTCCGGGTCGTACGGCACGCAGGTCTCCACCTTGCAGCCGTAATGCCGGCCCAGCGCCACCATCTCGGGGTGCCGCACCGGGATCCCCGCCACGTGGTCCATGGTGACGGTCCGCGCGTTGTCAGTCAGCAGGTACGTCGGCGCCCCGCCCGCCGCCCGCAGCGCCTGGTCGATGCACCAGGTCAGCGTCCCGAGCTGCTGGTCCCAGACCGGGATCACCACCCGGAACCGCGACCACGCCAGCCACGCGCAGAACAGCTGCGCCTTCCGCCCGCCGATCACCGGGCCGTCGCCCCAGTCCCACTGCATCCACATCCCGGGCTCCGGGATCCACGGGCGGTAACGACGGCGCCGGCCCGACTGCCAGGCCTCCTTCACCTCCGCGACCGCACGGCGGGTCGACCGCTCCGACCCCCGGTAGCCCATCGCCGTGATCTTCCGGTGCACCACGTCCGCCCGGATCTTCCCCTTGCTCCGGTCGACCAGCTCCTCGACCTTCTCCAGGTGCGCGTCGATCGCCCTCGCCCGCGCCGTCTTCTCCAGCGGGTTCCCGCCCGCGTCCCGCACCGCCACGTAACGGGCGACGGTCTTCGGGTCGCAGCCGGCCAGCTGCGACGCCGACCACGCCGTCCCCGTGAGGTCGAATGCCTCGAAAATCTCCATGATCTCCCTGCCAGACTTGGTCACAGGTCCCTCCGGTCCGAGATGGATAGGGCAAGCCACCTCAAACCCATCCACACCGGAGGGACCACCTGCATCTCGACACGCCGTAACCCGGCAAGAGAACTGGCCAGCAACCTGGACCTCAGAAGGCCGCAGGACTGGAAATCTGATGACCGCACACCTGGAGCTAACTGACCGCACACCAGTATTTTCTCGTGGCCGCTAGCAATCCCGCTCACAGCCGCCGAGGCCCGCCGCCTGTTCTGCCTCTACACGCGGACCGCCTGCCCCGAACACTTCCACGAGCACTGGTCAGACTGGAGACGCCGCCGCCAGGCCGCCGCCCG
>JBEKFH010000485.1:0-3209 GCA_050013415.1 Streptosporangiaceae bacterium | reverse complement strand
AGCTCGACGGCCAGTGCCCGGATGAAGCCTGCCACGCCCGCCTTCGCCGCGCAGTAGGCGGCGAGCATGGGCAGCCCGCGGGCGGCGGCCGCCGAGGCGACCGCCAGGAACCGCCCGGAGCGCGGCGCGGGCCTGCGCAGCAGGGCAGGCACGGCGACCCGGGCCAGGTTCAGCACGCCGCCGAGGTCGGTGTCGAGCACCGCCTGCTCGCGGGCGGCCGGAACCTCCCAGGCCGGGACTCCGCCCGCGATCACGCCGGCCACGGCGACCGCCGCGTCGAGGCCGCCCCAGCGCTGCTCGGCGAGGGCGACCGCCGCGGCCAGGGCAGCCGGGTCGCGCACGTCGGCCTCGATGGCGACGACCGTGTCCGGTGCCGCCGCCGCGACCTGGTCCAGTGCGGCGCGGGTGCCGAGGGCGTACGGGAGGGCGGGATCGTCGGCGCACCGGTCGGTGGCGACCACTCGCCAGCCGTCCGCGGCGAGCGCGGCGACCGTCGCCGCGCCGATGCCCCGCGCCGCGCCCGTGACGAGCGCCACCCGGTACTGCCCTGGGCTCACGCCTGGTTCCTTCCCCTAGCGCCGGTGACCTGGCGCCGGTGGCCTGAGGCTGGTGGCCTGAGGCTGGTGGCCCGGCGCCGGGCCTGATGCCGGGTCCGGCCGGCCATCATGACCGGCGCCTGCAGCTTACGGAAGCCATCCTCCGCGAGGAACTCCACGCTGTTCTCGCGCTCCGGAACGCGGCAGAATACAGCGGCAGGAGGGCGAAAGGAGCGCGGGATGGATCGCCCAGGGCAGGCGCGGCGGCGGCGGCCCGGGTTTCTCGGTGAGCTGCGTGACGCGGTCAAGCGGGGATCAGCGGGCCCGGTGAGCGTCCCCCCGCCGGCCGGCCGCGCCGAGCGGCTCGGCCTGGCTGCGCCGGGGCTGACGGGAAGCCAGGCGGAGGCACTGCCGTCTCGGATCGTGCATTCCGGGCACCGTCACAAGATCGGCGCTGAGCTGGCGGGCAGCTGGCACGGCCGCCAGGCGGTGGTCTTCGATCTGCACCTGGCCACTGATTACGGCGGCCGCGGCGAGGATGTCGGCGGGGTCGAAACGGGGCGCTTCCATGTCGCGGCGATCGGCGTCCGCGGGACTTTTGGCTGGTGGGCGATGACCCGCCCAGACGTGCGAGAGCACCTTCTCCAGCCTGACCGCGGCGCCCGGCTGCCGGGCACCGGGCGGCTGGAGCGCGTCCTGATGCTCGCCGATGCCGGCGGCCGGCCGCCCATACCGCCGCCAGTGATCGACTGGGTGGGCCGGGAAATCGCCGGGCGGCGGATCGGCCGTTACCCGCTCAGCGCGCTGGAGCTCGCCGGCCAGTGGGCGCTCGCCGTGGTTGCCGCCGCCGGCCTGGAACACAGCGACGAGAACGCGGCAGCACGGGCCAGTCGGCTCGGGCGCCCCGAACTCGGGCCGTGGCCTGAGCAGCTGCTCGGGCTGCTGGACGAGTTTGGCTCCCAGTTGGAGGCAGCGTCGGGCTGAGTCCGGCCGGCCCGGCTTACTCCGCCGCCGGCTGAGGTGCACCGATGGCTGCGCTACTGCTCACGCTCGTCGCGATCCAGCCAGGTGCAAACGCATGCCTCGTTGCCCTCGGCGTCGGCGAGGACCCAGAACGAGCGGGCGAACGAATCGTCGACGAGCCGGCCGCCGGCGGCCAGCGCGGCGTTTACCCTGGCCTCGGCCTCGTCATGGGCCACGGTGATGTCGAAGTGCATCCGGTTGCGCTGCAGCCGCGGGGCGTCCATCTGCTGAAACCAGATCGCGGGAAGCTGGCCGGCGGGGTCCACGATGGCGTCCTCCGGGCCGCTGCGGCCGGGCTCGTCGGCGTAGGCCATCACCGCTTTCCAGAACGGCCGGATGGCGCTGATGTCCAGCGCGTCAATGGCCATCTCCAGCATCTGCACCGGCCGTGGTGACTCGGCTGACGTCGTCCAGGCGGGCCTGAGCCCGAGGCCGCCCAGCGCCGCGGTGACGCGGCGTGCGATCTGAACGTCGCGGCCGGTCACCGTGGCCAGCGCCCTGGTCTGCACGGACAGCTCGACCCGGTCGGGACGCACGTCGGCGCGCAGGTGGCCGTCCGCGTCCGCCCCGGCGGCCGTCACCGCCGCGGCTGTCACCTCGACAGCGCGGGCCAGCGACGCCACCGGCACGCAGGCGCACAGCGTGCCGAGCACGTACCGCCAGCCGGCGTCCTGCACGGCCTCGGAGGCGGCAGTACGGGAAAGCGTGTCAGGATCAGGCTCCGTCACGCGTCCCAGGATGCCAGTTCTCGCGGTCATCCGTGCCGGTCTGCCGGCTGCCATCGGCGGGGCAGCTCACGGCCGGGTGCCCGGCCACCATGTCCGGACGGCGCGCTGCAGGTCATCCAGCAGCCCGCGCAGCAGCGCGTCACCCTCGGCCGCCGATGCCCCGGCCGGATCGCCGAGTACGCCGTTGGCGCTGACCGCGCGGACCGCCGATGCCCTCAGCAGCGGCAGCAACTCACTGATCGGGCGCCGGTCGCCCGGCTCTGCCCGGTCCAGGCGCACCCGGCCAGGCGCGAGCGCCAGCTGCAGGGAGGTCTCGCTGCGGCCGGCGTGCGCGTCGCCGCGCCAGTTCGGCATCCACGCGCGGACGTCGCGCGACTCGGCCCTGAGCCGCTGCTCGGCCCGCCGGACGGGGGCGGCGTTGCCGCCGTGCGTCGATACCAGCAGCACCCGGGAGAAGGTCAGCGATGCCGAGCGGCACAGCTCGACCAGCGTCAGCTCCAGCGCCTCCTGGCCGATCGACAGCGTCCCGGCGAAGCCCTGGTGCTCGCCGCTGGAGCCATAGGCCAGCGGCGGGGCGACGATGACACCGGGCCACGACTCCGCCAGCCGGGCGCTGAGCGCCACGGCGAGGTCGGTGTCGGTGGACAGCGGCAGATGCGGGCCGTGCTGCTCGGTAGCGCCAACCGGAACGCAGAGCAGGGCGCCGGCCCCGGCCAGCTGGCCGGCGTCCGGCGAGGTCAGCCCGGCAAGTTCCGTCATGGCCGCTCAGCCGTCCTGCCCGCGCTGGCGTAGCCGGAGCGGTGCAGGTAGTCCAGCAGCTCGTCAGCAGCCCGGCCGGGATCGGCCGGGCCGATCAGCGCGGGCGGCTCCCGGTGAGTCAGCGCGCCGCTCAGCGCGAGCAGCCGCTCGCGCGGCGAGCCGG
>JBEKFH010000484.1:0-3212 GCA_050013415.1 Streptosporangiaceae bacterium | reverse complement strand
CCATACGCGGGCGGCTGGCCGTCGGAGCCCGCGCGGCCGCCGGGGCGGCCATAGGGCTCGGTCGGGATGTACGGCACGGACGGGTCGAGCGGATCACGCCCGTTATAGGAGTCTGCGGACCGGTAGGGATCTGGCCTGCCGGGCGGCGCCGGCAGCCTGCCATACCGATCCGCCGCGCCAGACGAGTCGCTGGCCTGGCCCAGCCCGTTCGTGCCATACGGGGCCCGCGTGACGGCCGAGTCGGACCGTGCAGCGGGCGCTGGGGGGGCCGGAGGCGCGGAGTAGGGGGGCGCGGGATACGGCGGCGCTGGGTATGAGGGAGCCGGGTACGGGGACGCGCCGGCGTAGGGGTCGCCGGGACCGCGCGCATCTGTCTCTGCATACGGAGCCCGCGGGCTCGGGGCCGGCAGCGGGTACGGATCCTGCCGTCCGGACGGATCCTGCCGTGTGGACGTCGGCGGCGGCGCATAGGAATCCCGCAGCGCGTAGGGATCCCGCGGTGCGGACGAGTCCCGTGACAAGTAGGGTTCCTGCGGCGCGTAGGGATCCTGCGGCGCGTAGGGATCCGGTAGCGCGGACGAAGCCCGTGGCGCGTAGGGATCCTGCGGCGCGTAGGGATCCCCGGCTGGGTAGGAATCGCCGGTGGCATCGGAGTCTGCCGGGCCGTAACCGCCCCCGCCGCCGTCGGTGCCGGCGTCCGGGCGCGCTGGCCAGCGCGTCTCGTCCCGCACGCTCTCGCCCGGGGGTCCTTCGCGGGTCACCGGGCGGCTCCTGGGCCTGCGGACACGAGCTCGCCGGCCGGCTCGCCGGTGGAGCGCTCCGCGTCGAGCGCTCCCTGCAGCAGCAGCGCTGCCGCGGCCTTGTCCACTACCTGCCGCCGGTCCCTGGCTGTCCGGCCGCCGCTGCGCAGCGCGTCGTGCGCGAGCACGGTGGTAAATCGCTCGTCGACCAGCCGCACGGGGCGTGGCGCCAGTCGGCCGGCCAGGGCCGCGGCGAAGCTCCTCGCGTCGGCCGCGGCCGGGCCCTCGCGCCCGGAAAGGCCAGCCGGCAGCCCGACGATGATCTCGACAGCGTCGCTGGACGCGGCGAGCCCCGCCAGGCTGTCCAGATCCCCGCGGCCACGGGCGACGGTGGCGAGCGGGCTGGCGAGCACGCCCGCCGGATCGCTGCGCGCAACGCCGATCCGCACCGAGCCGACATCGACCGCCAGCCGGACACCGTGCCTCAAGGACAGGCTCCGTGAACGGCCGGTATCAGCTGGGCAACGATGTGGCTGCGGCACGGTCTCACGGTACGCCACCAGACCCCATCGCCGTCCTGACAACGGCGCGAACTGCATCAAAAGCATTCTCGATCGCCGCCTGCGCGGCGTCCCCGAGCGGTGCCCCGCCGCCCTGGGCGACGTCGTCCCTGCCGCCGCCACGGCCGCCGAGCACCTGGGCGGCGGGCAGCACGAGCGCCCCGGCCGCCAGGCCTGCCCGCTGGGCCGCGTCGTTGACGGCGACCACCACGGTCGGCCGGTCGGCCGGCACCCCGGCGACCACGACCACGCCCGGGCGGTCGGCGGGCAGCCGCCCGCGCAGCTCGAGCGCGAGCTTCCTGATCCCGTCGGCGGGGGTGCCGTCCGGCACCCGGTGCCCGACGAACGCGGCCCCGCCGACGTCGTCGGGACGGCCGGCCTGCTCGGCGCCGGCGCCGAGCAGCTGGCTGGACCGCAGCCGCTCCAGGTCGCGCTCGGCGTCCCGCAGCCGGCTCACCAGCCCTGCGACGCGCTCCGGCAGCTCCTCCCGGGGTGCCCTGAGCTGGTCAGTGAGCTGGCTGACCAGGAGGTTCTCCCTGGCGAGGAAGCGGAACGCGTCCATGCCGACGAGCGCCTCGACCCGCCGCACGCCCGCGCCGATGGACGCCTCGCCGAGTATCTTGATCAGGCCGAGCTGGCCGGAACGGGCCACATGAGTGCCACCGCACAGCTCACGCGAGTAGTCGCCGACCTCGACCACCCGGACCCGGTCGCCGTACTTCTCGCCGAACAGCGCGAGCGCGCCCATTGCCCGCGCCTCCTCGATGGAGGTGTGAAAGGCGCGGACGTCGGTGTCGGTGATGAGCACCTGGTTGACCTCATCCTCGGCGTCCCGCAGCACAGCGGGCGGAACGGCGCCTGCCGCGGTGAAGTCGAACCGGAACCTGCCCGGGGAATTCTCCGAGCCCGCCTGGGCGGCGGACTCGCCGAGCGCGCCGCGCAGCGCCCGGTGCACGAGATGGGTCGCGGTGTGCGAGCGGGAAATCGCGCGGCGGCGGTCGACGTCGATCTCCAGGTAGACCGGGGCGCCGACGGAGATCTCGCCGCTGGTGACCCGCCCCCGGTGCACGACGAGCCCGGCCACCGGGGACTGCACGTCGAGCACCTCGACCCGGGCAGCGTCACCGCCGCCGCTGCCGCGGCCGGTGATCTGGCCGGCGTCGGCGAGCTGGCCGCCGCCCTCGGCGTAGAACGGGGTCCGGTCGAGCACCACGCCGACCTCGGTGCCGGCCCCCGCTACCGGGACACCGGCGCCGCCGACCAGCAGGCCGATGACCGTCGCGTCTCCCGCCACCTGGTCGTACCCGGTGAAAGTGACGGGGCCGGACCGCTCCAGGATGGCCGCGTAGACCGAGATGTCGGCGTTGCCGGTCTTCTTGCCCGCCGCGTCCTGCCGGGCCCGCTGCCGCTGCTCGGCCATCAGCCGGCGGAATCCGGGCTCGTCGACCGCGAGGCCCTGCTCCGCGGCCATCTCCAGGGTCAGGTCGATCGGGAAGCCATAGGTGTCGTGCAGCTGGAACGCCTGCTCGCCCCGGATCGCCTGGGCGCCCCGGCGCCTGGTCTCCTCGACCGCGGCGTCGAAGATGGCCGTGCCGGTCCGCAGCGTGCCGAGGAAGATGGATTCCTCCGCGTCGATCACCGTATGGATGTTGGGCGCGTCGCGGCGCAGCTCCGGGTACTGGTCACCCAGCGCGTCGATCGCGACCGCGGCCAGCTCGTGCAGGTAGCGCTCGCCATGGCCGCCGCGGTCCGCGGCCTGCGAGCCGCCGGAGCCGCCGCGCTGGGCGCCGGAGAGCAGCCGGAGGTTCCTGATGCTGCGCCGCAGGATCCGGCGGAGCACGTAACCGCGCGCCTCGTTCGACGGCAGCACGCCGTCGGCGACGAGCATCACGGCGGTGCGTACGTGGTCGGC
>JBEKFH010000483.1:0-3232 GCA_050013415.1 Streptosporangiaceae bacterium | reverse complement strand
GACATCGCCATGTCCAGGTAGCCCGTCCCGGCCCGCAGCGCGGCCCGGTAGAGCGGCATCACGAACCGGGGGTCGGTCGCGTTCATCAGCACGTCGCACGAGTGCCCGGCCAGCAGCGCGGCGGTCGCGGCCTCGTCCCGCGCGTCCAGCTGGACGGCGGTGTAGCTGTCCTTGGCGGCGGCAGCATGCTGCGCCCTGGCCAGGTCGTAATCGGCGATGACGAGCTCGGCGAACGGGCGGCGGGCGGCGATCCGGGCAAATGCCGTGCCGACGCCGCCCGCTCCGACCAGAAGAATGCGCATGCCGGTGATCCTATGCCCGGAGCCGTCAGGAACCACTGGTCTCGTGGTGATGCACACCCGTTACAACGGAAAACGTGGCCGAGGGGAATAATCCGTGCTAGAACCGTCGCACTGGGGTGTCGACGAAGTCATGCCTAGTGTCCGAATCGTCGCACTCGGTGCCGGCCGTCTGGCCGCACCCGCATGCCGAACCCGGCGCGCGCCGGGTTCCTGCCAGGAGGGGTGAGTATGGCCACCACGGCGTCAGACCTGCAGCCGATGGAAGAATACGTAGATAAGGGCCTGAAGCCAGGCGCGCTCGGCCTGATCGCCAGCATCACCATGGGCGTCGCCTCGACGGCCCCGGCTTACAGCCTGGCCGCCACCCTCGGCGGGGTTGTCGCGCTGGTGGCGTTCCATGCCCCCGCCGCGGCCCTGCTCGCCTTCGTGCCGATCTTCCTGACCTCGATCGGCTACAGCGAGATGAACAAGGCCGACCCGGACTGCGGGACCACCTTCACCTGGGGGACCCGCGCGTTCGGCCCGAAGACCGGCTGGGCCGGCGGCTGGGGCATCGTCGCCGCGGACATCCTGGTCATGGCCAGCCTGGCGCAGGTCGCCGGGCAGTACGTGTTCCTCCTGTTCGGCGCCAAGGGCATCGGCCAGGACGCGACCAGTCCGTGGGTGCTGCTCGTCGGGGTCATCTGGATCATCCTGATGACCTACATCTGCTATCGCGGCATCGAGGTGTCCGCGGCACTGCAGAAGGTGCTGCTGACCGTAGAGCTGTTGATGCTCGTGGTGCTGGCGGTGGTGGCTCTGGTCAAGGTCTATTCGGGGCACGGCCTACCGTCCTCGATGCACATCCAGGCCGGCTGGTTCAACCCGGCGTCCGTGTCGTTCGCGTCCTTCGTCTCGGCACTGGTGCTCATGCTCTTCATCTACTGGGGCTGGGACACCGCCGTCTCGGTCAACGAGGAGACCAAGGACCCGGCGAAGACGCCCGGCCAGGCCGCCATCCTGTCCACCCTGCTGCTGCTCGTCACCTACGCGCTGGTGATCGTCGCGGTGCTCGCGTACGCCGGGGCCGGAACCAAGGGCCCCGGTCTGGCGAACCCGAACAACTCCGGGGACGTGCTCTCGGTGCTCGGCGGCTCGATCTTCGGCGGCGGCTGGTTCGGCACTTTCCTGACCCGGCTGCTCGTGCTGATGGTGCTCAGCTCGGCCGCGGCCTCGACCCAGACCACCATCCTGCCGACCGCCCGCACCACCCTCTCGATGGCCGCCTACAAGGCGATCCCGGCGGCATTCGCCAAGATGCACCCGAAGAACCTGACCCCGACCGTCTCCACGATCGTCATGGGGGCCATCTCGATCGTGCTGTACATACCCTTCAACTACCTGGCCCAAGGGAACCTCATTTTCGACGCGGTAACCGCCATCGGCCTGTACATCGCCTTCTACTACGGGCTGACGGCATTCGAATGCGTCTGGTATTACCGCAAGACGCTGACCAAGAACTCCCGTGACCTGTGGATGCAGGGAATCCTGCCGTTCCTTGGTGGCCTGATCATGTACGTGGCCGGCGGGTTCAGCCTCTGGCAGGACTATGACGTGAACACCGGGAACAGCTACACCATGTTCACGGTGCCCGGCCTGCACTGGGAGATTGGTGGCGCGTTCATGGTCGCCCTCGGGGCAGCCGTCGTCGGTTTCATCGGCTACGCCTACATGCGGATCACCGCGCCGGCCTTCTTCCGCAAGGAGACCCTGACCCGGGGCACGCCGACGCTGGTGCCTGACCCCGACCAGTAGGCCCGCGGCGAGGCCGCCGGTGCATGCCATCCGTGCGCCGGCGGCAGCTCGCCTGCCGGAAGCCCCGCGGTGCCTCGCGTCCGGGCCCCGGCGTCGGCGGCAGCGCCTACGCTGGGGCAGGTGACCGCGACCGCCGTTGACACCCTGCTGGACGGGCTGAACCCGCAGCAGCGCGCTGCCGTCACGCACGAGGGCAGCCCGCTGCTGATCGTGGCCGGGGCCGGCTCGGGCAAGACCCGGGTGCTGACCCACCGGATCGCCTACCTGCTGGCGGAGCGGGAGGTCTCGCCCGCCCAGATCCTGGCGATCACCTTCACCAACAAGGCGGCCGGCGAGATGGCCGCCAGGGCCGCCGCGCTGACCGGCTCGCGGGCGCGGTCGATGTGGCTGCTGACGTTCCACTCGGCCTGCGTGCGGATCCTCCGCCGGGAGGCCGCCAGGTTCGGCTACCCGTCGTCGTTCTCGATCTACGATCAGGACGATTCCCGCCGGCTGATGGCGATGGTCTGCCGCGAGCTGGACCTGGACGCCAAGTACCACCCGCCGAGGGCGATGGCCGCGCAGGTCTCGAACCTCAAGAACGACCTCGTCGACTACGAGACCGCCGCGGCCAGGGCCTCCGGTTACCGGGAGAAGGCCCTGGCCGAGGCGTACGCCGAGTACCAGCGCCGGCTGGTCGCGGCCGGCGCGATGGACTTCGACGACCTGATCATGGTCACGGTCAACCTGCTGCAGGCGTTCCCCGAGGTCGCCGACGCGTACCGGAGCAGGTTCCGGCACGTGCTCGTCGACGAGTACCAGGACACCAACCACGCGCAGTATGTCCTGGTCAGGGAGCTGGCAGGACAGGGGAGACCGCATTCCGGGCGCAGCGGGCTGCTCCGGGCCGGCCCGCCCGGGCAGAGCGGCCTGATACCGGGGCCGGCCGGGCCAGCCGATCCAGCCGATCCGGCCGGGCCGGCCGATTCCCTGGGTCCGGCCGAGCTGTGCGTGGTCGGCGACGCGGACCAGTCCATCTACGCGTTCCGCGGCGCGACGATCAGGAACATCGAGGAGTTCGAGCGCGACTTCGCCGGCGCCCGGGTGATCCTGCTGGAGCAGAACTACCGCTCCACGCAGAACATCCTGGCCGCGGC
>JBEKFH010000482.1:0-3237 GCA_050013415.1 Streptosporangiaceae bacterium | reverse complement strand
ACGTTGTCCTGCAGCACGAGCTGGTGCACGACGGTCGAGGTGATGGCGGGGTTGTACTGGTCGTTAAGGTACTTGTAAACGATCTTGCGGCCGTAGATGCCGCCATGGGCGTTCACATACTGGAAGTAGGCGTTGGACGCGGGGGCGATCTCGTCGTATCCGGGCGCGGCGACGCCGGTCAGCGGCTGGTGGCTGCCGATCGTGATCGTCGTGGCCGTGATGCCCGGCGCCGAGGCGGTGAGCGCCGCGCCCGACGAGGAACCCGCGCTCGGACTCGAGCTCGGGGTCGAGGTGCTGCTCGAGCCGCAGGCAGCGACGCCCATCGCGACGACGGCCATCCCGGCGACGAGCGGCAGGCTGGCCCGGTGTGTTTTTCTCATGTGGTGCCTTCCTCCTGTTTCTCACTGGCCGGCCCGCGCCGGCGCAAGGCGTTGAGTGGCCCGCTCGCCGCTGGCGCGACGGGGCCGAGCAGGCGGCGCAGGCCGCCCTGGATGCCGGCCGGGAACACCAGCATGACCACGATCAGCACGACGCCGTAGGCGGCGATCGGCACGTTGGAGCTCGCCCCGCTGGACAGGCCGTGGCTGGTGGCCACGTCGGTGACATAGGTGGGCACGAAGACGAGCACCAGGCTGCCCCAGACGGCGCCCGCGAGGCTGCCGAGGCCGCCGAGTATGGCAGCGGTGAGCACGCTGATCGACAGCGCGAGGGTGAAGGCGCCCGGCGACACGATGTTCGTCACGACGGCGAGCAGCGCGCCGCCAAGGCCCGCGCACGCCGAGCTGACGACGAACGCGAGGACCCGCATCCTGGCGACGTTCAGGCCGGACAGCGCGGCCGCGATCTCGTTGTCCCGCAGCGCCCGCCAGTCGCGGCCGGTCCTGCCGCGGCCCAGGTTCGCCAGCAGCACCAGGGTGATCAGCGCGGCCGCGCAGGTGACCCAGGCCAGCCAGCGGGTCGGCGGGAACGTCGCGCCCAGCCAGGCCGGCGTGGTGACGGAGACGGACAGGCCCTGGTCGCCGCCGAAGACCCCGGCGTACTTGTCCGCGATCGACGGCAGCGCGACCGCGAGCATCAGCGTCGCCCCGGCCAGGTACGGGCCGCGCAGCCGGGCGGCGGCGACGCCGATGATCCCGCCGGCCGCGGCGCCGGCCAGCGCGCTCGCCGCGAAGACGAGCTCCAGCGGCCAGTGCAGGTGAATGAGCAGCAGCGCCGCGGCGTAGGCGCCGACGGCCATGAACGCGCCGTGCCCGACCGAGATCTGGCCGCTCAGCCCGATCAGGTAGGTCAGCCCGGCGACCGCCGTCACGTAGGCGGCCACCTCCGCGATCTGGTAGTCACGGAACGGGCCGAGCCGGAGGGTCAGGACCAGCAACACGACCGCGACGAGCAGCGCGGCGCCGAGGTGGCGGGCGAGGGTCATGATCACACCCGCCTGACGGCCGTGGTGGAGAAGAGGCCGGCCGGGCGGACCATCAGCACCAGCATGAGCGCCCCGAGGCCGAAGATCGGCACCAGGTCGGAGCCGAGGTAGCCGCCCGCGTAGCTGAGCACCACGCCGAGGATGAGCCCGCCGACGACCGCCCCGAGCGGGCTCTCCAGGCCGCCGAGCACGGCGGCGGTGAAGCCGAGCACGAAGATCGAGTCCATGCTGTTCGGGTACAGGAACGTGGACGGGGTGACGAGCACGCCCGCCAGCGCCCCGATCAGCCCGGCCAGCGCCCAGCCCAGCGTGAGCACCCGCCCGATCCTGACGCCGAGCAGCCGGGCGACGCCGGCGTTGAACGCCGTGGCCCGCAGCCGCAGGCCCACCGAGGTGTACCGGAACAGCAGCGCGAGCAGCAGCGCGGCGGCGAGCACGGCCCCGGCGGTGAACAGGTCGTCGCGGGAGATGCCGAGCGCGGTCGAGCCGAAGGTGAGCCCGACAATAGAGAAGGCGGGCGGGAACGACCGGAACTGGCCGCCGTAAATGATGCCCGCCAGGCCCTCCAGGAAGACGAGTATGCCGATGGTCACGATCACGGCGTTCAGCGGCGGCTTGTTCTCGATCGGGCGGATGACGGCCCGCTCCAGCACGGCGCCGAGCACCAGGCCGGAGGCGAGCGCGACGGCGAAGCCCTCCCAGTAGTTGCCGGTGTGGTTGATGACGATCAGCGCCACGTAGGTGGTGAACATCGCCATGCCACCCTGGGAGTAGTTCAGGATCCGGGTGCCGCGCCAGATCAGCACCAGCGACAGGGCGATCGCGGCGTAGATCATCCCGACGGCGAGGCCGCCGAGCGTGAACTCAACGAACTCCTGCATGTCCCCCCTTCCTAGAAGCCCAGGTAATGACGGCGCAGCGCGACATCGGTGAGCAGCTCGGCGGCCCCGGACTCGGCCACGACCTTGCCCAGGTTGAGCACGACCCCGCGGTCGGCAATGCTCAGCGCGCTGCGGGCGTTCTGCTCCACCAGCAGTACCGTCAGGCCCGTGTCGTCGCGCAGTTGGCGCACCAGCTCCATCACCTGCGCGACAATCCTGGGCGCCAGTCCCAGCGACGGCTCGTCCAGCAGCAGCACCCGGGGCGCTGCCATCAGCGCCCGCGCGATGACCAGGATCTGCCGCTCGCCGCCGGACAGGGCGGCGGCCGGGCGCCTGCGCCGCTCGGCGAGCACGGCGAAGCGCTGGTAGCACTCCGCCAGCGCGGCGGATCTTGCGGCCCGGGAGCTGCGCAGCAGCCCGCCGAGCCGGAGGTTCTCCTCGACGGTGAGCTCGGCGATCACACCCTGGCCCTCGGGCACGTGCGCCACGCCGGCCCGCGCGACCGCCTCGGGCGGCCGCCTGGCGAGGTTGATCCCGTCGACGAGTACGCGTCCCTGGCGGGGCCGGACCAGGCCGGTGATGGTCCGCAGCAGCGTCGTCTTGCCGGCCCCGTTCGCGCCGAGCACGGCGGTGATCGTGCCGGGGCTAACCCTGATCGAGACGCCGTCCAGCACCGGGGCGCCGCGGTACCCGGCAACGAGATCCTCGACGGCCAGTGCCGCGGCGTCACTCACCGGCGGGCCTGGGGACGTCCACCCCGAGGTACGCCGCGGTGACCGCGGGATCCGCCTGGACCTCGGCCGGCGTGCCGCCGGCGATCACCTTCCCGAAGTCCAGCACGGTAATGGTGTCGCAGACCGACATCATCAGGTCCATCCGGTGCTCGATCACCACCAGCGAGGCGTCGGCGGCGAGCTTGTCGATCAGGTCGCC
>JBEKFH010000481.1:0-3250 GCA_050013415.1 Streptosporangiaceae bacterium | reverse complement strand
GGAATCTCGGTGACGAGGCGGCGCTCCTGGGCGAGGCCCGGGCCGCCGGATGAGGCTTGTACGGTCATAGAGCTGACGATAAGGCACTAACCCTCAAGAATGCAGAACGGAATTCTTCCCGCCCGTCTCCTGCCAGAGCCCAGCGCCGCCCGGGCGGCTCAGCAGGCCCCGCATGACACCCTTGAGTCCCGGCAGGCCGCGTGGCCTGGCAGTCTGATCCAGCCGGGGCTGGCGGTCTCGGGAGGAGCGAGCGGTGCGCAATGACGAGGGCCTCTTCGATGGCCTATTCGGCCGCGGCGGCGTCGACACCGGGGACGCGGCGTGGCTGCGGGCGATGCTCGACACGGAGGCGGCACTCGCCCGCGCGCTCGAACGGGCCGGCCTGGCGGCTGCCGGAGCGGGCGCGGCCGTCACCGCCGCCGCTGCCAGGGCCGCCGGGACTGCCGGGGCCGGGGTTACCGGGACCGGGGACGGGGCTGCCGGGACCGGGGACGGGGACAGGGCTGCCGGGGCCGGCTTCGACGCCGGTGAGCTCGGCAGGCAGGCCGCGCTCACCGGGAACCCGGTGCCCCCGCTGGTCCGGGCGCTGACCAGCGCCGTGCCCGGCTGGGCGGCCGGCGCGGTGCACCGCGGCGCGACCAGCCAGGACATCCTGGACACCGCGATGATGCTGCTGGCGAAACGGGCCGCCGCCGTGGTTCTGTCCGATCTGACTGTCGCCGCGGCGTCGGCCGCCGGCCTCGCCGAAGCGCATCGCAGCACGATCATGATCGGCCGGACGTTGCTGCAGCAGGCGGTCCCCGTCACCTTCGGGCTGGTCGCGGCCGGCTGGCTGACCGGCATCGACGAGGCCGCCGCCAGCCTGGCCCGGGTCGCCGGGCAGCGCCTCGCCGTGCAGTTCGGCGGCGCCGCGGGCACCCTGGCCGCGCTCGGCGAGACCGGGCCGCGGGTGGCCGCGCTGCTGGCCGGCGAGCTCGGCCTGGCCGTTCCGGTAGTGCCCTGGCACACCGACCGGCTCCGGGTCGTGGAGCTGGCATCCGCCGCCTCCGGCGTGACGGGAACCCTCGGCAAGATCGCCAGGGACGTCACCCTGCTGGCCCAGTCCGAGGTCGCCGAGGTCAGCGAAGGCGGCACCGGCCGCGGCGGCTCGTCCGCCATGCCGCACAAGCGCAATCCCGTCGCGTCGGTGCTCATCCTCGGCTGCGCCCGGCGGGTCCCCGGCCTGCTCGCGACGCTCGCCGCGGCAGCCGAGCAGGAGCACCAGCGGGCAGCGGGAGCCTGGCACGCGGAATGGGAGACCCTCGCCGACCTGCTCAGGCTGACCGGCTCCGCGGCGTCCTGGGCTGCCGAGTTGCTGGCCGGGCTGGTGGTGGACGGTCAGCGGATGCGGGCGAACCTGGACGCGGCCGGCGGATTCCCGATGGCCGAGCACGTGGCCGGGCTGCTGGCCCCGGCCCTCGGCCCGGTCGCAGCGCACGACCTGGTCGCGGCCGCGGCCGCCGGCGCCGCCGCCAGCGGCGCCTCACTCCGCGACGCGCTGCAGTCGGGCGAGGCGGCCCGGAGCCTCGCAGCAGCTGGCGTCAGCCAGGACCAGCTCGACGCCGCCCTGGATCCGGCCGGCTACCTCGGCTCGGCCGGCGCGTTCACCGATGCCGCCCTCGCCGCGCACCGCGATCTCGCCGCCCGCTTGGGGCCCTGAGCCTGCCCGGTATCGCGGCCCGCTTGGATGCCTGAGCCTGCCCGGTAGCGCTGTCGCCTTGCGCGCTGGTCCCCGCGACCGGCCTGCTGGCGGATTCGGCTGCCTTCGCTGGCGGGTTGACGCCCTGGCCGCCTCGCCTGGCCGTAGGATCCGGTTCGATGAGGTCCCCGACCGATCCAGCCGCCAGCTCGCTGCCCGAGCCCGATGTGATCGCCCAGCCTGACCCCGATGCGGCTGAGCTGCAGGCCCGGCTGGTGCCGCCGATGCCGGGCTCGGCGTTCTGGGGCTGGGCCGGCCCGCTGCTGGTGACGGTGTTCGGCGCGGTGCTGCGGTTCAGCCGGCTGGGCGTGCCGCGCGCGGTGGTGTTCGACGAGACCTACTACGTCCCGGACGCGTTCGGGATCTTGCGGCATGGCGTGGAGATCAACCACGTCAAGGACGTCAACGCGGCGCTTGTCCAGGGCAGCACGCACATCCTGCTCGGCCCGCAGGGCCAGGGCGAGTACGTGGCCCATCCGCCGCTGGGCAAGATCATGATCGCGGTGGGGGAGTGGCTGTTCGGCCTGACGCCGTTCGGCTGGCGGTTCTCCGTCGCGGTGATCGGCTCGGTGGCGATCTTGATGACGGCGCGGATCGCGCGGCGGATGACCCGCTCGACGCTGCTGGGCTGCGTGGCCGGGCTGCTGCTGTCCCTGGACGGGCTGGAGTTCGTGCTGAGCCGGACCGCGATCCTGGATATCTTCGTGATGTTCTGGGTGCTGGCGGCGTTCGGGCTGATCGTGATCGACCGGGACCGGACGCGGGCGCGGCTGGCCGACGCGGTCTCCCAGGGTGAGGCCGGCGGCCGGCTGGGGGTCCGCTGGCTGCTGGTGCTGGCGGGCGCCTGCCTGGGCGCCGCCTGCGCCTGCAAGTGGAACGGCGTCTGGTACATCCTCGTGTTCGCCGGCCTGGTCATGGCATGGGACCTGGGCGCGCGCCGGGCGGCGGGGCTCGGCGGCCGCCTGCGCAGCGTGCTGCGCGGCGACGTGCCGTGGCTGCCGGTCTGGTTCGTGCTCGCCCCCGCCGTGGTCTACATCGCGTCCTGGAGCGGCTGGTTCGCCAGCAGTTACGGCTACGACCGGAACGGCGCGGCCCTGAACGGCGGCAACCCGGCCTCGACCCTCGTGGCGTGGCTGCAGTACAACAAGTCGATGCTCAGCTTCGGCCTGGGCCTGAAGACGTACCAGACCTATGAGTCGAACCCGCTCGGCTGGCTCGTCCTGGCCCGGCCGATCTCGTTCTACTCCACCTGCCTGCCCGTGAAAGCCTGCGGCTCCGCTGGGTCCACCGAGCAGGAAGTGCTCGCGATCGGCACCCCGCTGATCTGGTGGGGCGGCACCGCGGCGCTGGTGTTCTGCCTGGGCTGGTGGCTGACCCGCCGGGACTGGCGCGCGGGCGCGGTGCTGATCGCCATCGCGGCGGGCTGGCTGCCGTGGATCTGGTTCTACCTGCATGACCACCGGACGGAGTTCTACTACTACGCGGTGGTCTTCGACCCGTATCTGGTCATCG
>JBEKFH010000480.1:0-3259 GCA_050013415.1 Streptosporangiaceae bacterium | reverse complement strand
ATCTCCATCAGCGAGTCGGACCTGACGATGTGGGTCGACGAGCGCTGCACCATCGTCACGTCCGCGCCGTTCTCCCACAGCGCGCCGCAGATGTCGAAGGCCGAGTTGTTGGACCCGATCACCACGCACCTCTTCCCCCGGTACGCGTCCGGGCCGGGGTGCGCGGAGGAGTGATGCTGATCGCCGCGGAAGACATCCATGCCGGGGAACGACGGCATGTTCGGCTTGCCGGACACGCCGGTGGCCAGCACGAGCTGGGCCGGCCGCAGCACCATCGGCTGGCCCTCCCGCTCGACGCGCACCGTCCACTGGCCGGCCGCCTCGTCGTAGGCCGCGCTCGTCGCCTTCGTGTCGCCCCAGTAGGTAAGCTCCATGATCTTCGTATAGGACTCGAGCCAGTCGGCGATCTTGTCCTTGGGCGCGAAGACCGGCCAGTTGTCGGGGAACTTCAGGTACGGCAGATGGTCGTACCAGACCGGGTCATGCAGGCACAGCGACTTGTACCGGCTGCGCCACTGGTCACCGGGGCGGCTCCGCTTGTCGATGATGATCGTCGGAACGCCGAGCTGGCGGAGCCGGGCGCCCAGCCCGATGCCGCCCTGGCCGCCGCCGACGATCAGCACGTACGGCTGCTCGGCGACGCCAAGCTGCGAAGCCTCCCGCTCGCGCTCCTCCAGCCAGCTGGCCCGGCCGGGTCTGGCGCCGTGTTCCACGCCCTTCGGACGGCTCAGGCCGCGGGGCTCCTCGTGCCCCTTCAGTTCGTAGAGGGTAGTCAGCAGCGTCCAGCACAAGCCATCGCGCAGCCGCAGGTGCCCGCGCCCCCGGCCGGCCGCGGTCTCGAACTCGATCCAGGCCTCGATCACGCCGCCGAGGTCGGCGGGTTCCTCCCCCTCGGTGATCCGCCAGTTGCCCGGCCGCGCGCCCGGCAGCGTCGCGGCGAGCATCTCGGCGATCGCGGCGCGCCCCTCGAGCGTCTTGATGTTCCAGGTAAAAGCGACGAGATCCCGCCAGTAGCAGTCCTGCAGGAATAACGCGGCCGCCGCGGCCGGGTCGCCGGCCGCCAGAGCCTGATCGAATGCGGACAGCCATGTCGTGATCGCGGCCGCGGCCTCGGTCTGCTGCGCCGTTGCGGTCATCTGCGGACTCCTGTCGTGGCGGGCGGCTTCCGTGAGCTCGGTGGCGCAGCAGCCAAACCGGGTCCTTCGCTCCGGCGGCCACGACGGCCGACGCTACGATAAGCAGAAGATGAGCACAGCACAAGCGCCAGCGGCCGCCGCCGAGTCCCGCGAGGGAAGCCGGGACGCGGTCATCCATACCGAGGACCTGACCAAGGTCTATCCCGGGGCGGACTTCACCGCGGTCGACAAGCTCAACCTGGACGTCCAGGCCGGCGAGATCTTCGGCTTGCTGGGACCCAACGGGGCGGGCAAGACGACTACCGCGGGGATGCTGACCACGCGGGTGGTGCCGACCTCGGGGCGGGCATTCCTCGCGGGGATCGACGTCGGCGCGCATCCGGCGCTGGCGAAGCAGCTCAGCGGGATCGTCTCCCAGCAGAACACCCTGGACCGCCAGCTCACAGTCCGGGAGAACCTCTACTTCCACGGCCGGCTGTTCGGCATCGGGTCCAGGGCATCGCGGCAGATCGCCGACGAGCTGCTCGAGCAGTTCCAGCTGTCCAAGTGGGCGAACGCGTCGGTGTACGCGCTGTCCGGCGGGATGGCGCAACGGCTGATGGTGGCGCGGGCCATCTTCCACCGCCCGTCGGTGCTCTTCCTCGACGAGCCGACGGCCGGTCTCGACCCGCAGAGCCGGCTCGCGCTGTGGGACCTGCTGGGCGAGCTGCACCGGGCCGGCCAGACCATCCTGCTGACCACCCACTACATGGAAGAGGCCGACCAGCTCTGCCAGCGGGTCGCCATCATGGACCATGGCCGGATCCTCGCACTCGACACCCCGGCCGCGCTCAAGCAGAGCATCGGCGCCGACACCGTCGTCACGGTGAAGACCCCCGGCGACGCCGGCGGTCTCGCTGAGCTGCTCACGCGCGACGTGGCGGGCGTGACCCGGACCCGGCGTGTGGACGGCGGGCTCGAGTTGCACGTGCAGGGCAGCGACCGGCTCGTCCCGCGCATCGTCCTGTCCGCGGAGCGCGGCGGGTTCGACCTGGTCGACCTGTCGATCTCCGAGCCGAGCCTGGAGACGGTTTTCATCAATCTCACGGGCAAGGAGCTGCGGGACTGATGGCCACGTCCGTAATGTCGCAGGCGCCGAGCAGCCAGATCGGCGGCGGCCCGACCCGCTCCGTAGCGGCCGCGAGCTGGACCGCGCTGGGCGCGCTGATGCTGCGTGACCTCGTGGTGCTGCGCAAGCACCTGTGGGAGTTCGTGCTGCGCACGATCATCCAGCCGTTTCTGCTCTGCTTCGTCTTCCTCTTCGTCTTCCCGAAGATCGGGCAGGGCATCGGCGGGCACGGCACGGCAGAAGAGTCAGCGTTCGCCACCATTCTGGTGCCCGGCGTGGTCGGGATCACGATCATGTTCCAGGGCGTGCAGTCGATCGCCCTCGCGATGGCCCAGGAGTTCGGCTTCACCCGCGAGATCGAGGACCGGGTGCAGGCGCCCTGCCCGATCTGGCTGGTGGCCATGGCCAAGGTTTTCTCGGGCGCGGCCCAGGGAGTGATATCGGCGGCCATCGTGCTGCCGATAGCCTCGGTCGTGCACGCGCCCGGCGTGCATGCGCACCTTTCGCTGCACTGGTGGATCATCCTGACGCTGGTGCCGCTCGCATGCGTCGCGATGGCCGGCCTCGGGCTCGTGCTCGGCACCAGCTTCGAGCCGCGGAACATCGGCCTGATGTTCGGCTTCATCATCCTGCCGATCACGTTCCTCGGCGGCACGTACTACTCGTGGACCAGGCTCGCGCCCGTGACCATCGGCGGCTGGCACTGGCTTCAGACGATCGTGCTGATCAACCCGCTGATCTACGTGAACGAGGGCATGCGCGCGGCGTTCACCCAGGCACCGCACATGCACCTGTACGTGATCTACCCGGTGATATTTGCCTTCGGCGCCGCGTTCCTGACGATCGGGCTGCGCAACTTCCGGCGGCGCGTGCTGTCCTGACCCAGCCCGCCCGTTCCGCCTGACCCAGCCCGCCCGTTCCGCCTGACCCAGCCCGCCCGTTCCGCCTGACCCAGCCCGCCTGTTCCGCCTGACCCAGTCCCCCGTTCCGCCATGGCTTGACATAACGTGCTTAT
>JBEKFH010000479.1:0-3272 GCA_050013415.1 Streptosporangiaceae bacterium | reverse complement strand
TCCAGCGCGGCGCGGGCGATCTGCCTGGTCACGACCCCGTCGGCGCGGACCTCGGCGAAGTCGCGCACCCGGCGCAGCAGCCGGTTGGCGATCCGGGGAGTGCCGCGGGAGCGGCCCGCGATCTCCTCGGCACCGTCCTCGCGCAGCGTCACCCCCAGCAGGCCAGCGGACCGGCGCACGATCACGCCAAGTTCGGCCGGCTCGTAGAAGTCGAGGTAAGCGGTGAATCCGAACCGGTCACGCAGCGGAGCCGGCAGCAACCCTGCTCTGGTCGTGGCCCCGACGAGGGTGAAGCGAGCGATGTCCAGCGGGATCGCCGTGGCTCCCGGTCCCTTGCCGATCACGACGTCCACCCGGAAGTCCTCCATGGCGAGGTACAGCATCTCCTCGGCCGGCCGGGCCACCCGGTGGATCTCGTCGATGAACAGCACCTCGCCCTCGCTGAGCGTGGAGAGCACGGAGGCGAGATCACCGGCCCGCTCGATCGCCGGGCCGCTGGTGATCCGCAGCGGAGCCCCGAGCTCCGCCGCGATGATCATGGCAATCGTCGTCTTGCCGAGGCCGGGCGGCCCGGAGAGCAGGACATGATCGGGCACCCGGCCGCGCCGTAGGGCGCCCTCCAGGACAAGGGACAGCTGCTCGCGCACCCGAGCCTGGCCGACGAAGTCCGCCAGCCGCTTCGGCCGCAGCGCGCCCTCGATCAGCCGGTCGTCGGCATCGGCGAGCGGGGATACCACCCGCTCTTCGGCAGCCAGGACGGGCTCCCCGCCCCGGCTCGTGACGTCTGACCCGCCCCGGCTGGTGACGTCTGACCCCCCGGGGCTGGTCACGTCTGCCCCGCCGGCGGTGCTCATGTCTGCCCCGCCAGGGCTGGTCACGTCCGCCCCAGCACCCGGAGCGCCGCGCGCAGCGCGGCCGCGACATCCACGTCCTGCGGATCGGCCGCCGCCGAACCGGCGTCACCCGGGCCACCGTCCGCGGGATCACTCGCCCCGGGGCCGGAACGCAGCTCGGGCTCGATGGCCGCGATGGCCAGATCCGCGTCGCGTGCCTGCCAGCCCAGGTTCACCAGGCCGATCCGGACCTGCTCCCGCCACGGGGCCGCCCGCCTGGCCAGCGGCAGCCCGCCGCCGGTGTCGCCGGGCGCCAGGTCGCCTGGCGCGCCCAGCCGCCCGGCCAGCTCAAGGACGATCCGCTGCGCGCCCTTCCTGCCGATGCCGGGAACCGTGGTGAGGGCCGCCAGGTCCTCGGTGGCCACTGCCCGCCGCAGCGCGTCCGGGCTGAACACGGCAAGCATGGCCAGCGCCAGCCGGGGCCCCACGCCGCTGGCCGTCTGCACCAGCTCGAAGGTGTTCCGCTCGTCCTCGCCGGCGAAGCCGTACAGGGTCAGCGCGTCTTCCCGCACCACCAGGGACGTCGCTACCCGGGCGCGCTCGCCCGTGCGCAGCCCGGCCAGCGTGCCCGGCGTGCACTGCACGAGCAGCCCCACGCCGCCGACGTCGATCACCGCGCCCTCCGGCGCGACCGAGCTGACCTTGCCGTCCAGGTGCGCGATCATCGCGAGCCGCCCGCCGCGACGGGCCTGGCCCGGCCGGCCGCGGCGGCTTGGCCGGTGAGCTGGGCTGCCGCGCTGGCGGCGGCGAGCCGGCGCTGCGCCCCGCCGCGCCACAGGTGGCAGATCGCCAGCGCCAGCGCGTCGGCCGAGTCGGCCGGCCGCGGCGGGTCCGCCATCCGGAGCAGCCGCATCACCATCTCCGTCACCTGCTCCTTCCCGGCCCGGCCATTGCCGGTCACTGCCGCCTTGACCTCGCTGGGCGTATGCAACGCCACCGGCAGCCCGCGCCGCGCGGCGCACACGATGGCGACCGCCCCGGCCTGCGCGGTGCCCATCACCGTCCGGACGTTGTGCTGGCTGAACACCCGCTCGACGGTCACCGCGTCCGGCCGGTACTCGGCCAGCCAGGACTCGA
The DNA here is from genome assembly GCA_050013415.1 of Streptosporangiaceae bacterium. Classification (GTDB taxonomy): domain Bacteria; phylum Actinomycetota; class Actinomycetes; order Streptosporangiales; family Streptosporangiaceae; genus Palsa-506. The sequence continues at coordinate 1,302 of JBEKFH010000479.1, read as the reverse complement.
TCCCGGTTTCCAGCGCCAGCAGCCGCCGGGCGATGTCGTCATCGGCCGGGGTCCTGATCACGTCGGTGGCCACCAGCGTCAGCGCCCGGCCGGGCACGCCGTCGATGACGCCGATGCCGCACCGGGTCAGCCCGGGATCGACGCCCAGCACCCGCATCCCGCTCACCCGTCCCGGTCGCTGACGAACACATGTTCGGTCGCCTCGACACTACCGTCACGCCGGGCCCCGCGCCGCGACGTGCCCCGGCGTGTCGCCGGTCAGAAGTAGTCGAGCATGAATGCCTGGCCGCAGAACGCGCCGTCCAGGGCAGCGTCGGCGGCCGGGTCTCCCCCGGCGGCCAGCCCGGCGAGGCGCAGCGTGGCGAGTGGTGTCCCCGCGTACAGCGCGGCGAATCCGCGCGCCCCGAGGGCGAGCGGCACTGCTTCCGGGGGGTCCGCCAGGCCTTCCGTTCCGTATCGAAGGAGAACGCCGTGGCCGCCGCTGACTCTCAGCCGCCAGAGCCCGGCGTTCACGGGGCACAGCTCGTCGTCCAGCCGCAAGCCGATGTCCAGCCCGGCCGGGGCCGGGAAACCGCGCCCGGCGATGGCCGCCGCGGCGTCGATCACCCGCAGCATCCACGCCTGCTGCCGGGTCAGGGTCACCTCCGGCTCCCTGATCAGCCAGCTGACCGGGTCGGCCGGGCCGCAGAACGCGCGGACGGTGCCGGCCATCGAGTCATGCGAGGCGACCACGGACCACAGCGCGCGGGCGGTCGCCGCCGAGCCGGCCACCGCGCGCCGCACGACGATCTCGTTGTTCCCGGAGGACCAGCCGTAGGCGAGGAACCCGTCGTCGGCGAGGTAGCAGAACAGGTCCTCGTCATCGAGCTGGCGCCGGGAGACGGCGGGATCGAAAGCGACCGGCCCGCGGTCGCGGGCCAGCTCGTGCACCCGGCCGGTCACGGCGCCGATCTCGGCCGCGTCGTCCGGGCCCGCCCGGCGCAGGCCAGCCGCCGGGCCCGCGTCACCCGTGCTGACCGCGGCGGCGTGGTCCGGCGGGACGAGGGCGCGCAGCGAGCGGGCCGGCATCGACACCTGGTACCGGCCGCCGCCGACCTCGTAGCCGAGCGAGCGGTAGATCGGCATGGTGGACGGGTACAGCGCGGACAGCGGGTAGCCGCGGGCCGCGATCTCCGCCAGCAGCGCGGTCATCAGCGCCCGGCCGGTCCCGGCGCCGCGTGCCTCCGGGGCGACCTTGACGCCGGCCACCCCGGCCATCGGCACCGCGCGTCCCTGCCACCACTGCGTCATGTCGTGGAACCG
>JBEKFH010000478.1:0-3280 GCA_050013415.1 Streptosporangiaceae bacterium | reverse complement strand
CAGCCTCCCCCCTCCTCCTTCCGAACTCGGGCATGATGCGCAAACGCCGCCGGAAGCCCTGGCCGCGAGTGAGCTTTAGCGCGGGGAGCCGGACCCGGCCGGAGGCGTCAGGGAGTCTGCTTGGCGCTTCGGGGGTCACCGGACTGGGCTTCGGGTAACACGGGAACTGGGCTGCGGTCGTTCTCTCTAGCGGGTCTGCCGCGCTAGCTGCCCAGCGCAGCAGCGCTGCGGGTTCCACTAGCGCTACGACGCGGACCAGCGGGTTGGCATTGACCTGACTCACGATGTCGAGTCCGGCCAGTCGGCGGACGAACTCGTCACGAGTTACCTCGTCCACTATGGTCCTTACCGCCTCCGGCGGGTGGGATGCGGCCAGCCACTCGCCCAGCGCGGTCTCGTCGAGTCCGGGCGGCACGTCGGGCCGGACGACGAGGATCTTGTCGTTTCCGGGGTGGCTGCCCGGCGGGAAGGGCGACGCCGGGATGGTGGCGCCCGGGACGGTGATGGTCCATCGCGCCGCGGCGGGGCGCTGGTCCTGTCTGCGCTGACGCGTCTTGCGGTCATTGGTCATGAGAATTGTCCTTTTCGTAGTGTTATCTTCCGGCTTGGCAAGAGGCGAAGCAGGCTGGTCGCGCGGTCGGCGGCGGTAGTGGTGAGCGCTCCGCGCGGGCGGTCACGCTCCCCTCCGCGCGCCGATGACGAGCTGGAGGGCGGCGCGATGACGGAAATGTCCCCTGGCCGCATCAGCGCGACCCCCGACCCGGCAGCCCGGGTGATGGTCGAGGCGGTAGACCTCGCCCCCCGGCTTCGCCGCGATCGAGTCGCCGTCCACCCGGAGGAAAATGAGGTACCCCTCGGTGAGATAGCACCAGCCTTCGAGTCGACCGTCTCGAGGGTGCATGTGTCTGCCTCCGCGATCTGGCTGTGACGAGGCGGGACACAGGGCGCACCCGCATGCCCCGCGAGAAAGCGCGGCCAACAGCGATGCGTCGCCGAGTACGCCGCGTAGGTCAAGCAGGCTGATCTGGCCGATGACCCTGGCTTGCGACCGGCTGACGGGCGTGCTGGCCCGCGAGCTGCCGTGCGCCGCGTCCCGCAGCGCGCCTAGCATGCGCCTCACGACGACGGGGTTGGTCCACACGCTGAGCCCGATTGTCTCCGAAGTCGCCGAACAGGCGCGCCTGCAGCTCAATGAATTCCAGTGCGTGCGCGTCGGGGCCGGGCTCGCACAGGAGACCGGCGATCCGTCCGGGCAGGCGACCGCACCGCAGGCGAACATATCCTCGAGCCTGGGCGGACGGCGAACAGATGGCTCGCCGTGACCGGGGATCTTGTTCTCCTGACACTACGAATCCCGTCGTTGGACACGAACGCCGCGGTGACGGCCCGTCCGGCAATGTGGCTGCCAGCGCCCGCGGCCGTGATGACAGCACGGCTGTAGGGGCGCCCGACCTCCTGCGGCGGCGCCCCGAGGCTTCTGCCTGGCCATGTCAGGACTGCCGCTCACGGACCGCCTGCTCGATGCGTTCGCCGAGGCGCAGGTCCACGTTCTTCCAGTACTGGAAGGCACGAACCAGCACCGGCTCGGTGACGCCGTTGAGCAGATGTCCGGCGGCATTGGAGACCAGTCGGTCGCGGGCTTGGTCATCGAGGACCGCGCGGACCAGGGTGCCGGCCTGGCCCCAGTCGTCGTCGTCGCGGCGCAGGGTGCTGGCGGCCCGGACCATGTCCCCGTCCACGTGCCACAGAGGCTCCGCGGCGCGGCCCGCATCCGCGACCGGGCCGCCCTTGGAGTTGGGCGCGTACACGGGGTCGGAGACATTCACCACCCGCATGGCGCCGTCCTTGGAGTAGGCGCGGACGGGGGAGACGGGTGCGTTGACGGGGATCTGCTTGTAGTTGACTCCGAGGCGGGCGCGGTGCGCGTCGGCGTAGGAGAACCCGCGGCCCAGCAGCATCTTGTCCGGCGACAGCCCGGTGCCGGGGACCTGGTTGCTCGGCTCGAACGCGGCCTGCTCGATCTGGGTGTGCATGTCGACCGGGTTGCGGTCCAGGACCAGCCTGCCGACCTCGGTCAGCGGGTAGTCGGCGTGCGGCCACACCTTGGTCAGGTCGAACGGGTTGAACCGGCAGGTCCTGGCCTCCTCGAACGGCATGATCTGCACCTTCAGCGTCCAGGACGGGTAGTCGCCGCGCCGGATGGCCTCCCACAGGTCGCGCTGGTGGTAATCGGCGTCCTGGCCGGCCAGTATGTCGGCCTCGGCCTGTGGGAGCCACTGGATGCCCTGGTCGGTGATGAAGTGGTACTTCACCCAGTAGATCAGCCCGGCCGGGCTGACCCAGCTGTAGGTGTGGCTGGAGTAGCCGTTCATGTGCCGCCAGGTGCGGGGGATGCCGCGGTCGCCCATCAGCCAGGTGACCTGGTGCGCCGATTCCGGCGACAGCGTCCAGAAGTCCCACTGCATGTCGTGGTCGCGCAGCCCGTTGTCGGCGCGGCGCTTCTGCGACCGGATGAAATTCTGGAACTTCAGCGGGTCGCGCAGGAAGAACACCGGGGTGTTGTTCCCCACCATGTCCAGGTTGCCCTCGCTGGTGTAGAACCGCAGCGCGAAACCGCGAGGGTCCCGCCACGTGTCGGCGCTGCCCCGCTCACCCGCGACGGTGGAGAACCGGGCCACCGTGCCGGTCCTGCTCCCGGGCTGGAACACCGCCGCCCGCGTGTACCTGCTGACGTCGCCGGTCACCTGGAAGTAGCCGAACGCGCCGGAGCCCTTAGCGTGCGGCTGCCGTTCCGGTATCCGCTCCCGGTTGAAGTTGGCCATCTGCTCGATCAGGTAGAAATCATTGAGCAGGATCGGGCCGTCGGGCCCCACCGTTAGCGAATGCTCCTGGCTTGCGACCGGGATGCCGGCATCAGTCGTGGCCGGCTCAGGCTCATGGCTGGACATGGGCGGTTCTCCTCACGAGGACGTCGGCTCGGCAGGTACAGGTCTGCGGGCCGGTGCGAGCGACGACGTGCGAGTTCTCAGGACGATTTCCGAGTCTGGCCTGGTCATCCGAACTGCGGTATCGGCAGCCTGACCGCATCTGGCAGCACGGCCGGGATTCAGTCATCATCGATATCGCCCCGGACGCCCGCGTCGCGTTGACTGCATCCGGCCGAGTCCTCCCAGTGCCAGCCGTCTCGCGATGCTGACCGCCCTCGTGGCTGGCCGGCACCGGCTGCACCAGTGCCCGTCCCCACCCAGCGAGAGCATGCCGCTATCGGCCGAGGCAACTC
>JBEKFH010000477.1:0-3280 GCA_050013415.1 Streptosporangiaceae bacterium | reverse complement strand
CGGCGCCATGCGCCCGGACCGCCTCCAGCGCGTACTCGCTGCAGGATGGCAGGAACCGGCAGCGCGGGGCGAGCAGCGGGCTGATGAAGCGCCGGTATCCCGTGAGAGCAGCCACGAGCACCCGGGCGGCGGCCGATGGCCGGTCCCTGGTCTCCCGTCGCGTTCCGCTCATCATGGATCTACTTCTTCCCGCCCTGCCGCCGCAGCAGTGTGCCGAGTACCAGGTCGAGATCGGCGGCGAGGTCCGCCTGGCGTGCGGTGGACGCCCGGGGATTGGCACGTACCACAAGCAGGCTACCTCCCGGAAGCGACCCCAGGTACCCGCGGGCGAGGTGGCGGAGCCGCCGCCGGACCCGGTTCCGCACCACGGCCGTGCCGACCGCTCGGCTGACCACGAATCCCACCCGGGCGGGCTCATCCTGGCCGGGGCGAACCAGCAGATGCCCGGTCAGCAGCGGCCGGCCGGCCCGGTCACCGCGAGTGGCCGCCGTGAACTCCGCGTGCCGCCGCATCCTGGCCACCGCGGGAAGCATCGGGGATCACCGTGGCGAGAGGTAGCCGCGCAGGTCAGACACTGACCCGCGCGCGGCCCTTGCGCCGCCGCGCGGCGAGAACCGCCCGCCCGGCCCTGGTCCGCATGCGCAGCCGGAACCCATGCGTCTTCGCGCGGCGTCGGTTGTTCGGCTGGAAGGTGCGCTTGCTCACTGGGGCTCCAGATGCGGTGCGGGTCGCGGAGAGTGCCTATGCCGGGCCGCCAGGCCCGGGCGGATTTCAGCACAGGCTGAACTCGCGCCGGGGTGACCGGACCAATGAACGTTACGCGCATCAGGCTGCACCGGTCAAACCGCCCGGGGCGGGCGCCGCGCAACAACGCCATTCGCGCAGCACGGCCGGGAGCCGGGCCCTAGGCTGTGGACAGCGCTCACAGGATGCAGGCCCAGGGGGCGGTGAATCGCCGAGCAATCTGCCGGCGGGTGGCGAAGGAGCGGCCACGGAGCGAATAACGACGTGCACAACCTGTGGAAAAACCTGTTGATCACATGTGGGGGCTGGCCGAGGTGAACGGTCGATGAGCGAATCAGACCTCGCAGAGGTATGGGCCCGGTCCCTCGACGAGCTCGCCGAGATGCACATCGAGCCTGCCCAGCGCGCCTGGCTGCAGCTAACCCGCCCGCTCGGGCTGGTCGAGAACACGGCGCTGATCGCCACGCCGAACGAGTTCGTCAAGGAGCAGCTCGAGACCAGGCTCCGCTCGCTGATCACCAACGCGCTGTCCCGGGAGCTCGGGCGCAGCATCCAGCTCGCCGTGACCGTCGATCCGGCGGTGATCTCGTCGATGCCGCTGCCGGAAGCGAGCCCGGAGAACCCGACGGCTGCCGCTCACTCCGGCACCGGGCCGGGCATGACCAGGGACCACCGGCTGGCGGGGACCGTGCCTGGCGCGGCCGCGGGATCCGGGGCGGGCGCCGATCCCCGCGCCGCGGTTCCCAGCCTCCCCCTGGACGGCACTGCCCTCTCCATGGACGGCACGGTGGCACGGGAGCACGCGCTGGACGCGACCGGCATGGATCTGCTGACCGGGCGGCAGCGGCCACCCGCCATCCCGGGCCACACCGGGCCGGGCCTCGGCGCGCCGAGGCCCGGGCAGGCGCGGCTGAACCCGAAATACACCTTCGAGACGTTCGTCATCGGGTCCAGCAACAGGTTCGCGCACGCGGCCGCCGTCGCGGTCGCCGAGGCGCCGGCGAAGGCCTACAACCCGCTGTTCATCTACGGCGACTCGGGGCTGGGCAAGACGCACCTGCTGCACGCCATCGGCCACTATGCGCAGAGCCTTTATCAGGGCGTCCGGGTGCGGTATGTCAGCTCGGAGGAATTCACCAACGACTTCATCAACATGATCAGGGACGGCAAGCAGGACGGTTTCCGGCGCCGTTACCGCGATGTCGACGTGCTGCTCGTCGACGACATCCAGTTCCTGGAGAATAAAGAAGGAACCCAGGAGGAGTTCTTTCACACCTTCAATACACTGCACAACGCGAGCAAGCAGATCGTGATCTCCAGCGACCGCGCGCCGAAGCGGCTGGTGACCCTGGAGGACCGGCTGCGGAGCCGGTTCGAGTGGGGGCTGCTGACCGACGTGCAGCCGCCCGAGCTAGAGACCCGCATCGCGATCCTGCGGAAGAAGGCCGTCCAGGAAGGACTCAACGCCCCGCCCGAGGCGCTGGAGTACATCGCGAGCCGCATCTCCACCAACATCCGGGAGCTCGAGGGCGCGCTGATCAGGGTCACCGCGTTCGCCAGCCTCAACCGCCAGTCCGTCGACCTCCAGCTCGCCGAGATCGTGCTGAAGGACCTCATTCCCGAGGCGCAGGGACCGGAGATCACGGCCGCCACCATCATGGGCCAGACCGCGTCCTACTTCGGGCTGTCGATCGATGACCTGTGCGGGACGTCCCGCTCGCGGGTGCTGGTCACCGCCCGGCAGATCGCCATGTACCTGTGCCGCGAGCTGACCGACCTGTCGCTGCCGAAGATCGGCCAGCAATTCGGCGGGCGGGATCACACCACCGTGATGCACGCGGACAGGAAAATCCGCTCCCTGATGGCTGAGCGGCGGTCGATCTACAACCAGGTCACCGAACTCACCAACCGCATCAAGCAGCAGGCAAGGTCCGGGTGAACGGTTACATAACAGCGCCGGCCGCGACAATCAGTGCGCACAGGCTGTGGACAAACCTGTGGATGCGCTTGGGACAAGCGGAGGACAACCCGATAAGGCCGGGGGGTAACCGGCCGGTAAATGGCTGGGGACATCCGGGCATGCACAGCCGGGGGCCGGAATACCGGCGCCCGCGCACAGGCCCTGTGGACGCCCGTATCCCTGCTGAGCTGCGGCGCGAGCAGATTTCCCCAGTGTCCACCGACCCTATGACTACTACGTTTCTCTTTTTCGCTGACATACCAAGTACCCAGCAGGCAGTGCCCGCCGTGAAACGGGCCGTCAGCTGTCACGGCCCGAAGGCGGGAGGCATCGCGTGAGGATTCAGGTGGATCGTGACGTCCTGGCCGAGGCGGTGGCGTGGACCGCGCGCGCGCTCCCGGCCCGGCCGACGGTGCCCGTGCTCGCCGGGATGCGGCTGCACGCCGGCGACGAGCTGACCTTGTCCAGCTTCGACTACGACGTATCGGCGCAGGCCCGGATACCGGTGGCAGCCGAGGAGGAGGGCACCGCGCTGGTGTCCGGCAGGCTGCTGGCCGAGATCAGCCGCAGCCTGCC
>JBEKFH010000476.1:0-3304 GCA_050013415.1 Streptosporangiaceae bacterium | reverse complement strand
AGGCCGGCGGCGGCGAGGGCGGTGGTGATGACGCGTTGCTGGGACGGGCCGTTGGGGGCGGTCAGGCCGTTGGAGGCGCCGTCCTGGTTGACGGCGGAGCCGCGGATGACGGCGTGGACGTGGTGGCCGTTGCGTTGTGCGTCGGAGAGGCGTTCGAGGAGGACCAGGCCGGCGCCTTCGCCCCAGCCGGTGCCGTCGGCGGCGGCGGCGAAGGGCTTGCAGTGGCCGTCGGGGGCCAGGCCGCGCTGGCGGGAGAACTCGATGAACAACCCGGGGCTGCCCATGATGGTGGCGCCGCCGGCCAGGGCGATGGTGGCTTCGCCGCCTCGGAGGGCTTGCATGGCGAGGTGGATGGCGACCAGGGAGGAGGAGCAGGCGGTGTCGACGGTGACGGCGGGGCCTTCCAGGCCCAGGGCGTAGGAGATGCGGCCGGAGATGACGCTGCTGGTGTTGCCGGTGACGAGGTAGCCCGCGGCTTGCTCGGGGGCGTGGGCGCCCATGGTGCCGTATTCCTGGTGGAACGCGCCGGTGAAGACGCCGGCCGGGGTGCCGCGCAGGGCAGTGGGGTCAAGGCCGGCGTTTTCGAGGGTTTCCCAGGCGACTTCGAGCAGGAGGCGTTGCTGGGGGTCGGTGGCCAGGGCCTCGCGGGGGCTGATGCCGAAGAAGTCGGGGTCGAACTGGTCGGCTTGGTGCAGGAAGCCGCCGTGCCGGGCGTAGCTGGTGCCGGGGTGGTCGGGGTCGGGGTGGAACAGGGTGTCCAGGTCCCAGCCGCGGCCCTCGGGGAAGGGGGTGACGGCGTCGGTGCCGGTGGCGACGAGGTCCCACAGCTGGGCGGGGGTGGTGACGCCGCCGGGGAACCGGCAGGCCATGCCGATGATCGCGATCGGCTCACCAGCATCGGCGGCCACGGCCCGGCTGGTGACGGCGGCCCGGGCGGGGGCCGTCCCGGTGACCTGGGTGTCGAGGTAGGCGGCCAGCGCCTGGGGGCTGGGGTAGTCGAAGGTCAAGGTGGCCGGGAGGCGGAGCCCGGCCGTAGCGGAGAGCCGGTTGCGGAGCTCGACCGCGGTCAGTGAGTCAAACCCGAGCGCGTCAAAGGTGACCTCCGGCGCGATGTCACCGCCCGCCGCATGGCCAAGCACCGCCGCCGCCAAACCCCGCACCAAATCAAGCAGGCGGCCATGGCGTTCAGCCGAGGACAACCCGGCCAGCTGTGCGGCCAGCGAAGCCGGCCCAGCCGCGCCCGCCGCACTGGCCCGGCGCGGTGCGGCCGGGACGAGCGCGGCCAGGATGGGGTGCAAGGTTCCGCCGGCGGCGGCGTCGCGCAGGGCGGGGAGGTTGAACGGGCAGGGGACCAGCTGCGGGCGGGGGCTGACCGCCGCCCGGTCGAGCAGGGCGAGCCCCGGGCCGGTGTCGATGGGGAGCAGGCCGCGTCCGATGCGGGCCCGGTCGGCCGTGCTGAGGGCCCCGGTCATGCCGGTCGCCTGAGCCCAGTAACCCCAGGCCAGGCTGGTCGCGGGCAGGCCCAGGTGATGGCGGTAGCCGGCCAGGGCGTCCAGGACGTTGTTGGCCGCGGCGTAGTTGCCCTGCCCGGCCGAGCCGAGCAGGGCGGCGACGGAGGAGAACAGCACGAACCGCTGGACGCCAGGCATCCCGGTGGTGGCCTGGTGCAGGTTCCAGGCGGCGTCGGCCTTGGGCCGCAGGACCTGGTCGAGGTGGGCCGGGGTGAGGGCACCGATGGTGGCGTCGGCGAGGACGCCGGCGGTGTGATAGATCGCGGTCAGCGGGGTGTCGTCGGGGATCGCGTCGAGCAGCCCGTCCACCTGTGCGGGGTCGGCGGTGTCGCAGGCGGTGATGGCGACCGCGGCCCCAGCCCGGGCCAAGTCGGCGGCCAGTCCGGCGGTGCCGGCGGCGGCCGGCCCGCGCCGGCTGGCCAGCAGCAGGGCGGTGGCGCCCTGGCCGGCGAGGTGCCTGGCGGTGAGGGCGCCGAGGGTGCCGGTGCCCCCGGTGACCAGCACGGTCCCGGCCAGCGCGGGGTCGCCGGAACCGGCCGGGCGGCGCAGGGCGGCCGGGATGGTGAGGGCGATCTTGCCGGTGTGCCGGGCCTGGCTCATGATCCGGAAGGCGTCGGGGGCCAGCCGGATGTCGTAGGCGGCGACGGGCAGCGGCTGCAGGGTGCCGGCGGTGAACAGCGCGGCCAGGTCGGTGAGGATCTGGCCGAGGCGGTCCGGTCCGGGGTCGGACAGGTCGAAGGGCCGGTAGGCGATGCCCGGGTAGGCGGCTTCGACGTCGGCGGGGTCGCGGAGGTCGGTTTTGCCCATTTCGAGGAAGGTGCCGCCGGGGGTGAGCAGGCGCAGGGAGGCGGTGGTGAGTTCGCCGGCGAGGGCGTTGAGGACGGCGTCGACGCCGCGCCCGGCGGTGGCGGTGCGGAAGGCAGCCTCGAAGCCGCCGTCGCGGGTGGAGGCGATGTGGTCGGCGGGTATCCCGTGGGCGCGCAGCAGGTGCTGCTTGGGCGGGCTGGCGGTGCCGTAGGCCTCGATGCCGTGGTGGCGGGCGAGCTGGAGGGCGGCCATCCCGACCCCGCCGGTGGCGGCGTGGACGAGGAGGGTTTGCCCGGCGCGGAGGTGGCCGAGGTCGAACAGGCCGTAGTAGGCGGTCATGAACGCGACCGGCACGGTCGCGGCCTGGACATCGGACCAGCCCGGCGGGACCGGGGCCAGGAGGCGGGCGTCGGCGAGGGCGAGCGGGCCGATGGAGTCGAAGACGAGTCCCATGACCCGGTCACCGGGCGCCAGGCTGGTGACACCCTCGCCGACCGCGGTGACGATCCCGGCGGCCTCGCTGCCGAGGGGGGCGTGACCGGGGTACATGCCCAGCGCGATCAGCACGTCGCGGAAGTTGAGCCCGGCGGCGTGCACCGCGATCTGCACCTGCCCGGGCCCGGGCTGTTCCGCGCTGGCCGGGTAGGGGGCGAGGGCCAGGCCGTCGAGCGACCCGTCGCTGCTGGCCTCGAGCCGCCAGGCCGGGGCGTCGGGTACCGCCAGGGTGGGCTGGGCGGCGGCCCGGGCCAGGCGGGGCAGGTAGGTGGCACCGGAACGGACTGCCGCCCGGGGGTGGTCGGCGCTGATCACCGTGGCGAGGGCAGCGGCGGACGCGGGGTCGGCGTCGGTGTCGATGAGGGTGATCCGGCCCGGGTTCTCGCTCTGGGCGCTGGCAGCCAGCCCCCAGATGGCGGCGGCGGCCAGGTCAGGGGCCCCGTCCGGGCCGGGACGCTCGGTGCCGGTGCTGACCGCACCCCGGGTCAGCA
>JBEKFH010000475.1:0-3306 GCA_050013415.1 Streptosporangiaceae bacterium | reverse complement strand
TCGCGGGTCTCGGCCAGGTGCGGCGAGCAGGTCACGTACGCGACCACCCCGCCCGGCCTGGCCGAGTCGAGCGCCGCGGCGAGCAGCCCGCGCTGCAGGCCGCCGAGCCCGGCGACGTCGGCCGGGGTGCGGCGCCAGCGCGCCTCGGGCCGCCGGCGGAGCGCGCCGAGCCCCGAGCATGGCACGTCGGCGAGCACCCGGTCGAAGACCGCGGGCCGCCAGGCGGGCGCCAGCCCGTCGGCCGCCAGCACCGCGGCCCGGCCGTTGCCGGCCGTCGCCGCGCGAACGAGGCCGGCCCGGTGCGGGCGCACGTCCACGGCCAGCAGCCGGGCGTCCCGGCCGGCCGCCAGCCCGGCCAGCAGCCTCGCCTTGCCGCCAGGCCCGGCGGCCAGGTCGAGCCAGCGGCGGTCCGGGCCGCACGCGTCCGCCCGGGTCAGGGCCAGCGCGGCGAGCTGGCTCGCCTCGTCCTGAACCGCGGCGCGGTGCTGGGCCACGGCGGCGACGTCCGCCGGGTTACCTTCGGCCAGATACGCGCCGAACGGGGACCACCGGGCTAGCGTGCCGCCAGCAGTGACGAGCTCCGCGGCGGTGGAGAGCCCGGGCGTGGCGCAGAGGGTTACCAGCGGCCGGATCCCGTCCGCGGCGAGGGCCGCCTCGGTCTCGGTCAGGTCGCCGCCGGGTTCCTCGCCGAGCGCGTCCCGCAGCGCGGTCACGATCCAGCGCGGGTGGCTGTACCTGACCGCCAGATAGCCGACGGGATCCGCCGCCCGGCCCGGCGCCGCGATCTCGATCCACGCATCCAGGTCGCGCGTTGCCACCTTGCGGAGCACCGCGTTGACGAACCCGGCCGGGCGCTGGCCGGCGACGTCCCTGGCCAGGTCGACCGATGTGGCGACGGCCGCGTGCGGCTGTATCCGGGTGGCGAGCAGCTGGTGGGCACCGAGCCTGAGCACCCGCCGGACCGGCGGGTCCATCTGGTCGATGCCGCGGTCGCTGCAGACGGCGAGGATCGCGTCGTAGGTGCCCTGGCCGCGCAGCGTCCCGTAGGCGAGCTCGGTCGCGAGCGCCGCGTCCCGGCCGGTCAGCCCGCGCTCCCTGAGCAGGGACGGCAGCATCAGGTTCGCGTAGGCATCCCGCTCGGCGACGGCCTGCAGCACGTCGTAGGCGGCCGATCGCGCGGGGTCGGCGCGCAGGCCGGCGCGCGGGCCGGCCGCCGGCCGGGAGCTGCCGCGCCGGGCCTGCGGGCCTGCCTGGGCCTGCGGGCCGGGCCGGGCGGCGGGGCCGGACCGGGTTCGCTCGGCGGGCCGGGACTCCCCGGACCCGGACTCGCCGGACCGGCGAGGCTGGGCCGACTTTCCGGGCTGAGCCGACTTTCCGGGCTGAGCCGACCTCGCGGGCTGAGCCGACCTCGCGGGCTGAGCCGACCTCGCGGGCTGAGCCGACCTCGCGGGCTGGCCGGGCCGGGATCGCGGGCCGGGATCGCCGGGCGCCGGCGTCATGTCAGCCGGGCCGCGGCTGGCGCGAGCCCGCGCAGCCCCCTGGCCCAGTCGGCGGCGCGCATCGGCTTTCTGCCGTGCGGCTGGACGTCACCAAGCTCCACCGGATCGGACCCGGTGCCCACGAGTACCCGGGTACGGCTGAGGCGCAGCTCGCCGGGGCCGGGCGGCGGCCCCGGGTCCGCCGCGGCCGCAGCGCTCGCGGCGGCAGCGGTGCTGGCCAGCGGTCCGAGCTTGAGCCTGACGCCCGCCAGGTCGGTCCATGCTCCCGGCCGCGGCGCAGCAGCCCGGATCAGGCGGTCGATCGCCATGGCCGGCTGTTCCCAGTCGATCCGCGCGCGTTCCGGCGTGATCTTGGGCGCCAGGCTCACCCCTTCCGGCGGCTGCGGCACCGGGCGGAGCTCACCGGACTCGATCCCGTCCATGGTCGCGACCAGCAGCCCGGCGCCGGCCGCGGCGAGCCTGGCCAGCAGGTCGCCGGCCGTATCGGACGGCAGCACGGGCTCGGTCAGCACGCCGTATACGGGCCCTGCGTCGAGCTCGGCGACGAGCCGGAACGTGGTGGCGCCGGTGATGTCGTCGCCGTGCAGAATGGCGTGCTGCACCGGCGCGGCGCCGCGCCAGGCCGGCAGCAGCGAGAAGTGCAGGTTGACCCAGCCACGGCGCGGTATGTCCAGCGCAGCCTGCGGGATGAGCGCGCCGTAGGCGGTCACCGGGCAGCAGTCCGGCGCGAGCTGGCTGAGCCGCTGCAGGAACTCAGGATCCCGCGGCCGGGCGGGCCTGAGCACCTCGACGCCCGCGGCCTCGGCACGTCGCGCAACCGGGCTGGCGGCCATCCGGAGGCCGCGGCCGGCCGGCGCGTCCGGGCGCGTGACCACGGCGGCAACCTCATGCCGTGACTCAAGCAGCGCGGTAAGCGATGGCACGGCAGCCTCGGGGGTACCAGCGAAGACGAGGCGCACCGGGCTAGCTGGCCTTGCCGTGCGTCGGATGCGGGGACGCCTTCACCACGGGTACCGGCTCCCCCCACCATTCGGCGGCACGGATCTCCTTCATTGCCAGCTTGCGCTGGGCGGCGTCGAGCCGGTCGATGAAGAGCACGCCGTCGAGATGATCGGTCTCGTGCTGCACGCAGCGGGCGAGATGCCCGGCGCCGGCCAGCGTCACCGGCTCGCCGTGCATGTCGAATCCCGTGGCCACGACGCCGAGGGCGCGCTGCGTCGGGAAGGCAAGACCGGGAAAGGACAGGCAGCCCTCATCGTCGGTCTCCTGCTCGGCGGACAGGTCCAGCCTCGGGTTGATCAGATGGCCAAGCTCGTCGTCCACATAGTAGGTGAAGACCCGCAGGCCGACCCCGATCTGCGGGGCGGCCAGGCCGACCCCCGGCGCGTCCAGCATCGTCTCGGTGAGGTCCTTGACCAGCCGGCGCAGCTCGGCGTCGAAGTCGCGCACGGGCTCGGCCGGCGTGCGGAGGACCGGGTCACCGAACAGGCGTATCGGCTTGACGCTCAACAGATTTCCCTTTCCGCGACAGACAGCTGACCGACGGACAGCTGGCCGTTAAGTCTACGAAGACCGGCCGCCTGCGCCAGCCGACGGCGACCTCGCCTTGAACGCGGCCTTGCGGGCGGCCCTGGCCACGACCGCGTCGGGATGGTGGTCACTCAGCGCGGTCAGCAGATCGGTCACCCCCGGATGGCTGACCTGCCAGAGGCCGGCCACGATCTCGGCCTGGGCTTCGGGCGGGAGCTCGGGCAGCAGCTCGGCTACCACGTCACGCGGGTCGGCCTCCTCGAGCAGTCCCGCGCCC
>JBEKFH010000474.1:0-3342 GCA_050013415.1 Streptosporangiaceae bacterium | reverse complement strand
CGCCGGTCACGAAAACCTTCATCACTCATCCCTGGCTGACTCTGGCGCCGGGCTGGCCGGCGCGCTCCCTGGCACCCCACGCCGCCGGCCAGCACGCAGCCGGGCAGCACGCAGAAGGGTGCGCCAGGTGCGCCGGGCGGCGAGCTGGTCGTAAAGATCGTCGATGCGATTGGTGACGGCCTGGATCCCGTATGCCTTCTCCACGGCGGGCTCGGGTACCCGGTCACGCTGCCCGGCGCTCACCTCGGCGGCCATGGCCTCGCGGAGCCCGGACGCCGTGGACGGGACCTGCGATGCCCGGGTCACATCGAGGCCCTCCAGCGCCGGGCAGGTGGTGTACAGCACGGGAGCGCCGTTGCCGAGCGCCTCCAGCACGGAGAGGCCGAACGTCTCCTGCACCGAGGAGGCCACGAACAGATCCATCGCGGACAGCAGCGCCGCGACGTCGTGCCGTTCCCCGGCGAAGATCACCTGATCGGTCACCCCGCAGCTGGCGGCCACCTGCTCCAGGTGAGCCTGCTCGTCGCCCTTGCCGACCACCAGCAGCTTCGTGCCGTCATTCAGCAGCGGAGCGGCAGCCTCGATCACCATGTCGAACTGCTTGTTCGGGTCGAGCCGGCCCAGTACCCCGATCACGTACTCGCCGCCGCCGATCCCGAACTCCTTGCGTATCGCGGCCCGGGCGCCGGCATCAAACGCGACCCGGGCGAGATCCACGCCGTTGGGGATGACGGTGATCCGGGCCGGGCGGACGCCCCAGGCCGCCATCCGGTCCCGGACCGTCTCCGACACCGCGATCGTCACGTCCGAGAACCGCTCGGTCGCCAGGTACAGCGCGCGCACGCCCGGCGTCATCTTCCGGCGCTCCAGGTGCGTCTCGCCAATCGAGTGCTCGGTGCTCAGCACGACCGGGGTGCCGGCCAGCCACGCCGCCGGGCGGCCGTAGATCTGCGACCGGTACAGGTGGGTGTGCACCACGTCGTAACCGCCAGCGCGGATCAGCCTGTTCAGCTCGATCAGCGCCGACAGCTGCGTATTCTTCGTCATGCCCAGATCTCGCACCGGGTTGCCGCCGCCGCGGATCATCTCCGCCACCGGGCCGGCGTTGTAGAGCGTCACCACGTCGCAGTCGTGCCGGGTGTGCTGCAGGAACGACCTCAGCTGCAGCTCGGCACCGCCGACACCCAGACCTGTGATTACCTGCAGAACCTTCACTGTCCGCCCTTTCTGACGCCTGCAACGGCGGGCTGCCCGGCGCGGGTCACCGCGGCACCGCCCGTCTTCCGCCTGCGCACGGCCCCGGTGACCGTGCTCGCGAGGATCACGATGTCGAGCCAGAGCGACCAGTTGTCGATGTAGAGGTTGTCGAAGCGGACGCGCTCGTGGATCGAGGTGTCGCCGTGCAGCCCGCGCACCTGCGCGAGGCCGGTGATCCCGGCTCGCATCCGGTGCCGGTCGTCGTACCGCGGGATCTCGCGCCCGAATTTCTCCGCGAAGTAGGGCCGCTCGGGCCGGGGGCCGACCAGCGACATGTCCCCGCGCAGGACGTTGACCAGCTGCGGCAGCTCGTCCAGGTGCGTCCCGCGGAGCCAGTTGCCCAGCGGCGTGAGGTGCCGCGTCGGCACCACCCAGCAGGTGTCGGCGTCCGGGTGCGAGCCCATGGTGCGCAGCTTGATGATCTCGGCGAGCCTGCCGCGGCCGACCACGCGTGCCTGGCGGAAGAGCACCGGGTGGCGGCGGCGCACCTTGATGACAAGGGCGAGCACGGCCAGCAGCGGCGCGGCCGCGGCGAGCAGGATCGCGGCGCCGGCCACGTCGAAGGCCCGCTTGGCGACCATGCGGCCGGCCAGCCGGCCCGGTCGCAGCGGGATCAGCGGGATGCCCCAGATCTCGTCCAGGCAGGCTCGGGGCACGGCGGTGCCCAGCCCGCCCGGCCACGCCGTGACGCAGGCATCGACGCGCGGGGCCCGCCGGACGCCAGGGCCGCCAAGCTCGCCAAGGGCAGATGCGAGCTCGTCGTCACCGTCGACGGGGCAGCAGACGATGACCCGCCGGATGCCGTGCTGAGCCACCACTCCCGGCAGATCTGCCGGGCTGCCGAGCACCGGCAGACCTGGCTCGCTGGCCGGCTCACCGGGCTCGGCAGCGCGGGAGGAGCCGATGAACCCCCGTGGCCGCAGGCCCAGCTCGGGATGCTCGAGCAGCAGGCCGAGAACCTGCTCGCCGGCCGGGCCAGCGCCGACCAGCAGCGCGGGCTCGGTGAGCCGGCCGCGGCGGCGCGCAGCGCGCAGCGCGGTCATCGCGGCCACCCGGACGGCGAGCACCAGGCCGGCCGACCACGCCACCAGGCGCAGCGCAGCCGTCGCCTGCATCCACGGCAGCAGGATCACCGCCGGCCCGGTGACGGCGGCCAGCGTCCGGCCTGCCTGGTCGGATACCCGCGCGCAGATGCGCAGGCGCTGCAGCCCGCTGACCGACAGCGCGAGGAGCACGGCCACCGAGTATGCCGCCGCCGGCCAGGCCGGCAGCCCGGCGGTGATGCTGGCGGCCAGCAGCGCGGCAGCCAGCGCCGCGGCATCGGCGGCCGGCAGCACGGCGGCCAGTCCCGCGGCGGCCTGCCGGACCGGGCTCCGCAGTCCCCCGGCGGCCGCTGGCGCGGGCGCCGCGGCGGCTTTCACCGGCGAGCCGTCCGGGCACGCGGGCTGGCCGGCCGGCCGGGAAGGCCAGGCCGGCTCGCCGCGGCGGACGCTGCTGCTCATGAGGGGAGAACCTTCGCTAGACGACGATGCGGGGGGTGACTCCGCTGAACTGGTAGGTGGCATCGAGCACGCGCGGGCAGTCCCGCACCCAGGAGTCGTCGACGCCCGGGTGCAGGGTGTGGATGATGGCCAGATCCCAGCCGGATCCGGCCGGCGAGCTCTCGCTGTGCATCTCGCTGCCGTCCGGCAGCCGCAGGCCGGGAATGAGCGGGTCCCAGTAGCTCACCTCGGCGCCTTCGGCTCGCAGGCCGGCGATCAGCGGCAGGGCAGGCGACTCGCGGAGATCCTGCACGCCCGCCTTGTAGCTGACGCCGACGACGATCACCCGGGCGCCCGCCATGCCCAGGCCATCGGCGGCCAGCACCTCCCCGGCCCGCTCGGCCACCCGGCCCGGGCGCAGCCGGATCGAGGTCATCGCCTGCTCGATCAGCGGGGACTGGCGGCCGTCCCTGGCGAGCTGCCAGAGCAGGTAATGCGGGTCGCACGGAATGCAGTGACCGCCCACGCCCGGTCCGGGCAGGGCGCCGAGGAACCCGTACGGCTTCGTTCCCGCCGCGAGGGTCACCTCGACCGGATCCAGGCC
>JBEKFH010000473.1:0-3344 GCA_050013415.1 Streptosporangiaceae bacterium | reverse complement strand
TTGCCGAAGCCGCACCAGTAGCCCTCGTCCTTGATCGCCTCGTTCGGGATGGATCCCTCGACGACCAGCACGAAGGGATCGAGCTCGCCGCGGTCGGCCTTGTGCCACCACTCGATGAAGTTGTCCGCGCCCTGCTCGGGCCCGCACTCGAAATCGATCAGCGGCCAGTGCACCGCCACCTTGGGCAGCCCCGGCAGCGCGCCGAGCGCGATCTCCTCGATGCTGGGCTGGGTGGCCGCGGTCAGCGCCACGGAGTCCCCGTCGCAGCCAAGCCCGCCGTTCATCCAGAGGATGTGGACCACGGGCTCCGCGGCGGCCTCAGCCTGCGACGTGTCGGTTGTCTCGTTGCCAGTGGCCATGAGGAGGCCACCTCCTCGCTCCTGAATCGGCTGGATACCGGATGCGCCCGGCCCGCTGACAACTGCGCGCGGGGCTGATAGCTGGCCCGCGGACGAGCAGTAAACCTGCCCGCCGGGATCCTTCTCGCGGCCCGGCGCTCGCTCGCCGGTGGCCCGCGGCCTCGGTGGAGAGCGCGACCGTCGATCGCGCTGCTAGTGGAAAGATGGGCACGCACCTCGCCTCAGTGATGCGCAGGTGTCGTCATGTTAGACCTGACACAGCTCGGGCTTCAAGACACATCAGGCAGTTCGTAGGACATAAATGTCTGATCCCTCGATGCGGCGATGCAGCTACCGAGCCGATATGACCGATATCACAGCGAACCCGCTGGCTGCTGCTCCGTCGCGCTTTCCCGTTCGGCTCGCGGTCACGTACCCTGACTTATGCCCAGTCGCTCATCGCTGGGGCTTGTCTGAGGGAGATACCGGTGGCTGAGCCCCTGCACGGTCCCGGTGAAAGCTCGATCGAGGTCATGCCGGTCGTGGTGCTCTCCCAGATCTTTCCCGCGAGGCCGTCATCGATCCCCGACATCAGGGATTTCGTCCGGCGCTGCCTTGCCGAGTCCCCGCTGACCGAGGAGGGCACCCGCGAGGTCGGCGAGACCGTGTTCCGCGCCCTGCTCGACGCAGCCGGGCCGACTGGGTCCATCCAGGTGGCGTTCCGGATCTTCCCTGAGCACGTCGAGGTCGACGTGCTGCACTCGGATACCCAGATCACCCCGCCCTTCCAGCAGGCGCCGCCGGCCGCCCAGCAGGCCCCGCCGGCCGCGCCACCGACGCGGCCGGCCGTCCTGGCGGACCCGGGCCCGCAGGGGGTGGTTCCGCTTGGCCAGCCCGGCCACCCGGCCAGCTTCGCCGAGTGGATGTCGAGCGCGCTTCGCCGGGAGGGCCTCACCCAGGAGGCCGCCGCGCGGCAGCTCGGCGTCTCGGTAAAGACAGTCAGCCGGTGGGTGGGCGGCGCCACCGAGCCCCGGATGCGCGACCTCCGGCGGATCCAGGAGGTATTCGGCGAGGTCCCGCTCCCCTGACCGGGATCGATGGGCAGATGCGCAAACCTGTCTGCGCGGACCACTGGACTCCCCCCCACATGTGTCCTACGGTTTCTGCCATGGCGGTTCAGGCAGGGCGCTACCGCTTCGGCTCGGACCATGACCGGCTTGTGCTGCAGACAGCCCGTGACGGCTTGGTCGCGCAGGCTGGTCATGACCTGACGATCGAGGCCGCACGGTGGTCCGGCGACCTGACGGTCGGCGACGACCTCGCTCCCGTGGCGCTGGAGGTGCGCGTCGACATGGGCGCGCTGATCGTGCGCGAGGGGACCGGCGGCCTCAAGCCGCTGACCGACCGGGACAAGCGCGAGATCGGGGCGAACGCGCGCAAGCTGCTGGCCGCCGATCGCAATCCCGAGGCCGTCTTCACCGCCGACACAGCAGCGTTCCGGCCGGATGCCGCCGGGGGCGGCGTCATCAGCGGGACGCTCACGCTGAGGGGGACCGCGCGGCCGCTCGATCTGACGGTCACCAGGCCCGCCCCGGACCGCTATCACGCCAGCGGCTCGCTGCTGCAGTCCGCGTTCGGGATCAAGCCCTACTCTGCGTTCCTCGGGACGCTGAAGGTGCGCGACGAGGTCCGGTTCGAGGCCGACATCGACATGACCGCAGCCGTGGCGGCGGCGCCGTGACATCCGCCGGTCACCCGGCCGCCGCCGCGGCTGCCCAGCCCGCGCCCGGCGCCGGCGAGGCAGCCGGGCCACGCGGCGAGGCAGCCGGGCTGGACGGCGAGGCAGCCAGGCTGTTCGAGCTGCGGGCCGCACCGATGCAGAACTTTGCCGATCAGGCCGGCGCCGTGGCAGCGGCCTGTCACGACATGGCGATCCGCTTTCACCAGGGCGGCAAGCTGGTGGTGTTCGGGACGGGCGGGTCGAGCACCGACGCGCAGCACGTGGCCGTCGAGTTCGTGCATCCCGTCATCGTCGGGAAGCGCGCACTGCCCGCGATCTCGCTGACGTCGGATGTCGCCACGATCACGGGGGTGGCCGCCGCTAGTGGCATGGCCGGGATATTCGCCCACCAGATCCGGTTCCTGGCCGGGCCGGCCGACATCGCGCTCGGCATCTGCGCCGCCGGCGACTGCCCCAGCGTGCTCGCCGGGCTGCAGGCCGCCAGCGAGCTCGGGATGCTGACGATAGGCCTGGTGGGCGGCGACGGCGGCGCGATCGCGGCGAGCCGCGGCGTCAACCACGTGCTGACGGCCAGGTCGGCCGATCCCAGGATCGTCAAGGAGATGCACGTGACGGCCTATCACGTGCTGTGGGAGCTGGTTCACGTGTTCTTCGAGCAGCCCGGCATCCTCGCCCCGGGGGTGGTCGCATGACGCTGCCATTGCACGGTCCGCCGCCTGTCGTACCCGAGTGCCACGATGAGGTCTGCATCACCTGCTCGGACGCGGCCGTGGCGGTCACCATCGTCGCGCTGCTCGCCGATGACCTGGCGATCGTGGACACCGGCGCCGGCCACGAGGAGGTCAGCGTCGCGCTGGTGACGGCCGCGGTGGGCGACACCATCCTGGTGCATGCCGGGGAAGCCATCGCGGTCGTGGGGGGCTGACCGCCGTGGCCCGGCAGGAGAGCGCGGCGGATCGCGGCACGGTCGAGTCGCTCTACCCGTTCCTGTACGCCAGCACCAGCGACCTGCCCGCCGTGCTGGAGGAGGTGCGCAGGTCCACGGTCGCCAAGGCGGCCGAGATCATGGAGCTGCGCCGGGTGATCAGCGCCCGCGACGGTGCCAGGATCGCCGCCTGCGCGCGGGAGTCAGCACGCCGGTTCGCTGCGGGCGGGCGGCTGTTCGCCTTCGGCAACGGGGGCAGCGCCACGGACGCCCAGCAGGTAGCCACCCTGTACCTCAACCCGGGCGGCGGGAGCACACCGTTGGCCGCGTTCAGCCTGGC
>JBEKFH010000472.1:0-3346 GCA_050013415.1 Streptosporangiaceae bacterium | reverse complement strand
GGGCTGATCTCCAGCCGCTCGCAGGCCGCGGACAGCGCGTCGACGTACGCGCCGCGGAGCACCTTCAGGCGCGCGTTCTTGGCGGTCATGCCCGGCCGGGTCTCGGTCACGTCAAGCTCGGCGCGGAGCCTGCGGAGGCTGGCGCCGAGCCGCTCGATCGGCTCCGCCGTGGGAGTCCGCACGTACCTGCGCTGGCGCTGGCGCTCGGTGAACCACCGGGTCCCGCGAATGCCGACGATAATCGCGTATCCCACCGCCGTGGGCAGCAAGATGGCGATCACCAGCTCAATAACCGGGCTCACGCCATCCATTGTGGCCGCGGCACCCGGCCGGAATCAAGGAATCGGGCGACCAGTTGAATCGGGGGAGCAGTTGAACAGCGACGCCGGTCAGCACCGCTGGTGGCAGGGCGCGGTGCTCTACCAGATTTACGTCCGGTCGTGGCTCGATACCGACGACGACGGCTACGGCGACCTCGGCGGCGTGATCGCCAGGCTGGACTACCTGTCCTGGCTGGGCGTTGACGGCATCTGGCTGTCTCCGACGATGCCATCGCCGGACGACGACTGGGGCTATGACGTCTGCGACTACCTGGGCGTTCATCCCGACCTCGGGACCATCGATGACATGGACCGGCTGATCGCGGAGGCCGGGAAACGCGGCATGCGGGTGCTGCTCGACCTGGTGCCCAACCACACCAGCTCGGCCCATCCCTGGTTCGTGGACGCGGCGGGCGAGCGCGGTTCCGCCCGCAGGGACTTCTACGTCTGGTCGGATCCCGCCCCCGGCGGCGGCCCGCCGAACAACTGGCTGGACGCCACCGGTGCCAGCGCCTGGGCCTGGCATGACCCGACCCGGCAGTACTACCTGCACAACTTCCTGCCCAGCCAGCCGGATCTCAACTGGTGGGAACCCGCAGTGCACGAGGAATTCAGGGAGATTCTGCGGTTCTGGTTCGACCGCGGCGTCGCCGGATTCCGCATCGACGTCGCCCACGGCCTGTACAAGGACGCGAAACTGCGCGACAACCCGCCGGATACCTCGACCGGGCGGCTCGCGGGCGGCTTCGGCCTCAAGCCCGTCTACAACGCGAACCGGCCGGAAACCCACGCCGTCTACCGCGACTGGCGGAAGATCGCTGACAGCTATCCGGCCGCGCGGCTGCTGCTGGGCGAGACGTGGGTGGCGAGCGCCGGCGGCCTCGCCGCGTACTACGGCCAGGACGACGAGTTGCAGCTCGCGTTCAATTTCCCGTTCGTCTTCGCCGAGTTCACCGGGCCGGCGCTGTCCGGCGTGGTCGACAGCACGCTCGCGTCGCTCCCCGCGGGCGCCTGCCCGGTATGGACTGCCTCGAACCACGACGTCGGCCGGTTCCCGACCCGGTGGTGCGGCGGCGATGAGCGCGCGGCCAGGCTCGCCCTGCTGATCCTCGCCACCCTGCCCGGCGCCATGGTGCTCTATTACGGCGACGAGATCGGGATGACCGACGTGGACGTCCCGCCTGAACTGCAGCGGGACCCGATGACGCTGGGCGGCCTCGGCGGCAAGGGGAACAGGGACCGCGCCCGTACCCCGATGCAGTGGGATGCCTCGGCCACCGCCGGGTTCACCGGGCAGCGTGCCGCGCCCTGGCTGCCGGTGGGCGACAGCGCCGCCGTCAGCGTCGCGGGGCAGCGGGACGACCCCAGCTCCATGCTCCGCCTGTGCCGGGAGCTGATCAGCCTGCGGCGCGCTGAGTTCGGCGGCCAGATCGCCGCCTACCGCGGCCTGCCCGCGCCGCGTGGCGGGTGGGCCTACCAGGCCGGGAGGCTGACCGTGCTGGCCAATTTCTCCGGCGGCCCGATCACATGTCATGATCCAGGTGGGCCGATCCTGCTGTCGACCACCGGCACCCCGCGGGCCGTCGCCGGGGGCATCGAGCTGGCGCCCTGGCAGGGCATGATCGCCTCGGCCGCCGAGCCGCGCGACGGCTAGCGCTGGCAGACGGCCGGCAACACCGGGCCGGCTGACACCAGGGCCGGCTGACATCAGGGCCGGCTGACATCAGGGAGCGTGCATGGAATACGTGAAGCTCGGCTCGACCGGCCTGGACGTCTCGCCGATCTGCCTGGGCTGCATGAGCTACGGCGAGCCCGGCCGCGGCGCGCACCCGTGGTCACTGGACGAGGAGGCCAGCCGCCCGTTCTTCCGGCAGGCGATCGAGGCGGGGATCAACTTCTTCGACACCGCGAACGTGTATTCGGCCGGGTCGAGCGAGGAGATCACCGGCCGCGCGCTGCGCGACTTCGCCCGCCGCGACGAGATCGTGCTCGCCACCAAGGTGCACGGGCGGATGCGGCCGGGCCCGAACGGGGCCGGGCTGTCCCGCAAGTCGATCATGGCCGAGATCGACGCCAGCCTGGTCAGGCTCGGCACCGACTACGTCGACCTGTACCAGATCCACCGCTGGGATCCGCTGGTGCCAGTCGAGGAGACGCTGAAGGCTCTGCACGACGTGGTTAAGGCCGGTAAAGCGCGTTATATCGGTGCATCCTCCATGTACGCGTGGCAGTTCTCCAAGGCCCTGTACCTGGCCAGCGCCCGCGGCTGGACGCGATTCGCCACCATGCAGAACCACTACAACCTGCTCTACCGCGAGGAAGAACGCGAGATGCTGCCGCTCTGCGCCGACCAGGGCATCGGCGTCATCCCGTGGAGCCCGCTGGCCCGCGGCCTGCTGACCAGGGACTGGGACGCGGCGACCGCCCGCAGCGAGACCGACCCCTTCGGCCAGAGCCTGTACGTCGCCGACGACCGGCTGATCGCCGAGCAGCTGGCCAGGGTCGCGGAGAACCGGGGCGTCCCGCGCGCCCAGATAGCCCTCGCCTGGGTGGCCGGCCACCCCGCCGTCACGGCGCCGATCATCGGCGCGACCAAGCCAAACCACCTGGATGACGCCGTCGCCGCCCTGGACATCCAGCTCACCGCCGAGGAGATCGAGCAGCTGGAGAAGCCGTACGTCCCGCATCGCATCGCGGGCTTCGGCTGACCCGCCCGCCGCCTGCGGCGCCCGCGCGCCCGCCGCCTGAAGCACAGCAAGGGGATCCATGAGCCGCGTTGCTCACCCGGCGGGGCCGTGGCACGCCGACGTGCTGCCGCCCGGTTACCCGCCGCCCGTGCCCGCCGACCTGAACGCCCTCGACCCGGCCATCTGGCCGCGAACCGCGCGGCGCTCAGGCGGCGCCGTCGTCATCGGCGGGATCAGCGTGAACGACCTGGCGGCGCGGTTCGGGACACCGCTCTTCGCGTGCGACGAGGCGGACTTCCGGGCCCGCTGCCGCGAGTTCCACGCGGCATTCGGGCCGGG
>JBEKFH010000471.1:0-3349 GCA_050013415.1 Streptosporangiaceae bacterium | reverse complement strand
TCGCCCGGACGCTTGAGTCCTAGGAGACCTGAAATGAGTGACGTGGAGAAGCCGGGGGCCGCGGAGAAGCCGGGGCCGGAACAACCGCCCCACCAGCCGAGCCGCTTCCAGCTCCTGCGGCGGGCGGCCCAGCCCAGTCAGGTGGCCCGACGGCTGATACCACCGCTCCGGCGGGTGACGCGGCTGGCCCGGCGCGTGATGCCGGAAGAACCACCGCCCGGCCCGTTCCGGCGGTCCTTCTGGCGCAGCCCGGTCCGCGGGCCGTGGCTGACCTCGGTCCTCGGGCTGGTGCTGCTCGGCGGCATCGCGATCTTGTTCGTGACCGGACTGCTGTCCTACGACTCCTACAACCCCAATCTCGGCGTCGAAGTCGGGTTTCCCCTGGGTCCGACCAAGCCAACCGACGTGCAGA
This sequence comes from Streptosporangiaceae bacterium, assembly GCA_050013415.1. Classification (GTDB taxonomy): domain Bacteria; phylum Actinomycetota; class Actinomycetes; order Streptosporangiales; family Streptosporangiaceae; genus Palsa-506. The sequence continues at coordinate 2,937 of JBEKFH010000471.1, read as the reverse complement.
CGACCGACATCTACGCGGTCTACGCCCACGCCGAATATCCGATCCTGTCCAACCTGAAGGCGCTGGCCGGCATCCGCTTCACCCAGGAGAACAAGCTGGGCGGCACCTGCGGCGACGACGGCGGCGACGGCACCTGGTCGACCGTGGCCTACATATTGCAGGAGTCGTTCGGCAGCCCCTCGCCAGCGCTCTCGCCGGCTGGGACCTGCGCCTCCGTCGGGCCACCGCCGACCTACAACTCACCGCCCAATGGCGGCCTTTTCTATGCCAAGCTCGACCAGAATAACGTCCCCTGGCAGGCCGGCCTCAACTGGCAGGTGACACCAGACAACCTGCTCTACGTGACCGTCGGCAAGGGCTATAAGGGTGGCTCGTTCCCGACAGTGGCGCTGTCCACCTTCACGCAGACCCGCCCAGTGGTGCAGGAAGGATTGCAGTCCTACGAAGTCGGCTTCAAGTCGCTGCTGCTCGATCGCACCCTGCAGGCCAACGGCGCCTTCTTCTACTACGACTATACCGACAAGCAGATCCTGGGCGCGGTCAGCGACCCGGTGTTCGGGGCCCTGCCGGCCCTGGTCAACGTGCCGAAGTCGCACGTCATCGGTTTCGAATTCTCCGGCGTCTATAAGCCCGACTGGCTCCGCGGTCTGACGATCACCCCGGCGGTGAGCTATCAGTTCAGCCGCATCGACAAGTCGTCGAAGAACGTCTGCGATCCGCCTCCGGGCCAATCGAACCCGGCCACGCCCGGCTACGTCGCCTGTGTGCCGGGCGACTACTACAACTTCGACGCCTTCAACCAGTATGCCGACTTCACCGGCGAGCCGTTCCCCTCGGCGCCGGAATGGCAAGCCTCGCTCGACGCCGAGTACGACTGGCGCTTCAGCGATCGGATCAAGGCGTTCGCCGGGGTGACGGTGAACTACACCTCCTCGACCAGCACCTTTTTCGTCAATAACTCGCCGACTCCGGCCTTCTACAACGCCGGCGTTTCGGGCGTGACGCCGGTCTTCGGCGGCTATGTGACCTGTACGGGCGCGCCTTCGCCCACGGCGGTGGGACCCTGCCCGACCAATCACCCGAACGATCCGCTGAACGTGCCCAGCTACACCTTGGTGGACCTGCGCGCCGGCCTCCTCATCGGCAGCTGGATGATCGAGGCCTGGGGCCGCAACGTCCTCAATACCTACTACTGGACGGCCGCCGACCACGTGAACGACGTCCTGCTTCGCTACACGGGCATGCCAGCCACCTATGGCGTAACGGTCAGCTATCGGTTCCGTTAGCGGCTTTCGGGGCCCGGATGGACCGCTGGGCCTCGAGCATTCGGGCGACCAGCGGTCCGCGCCATTCTGCCGCCGCCGCCCCGCCGAGGATGAGACCGACGCCGTGGCGCACAGTCGGACGCAGCAGCGCGAGGTCCAGTTCGCCGTGGATCCAGTCAAGCATCACCGAACGGTGCATGTGGTCCAGTTGCTGCAACAGGAGACGGGCGTCGACGCCTTCGAGCAGCGCGCCGGCCCCGGCCGCATCGTCGATCAGGCCCAGCCAGAAGGCGTCACGCCGGGGGTTGAAGAGCGTCGAACGGACGTCGTCCGTGGTGTCGAACACCGCCGACCACATGACCTTGTAGAAGTCCGGATCGACCACATAACACTCAACCTCCATGTCCATGGCCACGAAGACCCGCTCCAGCGGATCGGTCGTGTGGAGGATCGAGAAGCGTTCGTGGAACTCGCGCACGTCCTGCAGCACCGCCAGGACGATCGCCCGTTTTGAGCCGAACAGGTTGTAGGGCGTGGCGAGGCTGACACCGGCGCGCGCCGCCAAGGCCCGCATCGAAAGGCCCGCGTCACCGGTCTCGCGGATCAGATCTCGCGCGGCGGTGATGATCCGCACCCGGCGCTCGGCCTTGCCGGCTTCCCTCCGGCCCAGGCCGGCACGCTCATCGGCTCGGTCGGCCATGGCCATGAATTCGTCTCCGGGGTTCGCCTCGCCCGCGGAGTTCGGTCGTGAACCTCCTGGCGGCTTCACGCGCTACCACTCCGCCGGTGTCGGCGAACATGACGCGCACGTCAAGTATGGCCTCCGGGCCTGGCCGCTATTGTGTGAGTTCGGGTCGAGCATGCGCGCCTCGACGGCCTTGACGCATCTTTCAAACTTATAACATGTTCCAGTTTAGGCCACGACGCCGGCAAGTCCAGCCGGCCAGGACGGGAGAGAGGCGGTCATGGATCTCGAGCTCGTCGCCGACGGTTTGCAGTTTCCCGAGGGCCCGATCGCCATGAGCGACGGCTCGGTGATCCTGGTGGAAATCCGCCGCGGGGCCCTGACTCGCGTTCATCCGGACGGCCGCAAGGACATCGTCGCCGAGCTGGGCGGCGGCCCCAACGGCGCGGCCATCGGCCCGGACGGCGCGGCCTACGTCTGCAACAACGGCGGCTTCCAGTGGGTCGACCGGCCCGACGGCCTGGCCGCCCCGCACGGCACGCCCGCCGACTACGCCTCCGGCTCGATCCAGCGCGTCGACCTCGCCACCGGCGCGGTGACGACACTCTACGCCGGATGCGACGGTCGGGCCCTGCGCGGACCCAACGACATCGTCTTCGACTCCCAGGGCGGGTTCTGGTTCAGCGACCTCGGCAAATCCAACGCCGAATGGATGCATCACGGCCACCTGCTCTACGCCAGGCCGGACGGCTCCCTCATCCGGCGCGTGCGCGAAGGCCTGGTGACGCCCAACGGCGTCGGCCTGTCGCCGGACCAGAAGACGGTCTACGTGGCCGAGACCTACACCAGCCGGGTGTGGGCGTTTGCGCTCGCCGCGCCGGGCGAGCTGGTCGCGGCGGCCGACATGTGGCTTCCCGGCCAGGTCATGGGACCGCTGCCGGGCTATCAGCTGCTCGACAGCCTGGCTGTCGAGGCGGGCGGCAAGGT
>JBEKFH010000470.1:0-3359 GCA_050013415.1 Streptosporangiaceae bacterium | reverse complement strand
GGCGTGATGCTGCCCAACCACGCGCCGCTGGTGGTCGCGGAGCAGTTCGGCACCCTGGAGGCGCTCCATCCGGGCCGGATCGACCTGGGCATCGGCCGCGCGCCCGGCACCGACCAGGTGACCGCGCTGGCGCTGCGCCGCACCATGGAGGGGCTGTCCGGCGACGCGTTCCCGAGGGAGCTGCTGGACCTGATCGAGTTCTTCACCGGCGGGGACCCGGCGGCGCGGATCACCGCGACGCCCGGGCGGGGCGACATGCCGGCCATCTGGCTGCTCGGCTCCAGCGGGTTCAGCGCCCAGCTCGCCGGGATGCTCGGGCTGCCGTTCTCGTTCGCGCACCATTTCATGGCGGTCAACACGGTGCCCGCGCTGGCCCTGTACCGGCAGCATTTCCGTCCGTCGCAGTGGCTGGACCGGCCGCGCGCGATGGTGGCGGTCAGCGCGATCTGCGCGGACACCGACGAACGCGCCCGGTGGCTGGCCGGGCCGGCCGCGCTGTCGTTCCTCCGGCTGCGCGCCGGGATGCCGGAGCCGCTGGCCAGCCCGGAGGACGCGGCCGCTTACCCGTACACCGAGCTCGACAGGGAGTTCACCCGGCAGCGCGCCGAGGGCCAGGCGCTCGGGTCGCCGGAGACCGTACGGCGGCAGCTCGCCGGGCTGCTGGAGCGCACCGGCGCCGACGAGCTGATGCTCACCGCGATGGTGTACGACATCGAGGACCGGATCCGGTCCTTCGAGCTGATCGCCGAGAAGGTGGCCGGCGGGCTGGCCAGGCAGGCCGGCTGAGCCAGGCCGCGCGATGCCCGGCCGGGCTCCGGGCCATCGAGGCCGGCCATCGCCGAGACTTACCGGATACAGTGCGTAACGAATAATCCGGAGTACTCATGCGAGCAGAGCCGCCGCCCGCCGGGGAGCCGGAGCGTCAGGCTTACTCGTCTGACTCCGCCGCGCGGTCGGCGCGCTCGTAGATCGGCAACTCCCCGCCGTTCCCCGGCCAGAACGCGTTGGGGTCGGCGTGCGTCCAGATGCGGCCGTCCCGTGGATCGATGTACGGGCTGCCGAAATCTCCCGGGTGGTCGACCTCCTCGTGGTCACCACCCGGCTGATCGTTACGCAAGTAGATGTGCCCCATCGCGGTTCCTCCTGCTGGCGTGCGGAGGACGGCAGGTTACCGCCCGGGCACCGAGCATGCCAGGTGCGCGGTCAGCAGGTTGGGATCCTTGCCCGTGACATAGGCGGCGCTCGTGACGTCGACGGTGTGGCCGGTGACGGCAACGGACGAGGGGTTGGACAGGCCGTCCGCCGCGGTCAGAACGGTCGTGTGCGTGCCGTCCGGCCGGATCAGCGCGACCTGGCTGATGGCGTTCTGGGCAGCGAGCACGGTGTCGCCGGAGCCGCTGGTGAAGGAGAAGTCGTCGATGGCGGTGACGCCGCTGGCGGCGATCCGGATCGTCCCGGCCACGCCGCCGGGCAGGATCGGGATCCGCAGCAGCAGGCCCTTGTCAGTGTTGCTGGCCCAGACGGCGCCGTCATGCACCTTGAGCCCGTTGGCGCCCAGGAAGCCCGCGCTCTGCAGATCCGGGCCGCTTGCCCAGACCACCGGCGTGCCTCCGCTCACCGGTACCCGCCAGATGACGCCCAGCGCCGAGTCCGTGACGTAGAGCATCCCGGTGCCCCTGTCGATGGCCAGCCCGTTGGCCAGGCTGTCGGCCGGCAGCGCCGCGATCCTGACGGGCTGGCCGCCCGGGCGCACCCGCCAGACGCCGGTCAGCGCGGCCGTCCCGGTGTCGTAGTTGACGAAGCGGGTGCCGTCGCGGGCGATGACGATGCCGGCCAGGAACTCCGGAGCGCCCAGGACCGGGACTTTCGAGCCCGCCGGGGGCGCCGGCAGCGTCGCCAGCACCTGCACGCCGCCGCCGCGGGTCACCCGGGCGATCTGGTGCGCGAACGCGAACGTCACGTCCGGGGCGCCGTCACGCTCCAGCGCGATGTTCTCCGGCTGCTGCCCGGTGGCGATGTCGAAATGCGCGACGATGTGAACGTGCGACACCGGCGGCGACGCGGCCAGGGCCGGCCCGGCCGTCGCGGCCGCCGCGGCCAGCGAGATCGCCGCCACGCCGGACACCACCAGTAAACGCTTGCTGCGCATGCCGCCCTCCCGCGGGGTTGCATCAGGTATGTGGCCGGAAGCGTAATTGGTGCCAGGCCCCGCTGCCAGGCCCAAATTTGACCGTCGGCGCCGCTGCGGAAGCCCGGCCCGGGCTGCCATCGGGGACTGGCCCGGATCAGCAGTTGCCGCTTGTCAGTCCGGATTCACCACGGCTCAGTCCGGATTCACCACGGCCGGCGGCACGTACTCCCTGATCGGCACCTCGCAGCGCACGCGCTGCTCGCCCCGCCACAGCCCGACCGGGATCGAGGTCCCGATCATGTCGCGGGTCAGCAGGTAATACAGGTCAGCGCGGTCCAGCACCGGGTGGCCGGCCAGCGACAGGATGATGTCACCCGGCCGCAGGTCGCAGCCGATGTCCGCGGCGACCCGGGTGATGACGGGCGCATGCCGTAGCTGTCCCTCGACGTTCTCGACCCGGCTCGCGACGGCGACTCCGAGGGCGCCCCTGCGGACGTCCCCGTACTGCAGGATCTGCGCCGCGATCCAGTCGACCGTCTCGCCGGGGACCGCGAAGCCGATACCCACCGCGCGGGTGTCGATGCAGGTGTTGACCCCGAGTACCTGGCCGGCCGCGTCGACGAGCGGGCCGCCGCTGTTGCCCGGGTTGATCGCGGCGTCGGTCTGGATGGCGCGTTCCAGCGGGCGGCCCCGCGTGGTCGGGATGGTGCGCGCGATGCCGGACACGATCCCGATACTGACGGACTCGGTGTAGTCGCCTAACGGGCTGCCCATGGCGAGGCAGATCTCGCCCAGCACCGGCGGATGAGTCCGGACGCTCAGCGGGGGCGGCAGCGGGCCCGCGGCGCGCACCACCGCGAGGTCGGTCAGCGGGTCGGCACCCACCAGGACGGCCGGCCGGGCGAGCCCGGTGGCGAACTGGATCTGCAGCTCGGCGCCGCACTCGGTGACAACGTGGTGGTTGGTGACGACGTGGCCTGCCTCGTCGATGAGGAAGCCGGACCCGGTGCAGATCCCGTCCGGCGACTCGCCCCGGATGGTGGCGACGGCGGGGCGGCACCGGGCCGCGATCGTGATGACGTCGATGCTGAACTGCTCGAGTGCCGTCCTGGGCGGCCCGTTCACACCATCACCGAGTCGTCGGTCACCTCGGCGAACAGCGTCTTGCCGCCGAACCGGGACTGGAGCTGATGGTCGAAGTGGTCGGCGATCGCCGTGGCCGCGTCCA
>JBEKFH010000469.1:0-3388 GCA_050013415.1 Streptosporangiaceae bacterium | reverse complement strand
GGTCGCTGGCGGTTGAGTGGGGCCGCACCGGGGTCCGGGTCAATGCCCTGTGCCCCGGCTGGACCGCCACCGACCTCAACCGCAACCTGTGGGAGGACCCGGTCTCCGGGCCGGCCACGGTGGCCACGGTACCGATGGGCCGGTGGGCCAGGCCGGAGGAGATGGCCGGCCCCGCCGTCTTCCTGGCCAGCGCGGCCTCGTCGTACATGACGGGCCAGGTGCTCGTGGTGGACGGCGGCCAGACATCGGGACCCTAGCAACCGGCAGCGGCGAGACACCAGGGCCGTAGCAACCAGCAGCGGCGAGACACCAGGGCCGTAGCAAGGACAGGCGCCCGGTCCCGTGAGTCACGGGACCGGGCGCCTGTGCTGCGATGCGGCGGGCTGCTACTCCGTCCACCAATCGTCGCCGTCGGCCGACTTCGCCTGCTTGGCGCCCGCCGGCTGCTTCGCGGCCGGCGTGCCGCCAGCCGACCCGCCGGACCGGGCGCTGGAACTCTGCGCGCTGGCGGGGGCCTGTGCGGAGGGCGGCGGCGGTGTGTCCTGCCGTGGCGGGGCAGCCGGCGCGGGCGCCGGGGCCGCGGGGGCCGCGGGGGCCGCGGGAGCGGCCGCGGCAGGCGCCTGCTGAGATCCGCCGTTGGCCTGCGGCGCCGCGGTGACCGCCCGGGCGGCCGAGCTCTGCACGGCGGGCGCGGCCGGAGCCGGCTTGAGCGCGTCGGCGAGCCCCGGCATCTGCGTGCCGAGCAGCTGGCTGATCTGCGACAGGTGAGCGGCCACGCTCTCCTTCTGCTTGTTCAGCTCGTCAACATGCCGCTGCGCCGTGGTCCGGTGCCGTTCGGCCTCGGCCTTGGCGTCGGCAAGCAGCTGATCAGCCTGCGCTTTCGCCTGGGCCACTATCTGGTCCGCGTTCTTCTTGGCGTTGGTGACCAGCTGCATGGCGTGCTGATCAGCGTCCCGCCGGGCCTGCTCCGCCTGGGTGCTGGCCTTGGCCGCGCGCTGCTCCGCGGTGGCGGCACGCTGCTCGGCCTCGGAAACCAGCTTCTGCGTGGCGGCCTGTGCGGCGGCGAGCCGCTCGGCCTCCTGCCGCTCGGTCTCCTCGCGCCGCGACGCGAGCTGGATGTCGAACTCGGCCTCCGCCTGCGCCCGCTGCGCCTCGCTCTCCTCCAGGATGCGCTGCGCCTGGCTGCGCATCTCGTCGGCCTGGCGCTTGGAGGTGGTGAGGATCTCGTCCCGCTCGCGCTTCGATGAGGCCTTCATCTGCGCGACCTCGCGCTCCGTCGTGGTGCGGAGCTTGGCAATGTCGCGCTCGATGGCCGCGCGCTTCTCGGCGACCTCGTGGTCGGCGGTCGCGCGCAGCTTGGCTGCCTCGCGCTCGGTCGTCGAGGTCAGCTCGTCCGCGGCGCGCCGGGCGCTGGTCTTGATCGCGTCTGCCTCGCGCTCGGCTGAGGACCGTAGGTCGTCGGTCTCGCGCTTGGCGTTGGCGCGCAGCTCGGCGGCCTCGTTCTCGGCCGCTGCGCGCACCTCGGCTGCCTCGACCTTGGCCTTCGCGTTGAACTCGTTGGCCGCGGATCTGGCCTCGTGCAGGATCTCGTTCTGCTGCTCTTCCGCGAGCCGCAGCAGCTGCTCGATGCGAGACCCGAGCCCGGAGTAGGTCGGGCGCTCCTGTTCCTGGATCTGGCGGTGCGCGTCGGCCAGCTCCCTGTGCAGGGCCTGCACCTGATCACGGTGCTGACGCAGCTCGCTGTCGATCTGCTTCAGGTGCTCGTTGACCTGGTGCGGGTCATAGCCCCGCATGACCCTGGCGAAGTCGCGCTGGGGAGTTTCCTCGAAGAAATTGCTGAGCTGAGCGTCAATATCGGGCTGCATTGTCGCCTAATCCTGGGTAGACGGGAGGATACGCCGGCCGGACCCTGTACCTCGCTACTGTCCCCCGGGCCACCGGCACCCATGGGCCGACTGCCCAGGCTGGCGTGGAAGGCAGCTCGCCCGGTGCCTGGCAGCGTACCGCTCCGCTGAGGGATTGGCGGCCTGTTCGCGGTTGCTCAGGCTTTAGATCCACGTTCCTGTCCGTATGTAGTCATTTTATCCGTTAAATCCCACGGATTTCGCCGATCTCGTCCGGGATCCGGCAGCGGCGGATGGCTCTTGACGGCCGTCTGGCGCCGGTTAGCCATCCGGGGCCGCAAGACCCGGCTCCGCCTCAGCCGCCTGCACAAGCTCGGTCAGCACGCCGCCGAGGTCCGCCGGGTGCAGGAACGCCACCGATGCACCCATCGAGCCGTGCCGGGGCCGGGCGTCCAGCAGCCGCACGCCCGTCGCTCCGATCGAGGCGAGCGCTGCGGTGATATCCGTCACTCCGTAGCCGATGTGGTGGATTCCCTCGCCGCGCCTGGCGAGGAACCTGCCGACCGGCGTGTCCGCGCCGAGCGGCTCCAGCAGCTGCACGCAGGACATCCCAGCGGCAGATACTGCGACCTGCAGCATCGCCTCCCTGACGCCCTGCGCTTCGTTGACCTCGGTGCTCACCACCCGCAGCCCGAAGGCAGCCTCGTAAAACGCGATCTTCTCGGCCAGATTCCGGCATGCGATCCCCACATGGTCGATCCGAGTCAGCACCGACGTCTCCCTCCGGCCGCGGGCCAGGTCATGGGTATCGTTTCAGGAATGCGGGAAGCAGTCATTGTCGGCGGGGCGAGGACGGCCATCGGGCGCCTGCTCGGCGCGCTCGCCGATTTCAGCGCGGCGGAACTCGGCGGCATCGCCATCAAGGCGGCGCTGGAGCGCGCGGGCCTCGCGGGCGAGCAGGTGGACTACGTGATCATGGGCCAGGTGCTGCAGGCCGGGGCCGGCCAGATCCCGTCCCGGCAGGCGGCCGTGGCGGGGGGTATCCCGATGACGGTGCCGTCCATCACGATCAACAAGGTCTGCCTGTCCGGGCTCAACGCGATCGCGCTGGCCGCCCAGCTGATCAGGGCCGGGGAGTTCGACATCGTCGTGGCCGGCGGCATGGAGTCGATGACGCGCGCCCCGCACCTGCTGCCCGGGGCCCGCCGCGGATACCGGTTCGGCTCCGGCGAACTGACCGACTCGATGGCCTGGGACGGCCTGACGGACCCGTTCGAGCAGATGTCGATGGGCGAGTCAACCGAGCGACACAATGCGAGCCTCGCCATCAGCCGCGAGCAGCAGGACGAGTACGCGGCCTCGTCGCACCAGCGAGCCGCCGCTGCCATCAAGAACGGCCTGCTCGGCGGGGAGATCGTGCCCGTTGCCGTGCCGCAGCGGCGCGGCGATCCGGTGATCTTCGACACCGACGAGGGAGTCAGGGCTGACACCACGGCGGAGTCGCTCGGCAGGCTCCGCCCGGCATTCGCCGCCGACGGCACGAT
>JBEKFH010000468.1:0-3405 GCA_050013415.1 Streptosporangiaceae bacterium | reverse complement strand
AGGTTGCTCACGTGTTACTCACCCGTTCGCCGCTCGAGTACCCCGAAGGGCCTTTCCGCTCGACTTGCATGTGTTAAGCACGCCGCCAGCGTTCGTCCTGAGCCAGGATCAAACTCTCCATTGAATGCCTATATGCAAACCGCAGGCGCGATCCGAGGACCGGCCATGCGAGGTGCGGACATTGTAAGAGTGCCTCTTCGGGCCGGCGAGCCGGTCCTGGGAGACGATCTTGGCGTTTCCGTTGGGTACTGCACCGTTGCCGGTACAGCCCCTGACGGGGTTATTGTTGTGCATGTGCACTGGCTTTTAGCACGCTGTTGAGTTCTCAAGGTACGGACGCACACCATCGGAGACTTGATCTCTTCCGGGGCAACCCTACGAACTTACCCGAACAACCAGAGGTTGTCAACCAGGTTCGCGGAACCAGACTTACTTCGTAACTCGTGGTACATCCAGCATACCCCGTGGCGGCACCCCGTGGTACGGAGTAAAGGCCGGGAGGTGCTGAGCTGAGCGCCGACCAGCCGTCCGCCGTGATGGCGTACTGCCGGGGCCGGGCGCAAGACGAAACACTAGGGATCACCGGGGATCAAGTCAAATTGCGTCGGGCCACGACATGGCCCAGGGGCGCGGCTGACGGCCGCGGGCGGGCGCGTCAGGCAGTGTCGATCTCCACGCCCCCGACGGTGCGCTTGCCGCGCCGCAGCACCAGGTACCGGCCGTGCAGCAGGTCACCAGGCGCCGGCACGGCGTCGGCATCCGCGACCTTCACGTTGTTCAGGTACGCGCCGCCTTCGGCGATCACCCGGCGGGCCGCCGACTTGCTCGCCGTGATCCCGGTCGCGGCCATCAGGTCCGCCACCCTGGGCAGCCCGCCGCCAGCGTCCTGGTGGGCGCCGGCCGCATCCCAGGGGCCGCCGACCGCGTCCTGGCGGCCGTTGCGGGTCTCGCCCAGCCTGACGATGGCCGACGGCACCTCGGCGAGGGCCGCGGCCAGGGTCCGCTCATCCAGCGCCCGCAGGTCGCCCTGGCCGAACAGTGCACGGCCGGCCGCCACCGCCCTGGCGCACTCCTCCGCCCCGTGCACCAGGGTGGTCACGTCATCGGCCAGCACGTGCTGCGCCGTCCTGGCCGCGGGCCGCTCGGCGATGTCCCGCTCCAGCTCGGCAATCTCGTCACGGGACCGGAACGTGAAGACGCGGAGCAGGCCCGGAACCTCGGCGTCGGACCTGTTCACCCAGAACTGGTGGAACGCATACGGACTCATCAGGTCCGGGCTCAGCCAGATCGCGCCGCCCTCGGTCTTGCCGTACTTGGTCCCGTCCGGCCTGGTGATCAGCGGCGTGGCCAGGGCGTGCACGGAATCCCCGGTGACCCTCCTGATCAGGTCCACCCCCGACACCAGGTTGCCCCACTGGTCACTGCCGCCGATCTGGAGCACGCAGCCGTGCCGGCGGTGCAGCTCCAGGTAGTCGTATGCCTGCAGGATCTGGTAGCTGAACTCGGTGTAGCTGATCCCGCCGGCCTCCAGGCGCGCCCTGACCGACTCCCTGGCGAGCATCTGGTTCACCGGGAAGTGCTTGCCCACGTCGCGCAGGAACTCCAGCGCGGACAGGCCATCGGTCCAGTCCAGGTTGCTGACCAGGAGCGCGCCGGACGGGCCGGGCGTGAAGTCGAGGAACCTGCTCACCTCGGCGCGGATCCGGTCCACCCAGCCGGCCACCAGCTCGCGCGGGTTGAGTACCCGCTCGGCGGACTTGCCGCTGGGGTCGCCGATCAGCCCGGTCGCGCCGCCGACCAGCCCGATCGCCCGGTGCCCGGCTAGCTGGCACCGGCGCATGGTCAGCAGCAGCACCAGGTTGCCGATGTGCAGGCCGGGCGCGGTCGGGTCGAACCCGCCGTACAGGGTGACCGGCCCGGCGTCCAGCGCGGCGCGCAGGTCGTCAAGGTCAGTCGAGAGCGCAATCAGGCCGCGCCAGGTCAGCTCGTCGATGATGTCGGTCACGGCTGCATCGTCCCACCATCGCGAGCCGGAGCGGAAACCGCTTTCGCGGCCGCGCGCCGCGGCGCGTGCGGCCGGTACGGCGAGACGGTCGGATCCCCGGCGATCCAGAACCGCCACGGCACCTCCGCCGCCCGGCTGATCCCCACCCGCGGCCCCCGCTGCACGTCAGCGGGCGGCACGACCCGGCCCGGCCCGCTGATCCGCAGCGGCGAGCCGGGATCGCACACGTCGGCCCCGTTCAGCGATCGGCCGATGCCGAGCGCCTGGCACAGCCGGGCGGGCCCGCGGGCGAGATCACGCTCGCCGATCCCCGTCCTGGCCGCCCGCCTGGTCCCAGTCTCCGGCCCCGCCGCGCCGCCAGGGCCGGCCGCCGCCCGGCCCGCTGGGCTCGCCGCCGCCCGGCGCGCGGCGGCCAGCATCGCGCCCTCGGTCACCCGGCCGGCCCGGAGCAGCACCGCCGAGGCCGTCCCGGCCGGCAGGCAGACCAGGTTGACGCAGAAATGCATGCCATAGGTGAAGTAGACGTAGGCGTGCCCCGGCTCGCCGAACATCACGGCGGTGCGCGCGGTGCGGCCGCGGAACGCGTGCGAGGCGGCGTCCGCCGCACCGGCGTAGGCCTCGACCTCGGTGATCAGCACGGCAACGACGCCGTCAGGGGCGTCATGGCTGAGCACGCAGCCCAGCAGGTCCGGCGCCACTTCCTGGGAAGGGCGCCCGAAGAAGCCGCGCGGCAGCACCGGGCCGGAGCTCAGTGTGCCGCCCATGCGGCGTGCCCGTCGACGGCGGTCCGCAGCGCCGCGAGCTGCTCGGCGACGCGGGCTGGTGAGGTGCCGCCGAAGGTGCTCCTGGCCGCCAGGGCGCCCGGCACGGTCAGCACCTCCCGCACGTCCGGGGTCAGCTGCGCGGACACCCGCGCCAGGTCGGCGTCGCTCACGTCGGCGAGCTCGCACTCGTGCACCTGGCACCACACCACCAGGTGCCCCACCACCTCGTGCGCCTCGCGGAACGGGACCCCGCGGCGGACGAGCAGTTCAGCAAGGTCGGTAGCGAGCGCGTGGCCGGCGGCAGCACTCCGCGACATCCGTTCAGCATTGAAACGGATAGTTCCTACCAGTCCTGCCATCGCTGGCAGCACGAGCAGCAGCGTGTCCACCGCGTCGAATACCGGCTCCTTGTCCTCCTGCAGATCCCTGTTGTAGGTCAGCGGCAGCCCCTTCAGCGTGGTGAGCAGCCCGGTCAGCCCGCCGATCAGCCGGCCGGCCTTGCCGCGGGCGAGCTCGGCCACGTCCGGGTTCTTCTTCTGCGGCATGATCGACGACCCGGTGGCGTAGGCGTCGTCGATCTCGGCCCAGCCGAACTCGTGCGAGGACCACAGCACGATCTCCTCGCCGAGCCTGGAC
>JBEKFH010000467.1:0-3413 GCA_050013415.1 Streptosporangiaceae bacterium | reverse complement strand
CCCAGCGAGCCGAATCCCTGGGCCACCACGTCGGACTGGACATCCCCGTCGTAGTTCTTGCACGCCCACACGATGCCGCCATCGCCCTTGATCACCTGGGCGACCATGTCATCGATGAGCCGGTGCTCGTAGGTGATCCCGGCCGCCTCGAACTCGGCCTTGAACTCGGACTCGAAGATCTCGGCGAAGATATCCTTGAACCGCCCGTCGTAGGCCTTCAGGATCGTGTTCTTGGTGGACAGGTAGAGCGGGTAGCCGCGATCGAGCGCGAAGCGCATCGTGGCCCGGGCGAAATCACCGATCGAGTCGTCGAAGTTGTACATGCCCATCGCGACGCCGCCGCCGGTGAACCGGGCGACCTCCAGCTCGATGGGCTCGCCCGAGCTGTCGTCGGGCCGGTAGGAGATCGTCACCGAGCCGGGCCCGGGGACGACGAAGTCGGTGGCCCGGTACTGGTCACCGTGCGCGTGGCGGCCGATGATGATCGGCTTGGTCCAGCCGGGCACGAAGCGGGGAATGCTGGAGATGACAATCGGCTCCCGGAACACGACGCCGCCGAGGATGTTGCGGATCGTCCCGTTCGGTGACCGCCACATCCGCTTCAGCCCGAACTCCGCCACCCGGTCCTCGTCGGGGGTGATCGTGGCGCACTTGACTCCCACGCCGTGCTCCTTGATGGCGTTGGCGGCGTCGACGGTCACCTGGTCGTCGGTGGCATCCCGGTGCTGAATCGACAGGTCGTAGTACTTCAGCTCGATGTCCAGGTACGGCAGGATCAGCTGATCCTTGATGAACCTCCAGATGATCCGCGTCATCTCGTCGCCGTCGAGCTCGACGACCGGATTGGCTACTTTGATCTTGGACATACTGTCGCTTTCCCTTTCTCGCGCCCGCGTCTCTCGCGCCGCGTCATCGGCCGCAGCGAACTCACCGGACGCGAGGCTATCCGGCGTCATATCAGTCCCAGATCAGTCCTGGGAGTGAACATCAACTCTGTGCGGGAAACACCAGGCCAGTGATCAGCAATGCGACGCCGAGGCCAGCGAAAACCGCGACGTCTGCCAGCCGCCGCCGGGAGACAAGCATTCCCGCTTGCTGTTCCGGAAGGACCAGCCTGGCCGCGGCCGCCGCGATGAGCAGGCCAGCCACCGTCAGCGCGCCTGCCCTGACATTCTGCGGGCCCTGCCACAGGTAGCACAAGCTGAGAGCCACGCCGCCGACCACGACGAGGTAAGCGCGACCCGATCGCCGGCTCCCGCCCGGCGGCGCCCGGCGTGAGCCGGGCCTGGCGGTAGCTATCCGGTGCGCGGCAGCGGAGACCGGCGGCCGCCAGGGCGAGGCGGTCTCCGCGTGCACAGCTGGCCCGGCCGGCGCAGCCGGCGGCACGGGCACTACGGGCTCCGCGCGCTCACCGCGCCCCGGCCGCTCTGCCGCCAGCGCGGCATCCGTCAGCCAGGCCGATCCGCCCGCCGCGTGCCTCATCGGTGCTCCAGTGGCGGCCAGCTGAGGCTGTGCTCGCCGATGTACTCGCTGTCCGGCCGGATCAGCCGGTTGTCCGCATGCTGCTCCATCACGTGCGAGGTCCAGCCGGCGATCCGGCTTACCGAGAAGACCGCGGTGAAGAGGTCCGTCGGGATGCCCAGGTAGTGGTAGACGGTGGCGGCATAGAAGTCCACGTTCGGGTAGAGGCCTTTCTCTGCGAAGACGACCTCCTCCAGCTTCCTGGACATGCGGTAGTAGGTGTCGTCACCGGATGCCGCGCCTAGCTCCGCTGACATCTGCCGCAGATGCGCCGCCCGGGGGTCCTCCGTCTTGTAGACGCGGTGACCGAAGCCCATGACCTTGTGGCCATCCCGCAGGCTTGCCAGCACCTCGGTGCCGGCTGCCCGGACCGGGTCGCTCCCTGCGCTGCTCCTAATGACCTCCAGGTTCCGCATCACCTGCTCGTTGGCGCCGCCGTGCAGCGGTCCCTTGAGGGTGCCGATCGCCGCGACAACCGCCGAGTGCATGTCGGAGAGCGTCGCCGCGCAGACCCGGGCCGCGAAGGTCGACGCGTTCATGGTGTGATCGGCGTGCAGCACCAGGCAGGTATCCAGGATCTGGGCTTCCCGCGCCGATGGCGGGGCCCCGGTGAGCTGGAGCAGGAAGTTCGCCGCCACCCCCAAATCAGGATCGGGTGGCGCGCTGTCCCGGCCGCGCCGCGCGGCCTCGTACGCCGCTACCAGGACCGGCTGCTGGGCGGTGAGCCTGGCGGCCTTGCGCGCATTCGGCCCGGGATCGTTGGAGTCCTTGTCCGGGTCGTCAGCGCTCGACAGCGAGACCAGCGAGCGCAGCGCCTCCATCGGCTCCTGGCAGCGGGCGATCTCCGGCAGGCTCGTGGTCGCCAGCTTCCCGAGGACGCGCCCGGCCGCCAGCTCGCCGCGATAGCCCGCCAGCTCGCCCCGGCTCGGCGGGGAACCGCGCTGCAGCAGGTAGGCGGTCTCCTCGAAGGTGGCAGCCCCCACGAGCTGGTTAATGTCATAGCCACGGTAGGACAGGCGGCCCGCACGGCCGTCGATGTCGCTCAGCGCGGTGGAGGCGGCCACGACATCCGCCAGTCCCCTGGACGGCTTTCCCGCCATGCATTCCTCCCGGACGGCTCGCTCGGCAGTTTACTTCCGCGGCACCCGCGCAGCGGCCAGCGCCGCTCTTACGGAACCGATGTCTCCTGGCGGAGGGATGCCGCCCCGCCGATCCGGGCCGCCGGATCCGGCCGGCGAACCGATCCGGCCAGACACGGTAGGAATCCCTGCCAGCAGGGTAGCTGGATCGTAAGACAACAGTGACGACTCCGACAGGCAGGAGTAAAGGGTCATGACTGACCCCTTCATCCGGATCGAGGAAAGCGGCACGGTCGTCCCGCTTCGGGCGAACGTCACCACGATCGGGCGCGGCTGCGCGGTCGACGTCAGGCTCAGCGACCCCAGCGTCTCGCGGCTGCATGCCGAGATCATCCGCCGGGGCCCGTACGCCTACGTCGCGGATCTCGGATTATCGAGGAATGGCACCAGGGTCAACGGGCGGCTGGTCGCCAGACGGCTGCTCGACGACGGGGATGTCCTGACGTTCGGGTCCGCCCGCTGCCGGGTCGGCGGGATCGCGCACGAGGATCTCACCGCCGAGGTGGAGCTGCGGAGATCGGCAGCGCCGGAGCTGACCAGGCGTGAGCTGGACGTGCTGACATCGCTCTGCCGGCCAGCGCTGTCGGATGAGGCGTTCGTCACGCCGGCCACGGCCCGCGAGATCGCCTCGGATCTGGTGGTGACGGAGGCCGCGGTCAAGCAGCATCTGCTCCGGCTCTACCAGAAGTTCCGGGTTCCGGAAGGCACGAACCGGCGGGTCCGGCTGGCCAACGAGGTGGCAGCGCTCGGGCT
>JBEKFH010000466.1:0-3419 GCA_050013415.1 Streptosporangiaceae bacterium | reverse complement strand
GAGATCAGGTCGTCGGCGGGGTGCTCCTGGCGCCGGGCTGCCAGGTCGGTGACCAGCGCCGCGAGTTCCTGCCCGGCACCGAGAATCTGGATGACGGCTTCGTCGAGGTCGGCGCTGATGAACTCGGGGTCATTCCCCGACAGGATGATGTTCGTATCCCGCAGCACCATGTCGTAGTGCTCGTCGCTGACGCCCATCATCCCGCAAATGATCTTCAGCGGGAGCCGGGCGGCTACCTGCTGGACGAAATCCCCTGGCCCGTCCGCCAGCAGGTCGTCCACGATGACGGCAGCGGTGCGCTGCACGTTATCCTCGAACCTCTTGATCATCTTAGGCGTGAATGCCCTGGACACGATCCGGCGCAGCCGCGCATGCCGGGGATCATCCATGTTGATCATCGAGCCGAAGTACTCGTTGAACTCCGGCGGCAGATCCAGGATGCTCGTGGCCCCCTTGCCGGAGCAGAACACCTCCGGATTCCGGCTCGCCTCGGCCACGTCAGCGTGCCGGACCAGGGCGTAGTAGCCGCCGCCCGGGGTGGCGAACGGGGCCTCCGGCTCAGTGAAGAACGGCGGCTGATCGCGCGAGCGCAGCTGGGCGAACGCCGTGTGCCGCTCTCTCAGGGGCAAGGCCCAGAACTCGGTCTGCGACAGGTCGATGTCGGCGGATGCCGGCGGGTGACCCGGTGTCGTCATGGGCGATCGCCTCCTGGCTGAGACTCCGCTGCCTTTCCATGGTGACACAGCAAAAGCGGCCAGCCGTGACCCCGCCTGCCGCGAACGCTCTGGGACGGACCCGGATCCCGCCTGCGGCGCTGGGAGCTCCTATCCTCAGGCGGCTCGTTCGTCAGGGCGGCTCGTTCGTCAGCGGCTCAATGCTTCCTCAGGGCGGCCCGGTGCGCGCTCGCTCCCGGAGCGCCGGCCGGCTGCCCGCATCGCCTGGCTTGCCGGTCGCGATCGCGATGGCCACCGGCAGTGACACGCCGCTGATGCTCGCCACGGTGCAGGCGATCACGGCGCCGTCGGCGTTCAGCACCATCCAGTCCTCGTTCGTCAGGCAGTCGATGACGATCTGCGAGGCGGATGGGCGCTCGGCGGGCAGGCAGGCGGCGATGGCCCGCAGCCGTGCGTCCTGGGTCGCCTGCGGCTCGCCAAAGCTTCGGGCCAGCTCAGCGCGCAGCCCGGCCAGCCGGCGA
This sequence comes from Streptosporangiaceae bacterium, assembly GCA_050013415.1. GTDB lineage: Bacteria > Actinomycetota > Actinomycetes > Streptosporangiales > Streptosporangiaceae > Palsa-506. The sequence continues at coordinate 2,224 of JBEKFH010000466.1, read as the reverse complement.
TCAGCAGCCGGGCCAGACTGCTGCGGATCGGCCGCCTGCCAGCTGCAGACGGCAGCGCTGTCGGCTTCCACGCTCAGCTCGAATCCCTCCAGGCAGCCGCTACCCGGTGCGACGCTGGCATGCCCTGACCTGGGGGACGAGCTGTCCCGCCCCGATCCGGAAGACGCGCTGTCCCGCCCCGATCCGGAGGAACTGGCGCGCTCTGGTCCGGCTGGCCCGTGCCCGGCTTCTGAACCGGGTACCGCTGCCCGCCGGGCGGCCGTGTCGATTGCCGGCTGTTCCGTTGCGGGCTCCGGCAGCCCGGACTGGACGCTGACCCGCAGGGACTGGTGCAGGCCGAGAGCAGCGCCGCGCCGCTCGAGGTAGACAGAGAGCAACGACGGCGGCCAGGCGGCACTGCGCGGCAGCGCCCCGGCATCCCGCAGCCGCAGGCCTCGCCAGCTGACAAGCAGGTTGCCTGCCCCGTCGACGGCCTGCACGTCCCAGGCGTACTCGGCAGGGATGGCATGCTCCCGCTCATCCGGCTGGCTGGCCGAACGTGGCCGCGGGACGGGCCGCGACAATGCGGCCGCCGCAGTCCGGCCGCCGCCACCGACGTCGTGCTCACCGGCCCCGGCCTCGGCCCCGGTATCAGCACCAGCGCTGCCACCACCCCCGGCTCCGGCACGAGCACCGTCCCCTGCCCCGGCACCTGTCCCGTCCCCGGCACCTGTCCCGTCCCCGGCCCCGGCACCTGTCCTGGTCCCGGCCCTAGCATCGCTCCCGGTACCCCGCCCCCCGGTCAGCGGAATCGCGACAGCGCGGATCTCCACCGCCCCGTCAGTCTCCGTGCCGCTGAAGGTCACGGCGTCGCATCCGGCCGCGATCAGCCTGCGGTGCGGAACGGATGCCTGTAGCACATGCATGGTCGCGTCATTCAGCCCCGGGTTGCCGAGGATGAGCGGCGCGCTCGCTGAGCCGCCGTCCACGTCGCCCACGCCCCCGCCGTCGGCCCCGCCGCCCCCGTCGGCCCCGCCGGCCCCGCCGCCCCGGCCGACGCCGAACCATGGCTGGTCGTCACCGCCCCGGACCAGCGCTCGGCAGGTACGCGACGTCACCTCGGGCAAGAACGCCACCCGCCGGAACCGCCCCGTCTGGAAGCAGATCGGCCCGTAGAGCTCGGTGCCCTCGATGATCCCGGCGCTCCCGACATGCGTGGCCGGACCCTCTTCGAGCGGCACCCCGCCAGGTTCGCCCGGCAGCTCGGCAGCGCCCTCCCGATCAGTCTGGCAGTAGAACGTCGCCCGGACGTGATCCACCGCGAAGCCGCTCTCCGAGCAGCGCACGGCGGTTCGTACGATGTCACCAGCGCGCAGCGCGCAGACGCGGATGACGACCTGGCCATCTGGTCGGGCCGCCGGAAGGGTGACGGGCGCGATCATCGAGACGCCGGTCGCGTGCCGGACCGGCCGCCCCGCCAGCACGCTGGCCGCCTGCGCCATCGCCTCGAGCGCGAGCACCGCTGGCAGCGTCGGAACTCCCGCTGCCAGGTACTCGCCCAGGTAAGGATCAGAGCGCAGCGACAGGCTGGTCGGTGCAGGACGGAATCATCGCAAGTACCGGCGCAGGTCGCGGCGTCATTTATACGGTGAACGACTACAAACGTTACCGCTTAATGTTAACGATGAGGCATGTGTCGGGCAAGCCCGACCATCCGGCCTGCGTTCTCATATTCTGCACTCGACCGCAACCGGGCGAAATGCCGCTCGATGCTCTCGGCGGGATTCAATTCGATGTCCCCGGCGGCGGCGTAAGCGAGCGCGCACCGCACGCCGTAGCGAGTGTGTGCGCTCATGGCTCCGTTGCGGATCAGGGGCAGTTGCTGATCGATGATCCGTGCGGCGTCGCTTGGTCGACCGAGGTCGTACAGGCACCAGCCTCTAGTCATTTCCGTGGGGTCGGTTAGGTTCCCGGTGCCGATGACGGGCTGATCCACGTCCAGAGTCGCCCCGCTGAGCAGAGTGCTCGCGCGGTCGAGTGCTCGCATCGCCGAGTCGTAGTCCGCCGCGATGGCATGCCCTTGAGCCTCGCGGGCAGCAGCGAGGCCGCGAATCCGCGGCGGCAGAGCAGCGACCTGAGCGCGGACGGCGAGTTGCGTGGCGAGGTTGAAGTCCTGGAACATTTGGGATCGCGAGCTTATCTGCATACGCGATTGCCCGACGGAACGAGGTTTGTCGTGCAAACC
>JBEKFH010000465.1:0-3424 GCA_050013415.1 Streptosporangiaceae bacterium | reverse complement strand
CGCCCAGGATCGGGCCTGCCGCGCAGTGGCCGCCCGGCGGCGCCCAGGATCGGGCCTGCCGCGCAGTGGCCGCCCGGCGGCGCCCAGGATCGGGCCTGCCGCGCCGTACTGTTGCTTCCGTGAATCACGTCAGCGACCAGCAGAACGCCGGCCCGCCGTTCATCACCCCGGCCATCCCCGCCTCGGCCGGGGCGATGATTTTCGACCGCGCCGGGCGGCTGCTGATCCTGAAGCCCACCTACAAATCGGGATGGACCATCCCGGGCGGTGTCATGGAGGCCGACGGGGAGACCCCGTGGGGGGCCTGCCGGCGCGAGGTCCGCGAGGAATGCGGGCTCGACGTGCGGTACGGGCGGCTGGCCTGCGTCGACTTCCGGCCGCCCCGGCCAGAGCGCCCCGGCAGGCCGGGAAACGCCGGCGGTATCAGGTTCCTCTTCGACTGCGGGTGGCTTGATGACGCGAGCCTGGCGGCCGTGGTGCTGCAGTCCGAGGAGGTCTCCGAGCACCGCCTGGTCCGGCTGCCCGCGGCGCTGAAGCTGCTCAGGAAGCCAGTCAGGCGCCGGGTGGCGGCGGCACGGCGCTCCGGGGCGCCCCGGTACCTGGAGAACGGCCGGCCGGTGCCGGGAGTCGGCCCCTGACGGCTGGCGCCGGTCAGCCGCCGCCAGCGAGCCCGCCGGTCAGCCGTCCTCAGCGAGCCCGCGGACGTAGGCCGCCTGCCCGGCGTGCTGGAGACTGTCGGCGATCACGCTCACCAGCCGGACGCCGAGCGTCACTGGCGGCTCCCAGCGCTCGTCCACGACGCGGTCCAGGTCGGCGTCGGTGAGCTGGCTGACGTACCGGACGGTGTCCTCGAACACCGCGTCGTAGTAGCCGGTCAGCAGCTCGCCGGACTTCACCTGGACCGCGGCGACCTCCTCGGGGCTGTGCCCGTACCCGGTGGCGTCCAGCGGCAGTGGCAGGCCGAACCGCTCCGCCCACCCAGCGGCAGTCCACGCCTGCTCCGCGCCCGCGGCGCCGGCCACATGATCGTCCGTGATCCGGGCCAGGTGCCAGATAAGCCAGGCGATCGAGTTCCCCCGGCCGTCAGGACGCCACGCCAGCTGGCCGGGCGACAGCCCGCCGGTCACCTCGCGGACAACCTCGCGGATCCGGCCGAAGGCGTCGGCAAGCAGGTCAGCCGTTGTCATGTGTACTCCTCCCGATGAGTTACGCAGTTACCCGCGGCCTGTCAGTAAGCTAGGCCCGATCGGGGCCCCGGGAACTGCCCGGGCCCGCCATCGGCGGTTACCTGCCCATTCTGGCGCTGCCGCCGGAGGGGGAGCGCCGGGACTGGGGTTAGCGGCGCGCGCCGGGCGAGGGGAGCAACCTGTAGTGGCCAGGACTGATGACCGCGCGCCGCTGCGGGTCGCGCTGCTTGGCTGCGGGGTGGTTGGCTCGCAGGTCTTCCGGCTGCTCGTCGAGCAGGCAACTGACCTGCGGGCGCGAGCGGGCGCGCCGCTGGAGGTGGCGGGCATCGCGGTCCGCGACCCGGGCCGGCCGCGCGGCGCAGCGACCGGCAGCCCGCTGCTGACGACCGACGCGATGGGGCTGGTTAACCGCCCGGACGTCGACATCGTGATCGAGCTGATGGGCGGCATCGAGCCGGCCAGGTCGCTGCTGCTCGCCGCGATGCGGGCCGGCAAGCCGGTGGTCACGGCCAACAAGGAGCTGCTGGGGCGGGACAGCGCGGCGATGCACCGGGTGGCGCGTGAGCATGGCACGGATCTCTACTACGAGGGCGCGGTCGCCGGGGCGATCCCGCTGCTCCGCCCGCTGCGCGAGTCGCTGGCCGGCGACGCGGTGCGCCGGGTGCTCGGGATCGTTAACGGGACCACCAATTACATTCTCGACGAGATGGATACCGCGGGCACTAGCTTCGCCGACGCGCTCGCGCAGGCGCAGAAACTCGGCTACGCCGAGGCGGACCCGACCGCCGACGTCGAGGGCTTCGACGCCGCGGCCAAGGCGGCGATCCTGGCCGGTCTGGCGTTCCACACCAGGGTGACCACCGCGGACGTTTACCGGGAAGGGATCACGGCCGTGACGGCCGCCGACATCGAGAGCGCCCGCGCGCTCGGCTGCGTGGTCAAGCTGCTCGCGATCTGCGAGCGGTCCGAGGGCGGCATCTCCGCCCGGGTGCACCCGGCGATGATCCCGCGGATGCACCCGCTCGCCGCGGTCCGCGAGGCGTACAACGCGGTCTTCGTCGAGGCAGAGTCGGCGGGCCGGCTGATGTTCTATGGTGCGGGGGCCGGCGGCGGCCCGACCGCGAGCGCCGTGCTCGGCGATCTCGTCGCGGTCGCGCGCAACCGCCTCGCCGGGATCCGCGGCCCCGACACGTCGACCTACGCGGAGCTGCCCGTGCTGCCGATGGGGGACGCGCTGACCCGCTACTACGTCGCGCTCGACGTCGCCGACCGGCCGGGCGTGCTCGCCCCCGTCGCCGAGGCGTTCGCCCGGCACAACGTGTCGATCAAGGCGGTGCGCCAGGAGGGCAGGGGCGACGACGCGAACCTGGTCATCGTGACGCACACCGCGCGCGAGTCTGAGCTGGCCGCGACCGTCGCCGAGCTGGGCGCGATGCCGTCGGTCCGCGCCGTCGACAGCGTGCTGCGGGTCGAGGGCGAGGAGGGCGAGTGAGTCCCGTCAGCCCAGGGGCCCCGCCCGCCGGGCCAGTCCAGCGGCCGGGAGAAGCAGGCCCGCTCGACGGCAAGCAGGAGTCGCGGCCCGGCGGATCGCCGCGGGCGCTGGCCACGGCCGCCGCCGGGCGGTGGCGCGGAGTGATCGGCGAGTACGGTGACCGGCTGCCATCGCTGGCCGGCGCGGCGGTCGTCACGCTCGGCGAGGGCGGCACGCCGCTGCTGCCCGCGCCGGCGCTGTCCGCCATGACCGGCTGCGAGGTCTACCTCAAGGTGGAGGGCGCCAACCCGACGGGCTCGTTCAAGGACCGCGGGATGACCGTCGCGGTGAGCATGGCCGCGGCGCGCGGCGCCACCACGGTGATCTGCGCCTCCACCGGCAACACCAGCGCGAGCGCCGCCGCCTACGCCGCCCGGGCCGGCCTGGCCTGCGCCGTGCTCGTCCCGCACGGCAACATCGCCATCGGCAAGCTCGCCCAGGCCCTGGTGCACGGCGCGACCCTGCTGCAGGTGGACGGCAACTTCGACGACTGCCTGCGGCTGGTGCGCGAGCTGGTGGACAACTACCCCGTCGCCCTGGTCAACTCCGTCAACCGCGAGCGGCTGGAGGGCCAGAAGACGGCCGCGTTCGAGATCGTCGACGCGCTCGGCGACGCGCCGGACGTGCACTGCCTTCCGGTGGGCAACGCGGGCAACATCTCCGCCTACTGGATGGGCTATGGCGAGTACCTGGCGGACGGCCTGGC
>JBEKFH010000464.1:0-3429 GCA_050013415.1 Streptosporangiaceae bacterium | reverse complement strand
CCCCCCGGGATCTGTCCACCTGGAGCACACTCGCAATGCACCTGCGCGCGTGCTCAATGAACCCAGGAAAGGCATTGTGGCACGTATTGCTTGCATGGTCCAGTTGCAGCCCGTACCGACGTGGCAGGGCGACGCCGGGGCAGCGGGAGAGCCGTAAGGCCCTGAAACGGGACGTCGGCGCCGGACATGGCAGCCTTGCTGTCATGAAACCCGTGCCGCCCGATCAGGTCGAGGCCCATTTCAGCGCGGCCGTCATCGGGCTGGCTCCCGGCGGGAGCGCCCCGCTGGCGGGCCGAGCCGCCCGGCAGCCCGGCGGAGCAGCCACGCCACCCGGCGAAGCCGCTCCGGCGCCCGGCATGATCAGGGAGAACTCAGCGCTGACCGCGGCCCGCTGCCTGGAGCTGTTCGACGCCCAGCTGGCCAGCCGTCATCTCGACCTGGCGGCCCGCTGGCTGCAGGCACGCGGCGCCGGCTTTTACACGATCGGGTCGTCCGGGCACGAGGGCAGCGCTGGCGTGGCAGCGGCGCTCCGGCTCACCGACCCCGCCTTGCTGCATTACCGCTCAGGCGCGTTCTACCAGGTCCGGGCCGGCCAGGCGAGTCCGCCGCGGGACGGCGTCAGGGACGTGCTGCTCGGCCTCGTGGCCGGCGTCGCCGACCCTATCTCCGGCGGGCGGCATAAGGTCTTCGGGAATCGCGAGCTGAACGTGATCCCGCAGACGTCCACCATCGCCTCGCACCTGCCGCGCGCCGTCGGCCTGGCCTTCTCGCTGGCGCGGGCAGCCAAGGTCGGCGTGATCGCGCCGTGGCCCGGCGACGCGGTGGTGGTCTGCAGCTTCGGCGACGCCTCCGCCAATCACTCCACCGCGGCGGGCGCGATCAACACCGCCGCCTACTGCGGCTACCAGGGACTCCCGCTGCCGTTGCTGCTGGTCTGCGAGGACAACGGCCTGGGCATCAGCGTCCGGACCCCGCGCGGCTGGATCGCCGCGTCCCAGTCCGGCCGGCCGTGCGTCCGGTACTTCCATGCGGACGGCGCCGACCTGGCCGCGGTCTACGACACCGCGGCCAGCGCGGCGGCCTGGGTGCGGGAGCGGCGGGCGGCGGCGTTCCTGCACCTGGAGATGGTGCGGTTCGGCGGGCACGCGGGCTCCGACGTCGAGTCCGGCTATCGCGGGACCGCCGAGATAACCGCCGACCTGGACCGGGATCCGCTGCTCGGGACCGCGCGGCTGCTGGTCGAGGGAGGCGTGCTGACCACCGCGGAGGTGCTGGAGAGATACGAGACATCCCGCAGCCGGGTGCTCGCGCTGGCCGCCGAGGTGGCCGGCGCGCCCCGGCTGGTCTCGGCCGCGCAGGTCATGGCGCCGCTGGCGGCGCGCAGGCCGGACGCCGTCGCGGCAGATGCCGCCCGCGCTGCGGGGCCGGCCGCGCGCGGCGACGCGTTCAGGGGCCGGCGGCCCGAGGACGAGGGGCCGCTCACCCTGGCCCAGGCGATCAACCGGTCGCTAGCCGACGCCCTTGCGGCCCGGCCGGAGGCGCTGGTCTTCGGCGAGGACGTGGCCCGCAAGGGCGGCGTTTACGGGGTAACCAGGGGCCTGCTGGGACGGTTCGGCGCGGGCCGGGTGTTCGATACGGTGCTGGACGAGCAGTCCATCCTGGGGGTCGCGCTCGGCGGGGGGCTGGCCGGCCTGCTGCCGGTACCGGAGATCCAGTACCTCGCCTACCTGCACAACGCGGCCGACCAGATCCGCGGCGAGGCCGCCACGCTGCCCTTCTTCTCCACCGGGCAGTACCGGAATCCGATGGTGGTGCGCATCGCGGGGCTCGCCTACCAGCGGGGTTTCGGCGGGCACTTTCACAACGACAACGCGGTCGCCGCGCTGCGTGACATCCCCGGCCTGATCATCGCCGTGCCGGCCAGGCCCGACGATGCCGCCGCGATGCTGCGCAGTTGCCTGGCATCGGCCAGCGCCGACGGCAGCGTGTGCGTGTTCCTTGAGCCGATCGCGCTGTATCACGAGCGGGACCTGCTTGCTCCCGGCGACGACGGGTGGCTGGCACCCTATGACCCCCCGTGGCGCTGGGCGGACGCGCATGTTCCGCCCGGCCGGGCCCGGGTCTACGGATTCGGCGACGACCTCACGATCGTGACGTTCGGCAACGGGCTGCGGATGAGCCTGCGGGTGGCGTCCCGGCTGGGCCGCGAGGGCATCGGATGCCGCGTGGTGGATCTGCGCTGGCTCGCCCCGCTGCCCGTGCAGGACCTGCTGCGGGAGGCCTCGGTGACCGGCCGGGTACTCGTCGCCGACGAGACACGGCGCAGCGGCGGGGTGTCCGAGGGTGTCGTCACCGCGCTGGTCGACGGCGGCTACGCCGGCCTGCTGGCGCGGGTGACCAGTGAGGACAGCTTCATCCCGCTCGGCGACGCCGCAGCGACCGTGCTGCTCTCCGAGGAGTCCATCGAGGAAGCCGCCCGCGCCCTGCTCAAGTGACCCCGCCGCGCGCGGCCGTTGATCCGCCCGCCCGGCGTTGCCCTGCGCGCCCGGCGGGCGCTGGTCCGAGCGAATCAGCCGCGCCAGAAGCCCCTGTCGATCTGCCAGTTCGTCGCCTGCGGGCGCTGGTCACTGAGGTATGTCCAGCGCATCCGCGAGAAGTACGCCGCGCTGTCATGAGTCCTGACCGCGCTTAGCCAGACGGTGACGCGGATCTTCTCCTGCGGGCACTGGTAGTTGGGCAGGGTGCAGCCGCGTTCCTGCATATGCAGGTAGCCGCTCGCCCGGGCGCTGGCGGCAGACCAGCCCGACCAGTCCAGCGCGCTGACATACGGCGCACCGCCCTCGCCGACGTAGATGGCGGCTGGCCTGACCTGGCCGTCGTGCCAGCCTGCGACCCGGGCGTAGACCACCGGGATCGCGGCTGGCGGACCGGCGGCATGGGTGCCCCGAGGCGCGGCGGGAGCCCGCGATCCGCCGCTCGCGGCGCTGATGATCACCGCGATGACAGCGACCACGGCGACCGTCACGGCCGCCGCCAGCACCTGCCGCCGGCGCCGGTACCGCTCAGTCACCGGAACGCGGGTCACCTAGGGTCCGTGCCCCGTGGCGGCCGCGCCGATACCTCCTGCTCGGCACCGAAGCGGTCACGGCCGGCCAGGAACGCCCAGAACGGGCCGGCCCCCCGAGATGGCCGCGCCCATGGCCGGCCAGGAACGCGCAGGACCGATCGGCCCCCCGGGATGGCCGCGCCCATGGCGGCCAGGAACACCCGGATTCAGGTTGCGAGCAGGTGCCCGAGCAGCGCGGAGGTTACCTCGCCCGGCTGCGACACGTTGGCCAGGTGCGACGCACCCCTGATCACGGTCAGCCGGGAGCCGGCTATGCCGGCTGCGATGACCGCGCCGTGCCATGGCGGGGTGGCGGGATCCTC
>JBEKFH010000463.1:0-3437 GCA_050013415.1 Streptosporangiaceae bacterium | reverse complement strand
GCACATCGGCAGCACCCCGCCGGCCGCGACGCACGCGTTCATCAGCAGGTCGCGTGCCACGAACCGGTCGTTGGGGCTGGCCTCGGGGTCGTCCAGGATGGCGCGTAGCTGCGCCAGGTGACCCGGCCGCAGCAGGTGCGCGATGTCGCGCATGGCCGCTGCCGTCAGCAGCGTGAGCACCTCCGGCTCGATCTGCAGAAATTCGCGCCCGAACGCAGATCTGCTGCTGATCCCGTCGGCAGAGACCAGCCGGTACTCGGTGCTGTCCGGACCGACCGGGAGCAGGTCGGCGTAACGGAACTCGGGCATTGTCGGCACATCCTCGTGCGGGGTCCTCGGACGCTGCCATCGTAGATCGCCCGCGGGGCAAGCCGGGCGCCGCTGGCCAGCCGCTCGCGGTAAGCCGGTCGCGGTCAGCCGGCGTAATCGCAGCCAGCCCGGGTAAGTCGCGGTAAGTCCCGGGTGGCTCGGCGCCGCTTCGGGCCGCTGACGAGGATGGAGACAGCATGAGCAGCTCAGACGCAGGCGACTACGCCGTCGATGTGGCCGAGGCCGCCCGCCAGCTGCTGCAGACGGCGCACGACGCGAAGGTCGCCTACGACTGCATCGGGCTGGGTGATCTCGACCGGGCGCACACGCACGTGATCACTGCGCGGGTGGCCGCCGACGCGGCCGAGACCGTCCTGCGGGCCGCTCTCGCCGGCGGCAGGAGCGTCGTCAGCGACCGGTAACCAGCTACCCCGGCCGGCCCCGGCGCGGCGTGGGCAGTCGAATAGTGGTTCTGATTTGTCCGGTCATCAGCGGCCAAATCTTAACCACTATCGCGCGAACGACCGGCGGCGCCTGCCGATGCGGCGAGTTCCTGGCCAGCGGAACTCGTCCAGCATGGGCTCGGAGCCAATAACACGATAAAGTCACGCACATGCTGACTGGCCACGGTGTCATGAACTGGCTGCGATCCGTGACCAATCGCGCGGCGAAGGACACGCTGCGCGGCGTCGATGTCTCCAGCTACCAGGGCCGGCCCAGGGAATGGCGCGACGTGGCGGGAGACATTGGCTGGGCGGGTGTCAAGATCACCGAACTCCAGCCTGGCGGTGTGCGGTACGTGAACCCGGACGCCGCCGATGACTGGTCATACCTGAAAAGGCGCCAGCGGGTCCGGATCGGCTACCTGTTCGGGCATCCCTCGGTCAGCGCAGCGGACAGCGTGTCGTTCTTCCTGGACGAGATCGGCAAGCTCGGGCTTGATCATGCCGACGCCATCGCGCTTGACATCGAGGACACCGACGGCCTCGGCGCCTCGGAGGTCGACGCCTGGTGCGCCGAGGTGACATCCGACCTGCACAAGAAGACCGGGCGGCGGCCGATCGTCTATACCTTCCTGTCGTTCGCCGAGGCCGGGAATTGCAACCACCTCGGCGGTTACCCGCTCTGGATCGCCGATCCGTCGGCCCCGGCCGGACACCCGCACGTCCCTGCCCCGTGGAAGACGTGGACCCTGCATCAGTACGACATCAGCGGGCCGATCGATCGTGACCTGGCGAAATATCCCAGCCGGGCCGCAATGTCGGCGTCGCTGGGGAAACCGAAGGAGCCGGACATGAAGAACCTCGGCGGGTCGATCACCTCCCCGCTGTGCTCCGTTCGCTGGGACAACGGCTTCACGGTGGTGGCTGGCCTCGGTAAGGACGGCGTCGTCCAGGCCATCCGCTGGGACGGTGAATGGGGCTCGTGGAAGACCATCAGCCCGGGGCCGGCCACCGGCGCGCCCGCCATGGTCGCCTGGGGCGACGGGCGCGGCCACCTGTACTTCACGAGCAGCGCCGGCGAGGTTACTGAGATAGGCACCGGCGACTACGGCCGGACCTGGACCTGACGGCGCTTCGCCGGGAACCCGGCACGCGCCGCAGCGTCCGGTATCTTCGGCATGTGCCATCCCGTCCGCCCCCGCGCGACCTGCGAGCCTCCGATGCTGACCGTGAGCGGGTGGTGGCCCTGCTGACGGACGCTGCGGCTGATGGCCGGCTAACGCTCGGAGAGCACGCAGAACGAACCGAGCGTGCTTACTCCGCCCGGACGCTCGGAGATCTCGCCGGGCTGACGACCGATCTGGCGGCGGCATCGGCCCAGCCGATCCGGCTCGATTCCCGGCGGCCAGTGGCCGGCATCTTCGGCACCGAGCGGCGGGCCGGCCGCTGGGTGGTGCCGGAGCACCTCGCGGTGACAGCCGTCTTCGGCGAGGTGATCCTCGACCTGCGCCAGGCTCTGCTGCAGAGCCAGCGCGTCACCATCTACGCGACGGTGATCGGCGGCAGGCTGGAGCTGATCGTTCCGGACGGCGTCGCGGTCGTGCTGACACGCAAGCCGCGCCCCGCCGGCCGGCGCACTGGCGGCGGCACCCAGCCAGGGCCAGGCGTCCCCGTCATCGAGGTCCGGGCCTTCACGCTCGGCGGCAGGGTGATCACCGTGCGGCCCCGCCGTGGTCGCTGGTTCGGCGGCCTGCGCCGGGACGCGCCGCGCCAGTGAGCCGGACGTCACCCGGCAGCCCGGGCGGCCCGGAGCCGCCAGGCCCGGCAACCCGCTCAAGATACATGTGAGCGGGTTAGAACCCGTTGAGAAGTTGTTTCAACGGGTTCGCCGGGGTGGCCTGAGGTGGCTGACGAGGTAAGTCAGTCGTCGCCGTCGAAGTTGACCGCGCTGTAGGCATTGAGCTTCCACAGGTGATGGTCGCTGAGGATGGTGCGGATTGTGCCCGAGCGCGCCCGCATCACCAGCGAGTGCGTGCTGGCCCGGCCTGCCCGGTACCGCACGCCGGCCATGAGCTCGCCGTCGGTGATGCCGGTGGCCGCGAAGAATGCGTCGTCCGAGGCGACGAGCTCGTCGGTGGTGAGGACCCGGCCGAGGTCGTGGCCGGCGTCGATAGCCCGGCCCCGCTCGGCGTCGTCGCGGGGCGCGAGCATGCCCTGGATGGTGCCGCCCAGGCACTTCAGCGCACAGGCGGCGATGATCCCTTCCGGCGTGCCGCCGACGCCGAGCAGCAGGTCGATTCCCGTGCCCTCGGTAGCGGCCATGATCGCTCCGGCCACGTCCCCGTCGGTGATGAGCTTGATCCTCGCCCCAGCGGCGCGGACGTCCGCGATCAGGCCCGAATGCCGGGGACGGTCCAGGATGACGACGGTCACGTCATGCGGCGAGCAGCCCTTGGCCCGCGCGACCGCGGCGATGTTGTGCGCCGGCGGTGCCTGCACGTCGACCACGCCGGCCGCGGCCGGGCCGGTGACCAGCTTTGACATGTAGAACACGGCCGACGGGTCGTACATCGAGCCGCGGGCGCTGACGGCCAGCACCGAGATCGCGTTCGGCATGCCGTTCGCCGCGAGCCGGGTGCCGTCGATCGGGTCCACGGCGACGTCGCAGGCCGGCCCGGTGCCGTC
>JBEKFH010000462.1:0-3462 GCA_050013415.1 Streptosporangiaceae bacterium | reverse complement strand
TCCCACACCGCCCGGGTGGTCCCGATCGAGTTGCCGAGCACGAGCACCGGGGCGCCGCGCGGCCCGGTCAGCGACGCCGCCAGCCGCAGCTGGCCGCCGGGAAGCGACTCAGGCATCGCGGAACCGCGCCACGCGCCAGACATTGCAGAGCCGCGCCGCGGCAGGCACCGGAGAACCGGGCGGCGACTCAGACATCGAAGAACACGGTCTCCCGCCCGCCCTGCAGCCGGATATCGAAGCGGAACGCGGCCGGCCCGGCGCCAGGCTCGGCGACGGCGAGCAGAGTCGCCCGGCGGTCATCGGGCGTTATGGCGGCGAGTACCGGATCGGCGGCGTTCGCCGCGTGCTCGTCGGGGAAGTAAATCCGGGTCACCACCCGGTCCAGCAGCCCGCGGGCGAACACGGACACGTCCAGGTGCGGCGCCTCGGCGCCGCCGCCGGGCCAGGGCAGCGGCCCGGGCCGCTGCGTGACGATCCGGTACCGGCCGTCCCGGCCAGTCGGGCACCGGCCGAAACCCCGGAATCCCCCGGCCTCCAGCCCGCCGCCCACCGAGGCTCCAAGATCCCCCGCAGCCCCCGCCCCTGGCCCGGTGCCCGCCGTGGCTCCCGGCCGCCACGCCGGCCCCGGCCCGCGGGGGTCGTCCGGATGGGCGAAACTCCCGTCCGGCGCCGCCTGCCACGTCTCGACCAGCGCGTCCGGGACCGGCTCGCCCGCCCCGTCCAGCACCCGGCCGCTGATGGTGATGGCGCCCGGCGTCCCTTCCGGCACCACGAACGGGCCGTCCGGCCAGGGCAGCCCGATGGCGAGGAACGGGCCCACCGTCTGCGACGGCGTCAGCGGCAGGCTCACCTGCGCTCCTCTCCTGGCTCGAACACGGTTGCCTCCCGGCCCCGCAGCACGATGTCCCACTGGTAGCCGAGTGCCCACTCGGGCTGCGTTATTCCCAGGTCGAAGCGCGCGATCATGCGCTCGCGGGCCCGCGGGTCGAGCACCGAGTTGTAGATCGGGTCCTGCGCGAACAGCGGATCCCCCGGGAAGTACATCTGGGTGACGAGCCGCTGGGTGAAGGCCCGGCCGAACAGGGAGAAGTGCACATGGGCCGGCCGCCAGGCGTTGCGGTGGTTCCGCCACGGGTAGGCGCCGGGCTTGATCGTGATGAACCGGTACCGGCCCTCGGAATCGGTCATGCACCGGCCGGCCCCGTCGAAGTTCGGGTCGAGCGGCGCGTCATGGTCGTCGAGCCCGCGGGAGTACCGCCCGGCTGCGTTGGCCTGCCAGATCTCGATCAGCGTGTCCGGCACCGGCCGCCCGCCGGAGTCCAGCACCCGGCCGGTCAGGATGATCCGCTCGCCGATCGCCTCCCCGCCGCCGCGCGCGGTCAGGTCGGCGTCCGCGGCCGTCACCCGCTCCGCGCCGAGCAGCGGGCCGGTCACCTCGGTCAGCCCCTGGCGCAGCAGCACGGGCGGCCGCTTGGGCGCGCGCAGCAGCGAGGACCGGTACCCGGGCGAGTCAAGCGGCGGATGCACGCCGGCCGCCCGCCGGTAGGGCGGCAGGATCAGCTCGCCGGGGGGCGCCGGGATGTCGGTAGTCATCACATCGCTCCCTCGGTGACAGGGGTGGCCGCGCGCAGCGCGCGCAAGGCGGCGAGCTCGGCCGCGGCAGGCGGCGGAAGCTCGCGCAGGCTCGCGGAAACGGAAAGGTCCCAGCCCGTTACTGCTTGCACGTCAGAAACGGATACTCCGGGGCAGACTCCTGTCAGCGTCAGCTCGAAGGTCAAAGGGTCGGGCTCGAGAACGCCGAGATCGGTGATGATCTTCCTCGGGCCGGCGCCGGTCAGCCCGAGCCGCTCGCGGCAGCCGGGACCGTCGCCGAACCCGACCGAGGTCACGAAATCGACCCGCTCGACGAACGCCCGCAGGCTCTGGCGCACCACCACGACCACCTGCCGGCAAGACGCGGCGATCTCCGGCGCGCCGCCGGCCCCCGGCAGCCGGACCTTCGGGTCGGCGTAGTCCTGGCCGATGACGGTGGTGTTGATGTTGGCGAACTTGTCGATCTGGGCGGCGCCGAGGAATCCCACGTCGATCCGGCCGGGCTGCAGCCAGTAGTTGAAGATCTCGGGCACGCTGACCACGGTGTCCGCGGTCTCGGCGAGGATGCCGTCGCCGATCGACAGCGGCAGCGCGCCTGGCTTGGCGCCGATCGTGCCTGACTCGTAGATCAGGACGAGGCCGGGCGCATGGGTCGCCTTCGCGAGGTTGGCCGCCTCGCTCGGCAGGCCGATGCCGACGAAGCAGGTCATCCCGTCACTGAGCGCCCGCGCGGCGGTGACGGCCATCATCTCGTCAGCGGTGTAACCGGCGGTCACCGCGCGCCTCCTCCCCCGCTCAGCGCAGGATCGGGCTGGCCTTCGTCGGCCCGGAAGACATGCTCGTCCAGCCACTGGCTGAACCTCCCCCGGTCCCGGCTGATCGGGTCCCACGCGACGTAGAAGTCGTTGTCGCGGGATGAGTAGCCGAGCGCGTAGGACGGATGCGCGCCGCCGGGCACCAGCGCCACGTAGCCGACCGTCCAGGACGGCAGCACGACGGCGCCCGGCCGCGGGTCGAGCACGTCGACGATCTCCTCGACCGTGACGACCGAGCGCCTGGCCGCGAGCACGGCCTCCTTCTGCACGCCGGTGATGCCCCAGAACTGGACGTTCCCCGCGCGGTCGGCTCGCTGCGCGTGGATGACCGTCACGTCCGGCCTGAGCGCGGCCACCGCGGTGAGCGTCTCGCCGGTGAACGGGCAGGCAATCTCGGCGATGTTCGGCGTGTGCAGGACCAGGCTGGTGCCGCTGTACCCGCGCAGCACGGCGAACGGCAGGCCAGAGGCGCCGGCCACGTACCTGTTGGCCATGCCAGCGTGGCTGTGCTCCTCCAGCTCGAGCGGGCAGGGCCAGGAGTGCTGCACCGCGTCCCTGAACCGGTGCAGCGAGCCGACGCCCGGATTGCCGCCCCAGGAGAAGACCAGCTTGCGCGCGCAGCCGGCCCCGATCATCTGGTCGTAGATCACGTCGGGCGTCATCCTGACCAGGGTGAGATCACGCCGCCGCTGGCGAATGACCTCGTGGCCGGCGGCGTGCGGGATAAGGTGCGTGAAACCCTCCATCGCGACAGTGTCGCCGTCGTGGATGGCACTCTCGACGGCCTCGGCCAGCGACACGATCTCTGCCACGTCTCTCCGCCCTCTCGCCGCCTTTACCGAAACGATATCTACATTTGGCCGCGAAGTGCACACCTGTTCGGACTACGGATTGTCCGGGCTGGTGAGGCCGCTGTCCGGGCCGCCACTCGGGGGGCCGTCCGGGCTGGTGAGGCCGCTGTCGGCGCCGCCGCCCGGCGGGGCAGCCGGGCTGGTGAGGCCGCTGTCCGAGCTGCCAGCCACTTCGGCGAGGATCCGCTGCGCTATGGCGAAGG
>JBEKFH010000461.1:0-3480 GCA_050013415.1 Streptosporangiaceae bacterium | reverse complement strand
CGGCCACGGCCCGGCTGGTGACGGCGGCCCGGGCGGGGGCCGTCCCGGTGACCTGGGTGTCGAGGTAGGCGGCCAGCGCCTGGGGGCTGGGGTAGTCGAAGGTCAAGGTGGCGGGGAGCCGGAGTCCGGCGGCGGCGGAGAGCCGGTTGCGGAATTCGACGGCGGTGAGGGAGTCGAAGCCGAGGTCTTTGAAGGAGGTTGCCGGGTCGATGCCGTCGGTGTCGGGGCGGGCGAGGACGGCGGTGGCCTGGGTGCGGATCAGGTCGAGCAGGCGGCGGCGGCGCTCACCCGGGGCCAGCGTGGCAAGTTGACTGGCCACCGTGACCGTCTCGGCCGCAGCGGCACGGCGGGGTGCGGCCGGGACGAGCGTGGCCAAGATGGGGTGCAAGGTTCCAGCGGCGGCGGCCTCACGCAGGGCCGAGAGGTTGAACGTGCACGGGACCAGTTGCGGGCGAGGGCTGACCACCGCCGTATCCATCAGGACGAGGGCATGCTCAGCCTCAAGCGGAGCCATGCCGCGGCCAATGCGCGCCTGGTCCGCGGCTGTTAGGTGACCGGTCATGCCGCTGGCCTGGGCCCAGTAGCCCCAGGCGAGGCTGGTGGCGGGCAGGCCGTGGGCGTGGCGGTGGGCGGCGAGGGCGTCCAGGACGGTGTTGGCGGCGGCGTAGTTGCCCTGACCGGGGGCGCCGAGCAGCCCGGCGACGGAGGAGAACAAGACGAACCGCTGGACGCTGGGCATCCCCGCCGTGGCCCGGTGGAGGTTCCAGGCCGCGTCGGCCTTCGGTCGCAGCACCTCATCGACGTGAGCCGGGGTGAGGGCGGGGATAGTAGCGTCGGCGAGGGTCCCGGCGGTGTGGTATACGGCGGTGAGCGGGATGTCGCCGGGAATGGCGGAGAGCAAGCCGTCCACGGCGATGGGGTCGGCGGTGTCGCAAGCGGTGACAGTGACGGCGGCCCCAGCCCGGGCCAGGCTAGCGGCGAGGCTGGCCGCACCGGGGGCGGCGGGGCCGCGGCGGCTGGCCAGCAGCAGGGCCGTGACGCCCTGGCTGGCGATGTGCTTGGCGGTGAGGGTGCCGAGGGTGCCGGTGCCCCCAGTGACCAGCACGGTCCCGGTCAGGGCGGGATCCGTAGCGGGCACCGGGTACCGCACGGCCGGTGGGATGGTGAGAGCGATTTTGCCGGTGTGGCGGGCCTGGCTCATGACGCGGAACGCGTCCGGGGCCAGCCGGACGTCAAAGGCAGCGGTCAGCAAGGGCTGCAGCGTGCCCGCGGTGAACTGGGCGGCCAGGTCGGTGAGGATCTCGCCGAGGCGGTCCGGCCCCGGGTCGCCCAGGTCAAAGGCGTGGTAACTGGTTCCCGGGTAGGCGGCTTCGACTTCGGCGGGGTCCCGCTTGTCGGTTTTGCCCATTTCCAGGAAGGTGCCGCCGGGGGCGAGCAGCCGAAGGGAGGCGGTGGTGAGTTCCCCGGCCAGGGCGTTGAGGACGGCGTCCACCCCACGCCCGGCGGTAGCGGTGCGGAAGGCAGCCTCGAACCCGCCGTCGCGGGTGGAGGCGATGTGGTCGGCGGGCAGTCCGAGTTCGCGCAGCAGGTGCTGCTTGGGTGGGCTCGCGGTGCCATAGGCTTCGATGCCCCAGTGGCGGGCCAGCTGGAGCGCGGCCATGCCAACGCCGCCGGTCGCGGCGTGGACCAGGAGGGTCTGGCCGGCCTGGAGGTGGCCGAGGTCGACTAGGCCGTAGTAGGCGGTCATGAACGCGACCGGGGCGCTGGCGGCCTCAGCATCGCTCCAGCCGGGGGGGACCGGGACGACCAGCCGGGCGTCGGCCAGGGCCAAGGGCGCGATCCCGCCGACCATCGTCAGCGCCATGACCCGGTCACCCGGGGCCAGCCCGGTAACTCCTTCGCCGACCGCGGTGACGATCCCGGCCGACTCACTGCCCAGCACGTTCCCGTGTGGTGCGCCATCAGGGAACATACCCAAGGCGACAAGGACGTCACGGAAGTTCAACCCGGCCGCGCGGACGGCGATCTGGACCTGACCGGGACCCGGCGGTGCCGTACTGGCCGGGGAAGGAGCCATGGCCAGCGCATCGAGGGCCCCGCTGGCGGCGCCCTGCAGCTGCCAGGCGGTCCCGGTGGGTGCGGCCAGGGTGGGCTGGGCGGCGGCGCGGGTCAGGCGGGGCAGGTAGGTGGTGCCGGAGCGGACCGCGGCCCGGGGGTGATCGGCGTTGATCACGGCGGCGAGGGCGGTGGCGGTGCCCGGGTCGGTGGCGGGATCGGCGTCGGTGTCGATGAGGGTGATGCGGCCCGGGTTCTCGCTCTGGGCGCTGGCGGCCAGCCCCCAGATGGCGGCGGCGGCCAGGTCGGTGGCGCCGGCCGGGCCGGGGCGCTCAGCCCCGGTACTGACCGCATTCCGGGTCAGCACCACCAGCCGGCTGGTGGTGAACCGGTCGTCGGCGAGCCAGTCTTGCAGGAGCTGGCGGGCGGACTGCGCCGCCGTGTGCACCCGGGTCGGCATCGGCTGGTCCGGTCCTGGGCCGGGGGCAATGACCACGACCGGTGGTGGCGCGTCGGGGCCGGTGGCCGTGGCCAAGGCGGCCAGGCCGGGGTAGACGGGCAGCGGGCTGGTCTCGTCGGCCCGGGCCGGGACAACCGTCTGCGCCCACAAGAGCTGGTACAGGCTGTCGTCGCCGGAACCAGCCGCGGGGGCGGTCAGCGCTCCTGGCGGCAGCACCCGCAGGGCGAGGCTGGTGACGGTGGTGACGGGCTGCCCATCTGAGTCGGAGGCGTGCAGGGTGATGGTGCCGTCACCGGTGGCGGTGAGCTTGGCCCGCAGGGTGGTGGCGCCGGCGGCGTGGATGGTGATGCCGGCCCAGGCGAACGGCAGCCGGGGCTGGTTGCCGTCACCGTTACCGCTGACCGGGCTCAACCCGGCGGCGGGGTGGAGGGCGGCGTCGAGGAGGGCGGGGTGGATCAGGTGGCCGGTGGTATCGGTGCCCTCGGGCAGGTTGATGTCGGCGTAGACGCTGCCGTCGGGGTGGTTCCAGGCGGCGGTGACGCCCTGGAAGACGGGCCCGTACTGGAGCCCGGCGTCGGTGAGCTGGTCGTAGAGGCTGGTGGTGTCGAGGGGGGTGGTGCCAGCCGGGGGCCAGGTGGTCAGGTCGGGGAACGGCCGGGCCGCGGGTTCCGCGGCCAGCTGGCCGGTGGCGTGGCGGGTCCAGGGGGAGTCCGGGCTGGGCCGGGAGTAGACGGCGATGCCGCGGGTGCCGTCGGGCTCGGCCGGGTCCAGGACGGCCTGCAGCGCCGGGGCCTGCCCGGGGCGGATGACCAGGGGGGCTTCGAGGGTGAGGTCGGCCAGGTGGGGGGTGCCGGCGTTGAGCCCGGCGTGGGCGGCGAGGTCGACGAACGCGGTGCCGGGCAGGATGACGGTGCCGCCCACGGCGTGGTCGGCGGTCCAGGGGTGGGCGCTGGCGGTGATCCGGC
>JBEKFH010000460.1:0-3506 GCA_050013415.1 Streptosporangiaceae bacterium | reverse complement strand
AGGCGGGCCGGGCCGCCGAGGCGATCGGGCTGCACGAGCGCACCCTCGCCGACATGGAGCGGACTCTTGGCTTCGAGCATCCCAGAGTCGCCATGGCGCTTGGCAATCTGGGCATCGTTCAGCGACGGCTGGGGAAGCCGAAGGACGCCTGCGCCAGCCTCAAACGTGCCCTGACTATCTTTCAGGCGTCTTACGGCCTCGACCATCCTGAGGTCGCCAAGACTCTCGTCAATTTGGGTGTCGTCCAGCTGCAGTTGGGGAAGCTTGCTTCATAGTGCCCTCCGGTTCAGGCGTGGGATGGTTTGCAGGGGCTGGCTGGGGTGGCGGGTGGCCCTGGTTGGGGGGTCAGGGTGATCCAGAGGCGGGCGCCGGGTCCGCGGCGGGCTTGCAGGGTGCCTTGCTTGATCCAGGCGTAGATGCGGGGTGGGTTGACGCCGAGCAGGGCCGCGGTTTCGGTGATGCTGTGCTCGCCGTCGCGGCGGGGTCCGGTCTGGATGTCTTTGTGCTGGTGGAAGGAGGTGGCGGCGCGCTGGCGGCAGGCGGCTTCGATGTCGGGGGTGAAGGGGATGGCGTAGTGCCCGGCGGGTCCGCGTCGTGCGGTGAGGTAGCCGTGGTCGATCCAGTATTTGATGGTCTGGACGGAGACGCCGAGCCGGGCGGCGGCCTGGGCGGTGGTGAGTTCGCCATCGGTGACGGGCGGGGGGTAGCTGATGTGGTGGTAGGTGCGCAGGTTGCCGGCGGAGCCGATGTCGAAGGGGCGGCCGGTGGCGGTGCGGTGGCCGGCGTCGTTGAGGGCGGCGGCGAGGGTTTTGTTGTCCATGGCGGGGCCGAGCTGGCGGGCCATGGTCAGGGCTGCGGGGCTGGTGCGGGGCTGCAGGTAGTGGCGTGCGGTGAGCAGTTCCTCGGTGGTGCCGGAGTTCCATCGCAGCCCGATCCGGAGCTGGGCGGGGTCGGCGGCGGGCATGATGGTGATGTCGCCGAGCAGGGTGCGCAGCAGCCGTTTGCGGTCTTTGCTGCTGGTGGTGGGTGCGTGCCAGAGGGCGGGGAGGCTGGCGGCGGTGTCGCGGAGTTCTTGCGGCCCGGGGAGCGGTGCCTGGTCCTGGAGCTGGGCGGACAGGGCGGCCTGGGCGTCGGCGAGCTCGGTGAGGCGGGTTTCCCAGCGGGCTTCCAGGGTGCGGGCGACGAGCCGGTTTTCCGGTTCGCAGGCGCTGAAGGCCCGTTCGGCGCGGTCGGCCTCGTAACTGGCGCGGGTGACGGCGAGTTCGGCGGCGCGGGTAGCCCGGGCGCGGCGGCCGGTGACCTCGCCGGCCGCGGCGATGGCCAGTGCGAGCTCGGCGGGGGCGATCGCGGTGAACAGCGCGCCGGTGACGGCGGCGTCGATGGTGGCGGCGCTGGCGTGCTGGCAGCCGGGGGTGGCCTGCTGGTCTGATCGTGCCCGGCAGGAGTAGTAGGCGCGGCCGTCGTCGTGATAGCGGACGCCCATGTGCCGGCCGCATCCGCAGTAGATGATGCCCTGGCATAGCGCGCTGCCCTCGCGGGGCGGGCGGGCGCCGGCGCTGCTCTGGTTGGCGGCCATCTTCGCCTCGATCGCCAGGTAGTCCTGCCAGCTGATGTATCCCTCGTGATGATCGGGGATCAGTACCTGCCACTGGTCGCGGGGCACGGCCCGGGTGCGGGCGTGGACGCCGCCGCCGGCGTCGACCTGCTGACGGGTGCGGTGGCGGCCGAATGCGTAGGCTCCGGCATAGACCGGGTTGTGCAGCAGGCCGACGACCCGGGAGTAGCTCAGCCGCCCCCAGGCGCGTTCGCCTGCGCGCCCGGCGGGGAACCGGCGGCCGGCGAACGCGGTGACGACCCCGTAGGCCGACCCGGTCGCGGTGAATGCCGCGAACATGTCGGTGATCGCGGCCGCGACCTCTTCGTCGGGGTCCTTGACGACCTGCCCGTCGTCGTAGGCGTAGCCGACGGGCAGCGGCAGCCGCAGGTCCCCGCGCGCGGCTGCGGCGAGCCGGGCACCGTCGAGCCGGCTGTGCAGGAAATGCAGCTCGGCCTCGCTCATCTGGCCTTTGAGGCCCAGCAGCAGCCGGTCGTTGATGTCGGCCAGGTCATAGACGCCGTCCGCGTCGACGACGAGGGTATCGGTCAGCCGGGCGACTTCCAGTAGCCGGGACAGGTCGGCGCTGGAGCGGGCCAGCCGGGAGATCTCCAGCCCGAAGATCGCGCCGGCCTCGCCGGCGCAGACCCGTCCCAGCAGGTCCCGGAACCCCTCACGGTGGGTGGCTGTCCGGCCGGACAGGCCCAGGTCGCAGTCGATGACCACGATCCGGGTGGCGGGCCAGCCCAGCCGGGCGGCCTCGCCGGCCAGCCCGTACTGCCGGGCGGTGGACTCGCCGTGCTCGCGGACCTGCATCATCGTGGACTGCCGCAGGTAGATCACCGCCGTCCGGTCCAGGTGCGAGCGCCCGATCTTCTGCTCGCCCCGCATCATCGCCGGCCTCCGGCTGCCCGCCCGGCGGTGCCTCCGCGGCGAGCGCGGCGGCCAGCCCGGCAGCCACCGCGGCCTCCAGCATGTTCGCCAGCGCCGCGGTCATCTCGGCCGGCACATCGCCCGCGGCCAGAACCCCTGCCGCGAACACTGCGCCGGACCCTGTCACCGGTTAGTCCAGTTCCCGGCGGGCCAGCAGCTCGAGGTTGATCGCGGAGATCTGCTCCAGCAGGTCCCGCAGCACCGCCGATACTTCCACATGCCGCGCCACCGTCTGCGCCAGCCCGGCCGGCACGTAGACCAGCCGGCCGGCTACCTGCAGATATGTGTATGGCCCGTGCAGTTCGCCCTGGGTGCACCGGCACCCCTCCTTCCCGCATCTGCGGCGCTGCTCGACCAGCGTGCCGGGCAGGAACCCGCCCGCCCGGGGCAGCCGCGCGACCAGCGCGGCGCGCCGGGCCCGGAGCTCGGCTGTCCCGGCCCCGGGCAGATCCTCGTTCTTGTGTGAACTCACAGCACAAGACAATGCCGGAAACGGCGGCCAGGAGTCAACGAACTCAGCCCGCGTGTCGTGCCGCGATAGCCGCTATCTCCGCAGCCAGGTCCGCCAGCACCCCGGCACTGACCCGGCCCGCGGCTTCCGGCGGCACCCGGTCAGTCCAAGTGACAGGCACCCGCACACGGCCCGCAGCGCCACCATCGCAGTCCACCTCCAGCCCGCGCGGACCGCGCCGCTGGCCAAGGACCCGCAACCGCTGCCCCGCCAGCGGATGGAACGGCAGCGTGACCACCACGAATGACCCTGAAACCTCACCCGCCCTGAAAGGCCGGGCAGTAACTGACGTGCGTCGGCGTCCTGATCTGGCGAACACCCGCCGGCCGCACCCACACCACCACCCCCACCGTGTACCCGTCGTAGCGATCCCCGGCCGCCAGGTCGCGCTGATACCAGGCGCCCGGCTTACCGCCGAGACGCGCACCCAGGCCGGCCAAGTGCCGCCCCGAATGTCAGTGGTCTCTG
>JBEKFH010000459.1:0-3515 GCA_050013415.1 Streptosporangiaceae bacterium | reverse complement strand
ATTCAGGGCTAACGCTGAATGCCGGAGGCTAAGCGCACGTCGGAGGCCTTCGCCTACCAGGAGGACGTTCCAGTCTCTAGTGCCGTAGCAGATTAGGTTTGCCCGGGTGGGGTTTCCCTGCGGGTGCTGATCGCCGAGACTGGGCTGGTGAGTGAACGGCTTCGGGTGCGTGAAATCGATGATGACGAGGGCCGGCAGCTGGTGCGGATCATCCGCCGGGGCAGCGGGTCGGTGGTGACCTGGCGGCGGGCCCAGATGGTGCTGCTGTCGGCGCAGGGCATGGACGCGGCCGCGATCGCGAAGGTGGCGTTCACCAGCGAGGACCGGGTCCGCGATGTGATCCGGAACTTCAACGCCGACGGGTTCACCTCGCTGTACCCGAAGTACAGCGGCGGTCATCCGCCGAAGTTCACGCTGGGCCAGCGGCGGGAGATCAAGAAGATCGCCAAGTCCAAGCCCGCCGAGCATGACCTGCCGTTCTCCACCTGGAGCCTGGCTAAGCTGGCGGATTTCCTGGTGGCCGAGGGGGTGGTCGATGACATCAGCCACGAGGGCCTGCGGGTCCTGCTCCGCGCCGAGGGCGTCACCTTTCAGCGCCTGAAGACCTGGAAGGCGTCGAAGGACCCGGATTACGCGGCGAAGAAGGCGCGGGTCGAGCAGCTGTACGCGATCGCCGACCGCGAGGCAGTCCCGGCCGGCGGCGACCCGGAGGTGATCTTCTGCGTGGATGAGTTCGGGCCGCTGAACCTGCAGCCCAGGCCCGGGCGGCAGTGGGCCGCGGTCAGCGGCAAGGGCAAAGAGCCCGGCCGGGCGCCGCGGCCGCGGATGCGCGCGACTTATAACCGCACCGCGGGGGTCCGGCACCTGTTCGCTGCCTATGAGCTGGGCGAGGACAAGCTGTTCGGGCATATCAAGCCGCGTAAGACCCGGGCCCGGTTCCTGGAGTTCTGCCGCTACCTGCGCTCCCTGTACCCGCTGTCTACCCGGATCGCGATCGTCTGCGATAACTTCAGCCCGCACCTGACCACCAGGCGGGACGGCCGGGTCGGGGCCTGGGCGGTGGCGAACAACGTCGAGATCGCTTATACGCCGACGAATTCTTCCTGGTTAAACCGCATAGAGGCGCAGTTCCCGGCGTTGCGCTACTTTGCGCTGGACGGGACCGACCACGCCAGTCACAAGGAGCAGGCCAGCATGATCCGCCGGTATATCATCTGGCGCAACAACCACGCCTACGACGAACGACTCCGCCGCATCGTCGACAAGGCAAACGTAGCCTGATGCGGCACTAGACATTTATGGCAGTGTCCAGCTCAGAGGGCTGATTGGTCAGGACGAGCAAGGCCGGTGGGGACATTAGTATTGAATGGCCTGCCCACCTTTCGCCCAGCGTGCCATGCTCTCTCCCGTTTCCGTCGGGACACAGATCCTAGCGGGCCTGTTCGGGGACGGCATGGATCTCAAACCAGATCCGGGCGGCCAGTAGGCGAAACCGGTGACGGTGACGTGATGGGCAGGCCGGGAGGGTGATCCATCTCGATGACCCCACGAGACATCGGACTGAGGCACCTCCAGATCGGACTGACCGACCGAACTCTAGTCTGGCGGCTGGCGCATCAGCGTGCGGCGCGCGCTTCGGTATTGATGATCGCGACAGTGCCGATGATATGGCTTTCCATGGCCCGGCGGGCGGCGGCCTCGTCGCGGTCGCGGAGCGCGCGGATGATGAGCTCGTGATCGTCGTGCCGGGCGGGCACCGCCGATGCCAGCGGCCGCGGGACGCCGGTGGTGTTGATTAGCAGGTCCGACATATCCCACATCCGGCGGCTGATTTCAGCCACGACGGCCGAGCGGGCCATGTCCTGGATGATGCCGTGGAAGCGGCGGTTCAGGACGAGGTAGCCGCGGGAACGGGCAGCGGGATCGGGCTCGTCGATGAGGCGCCTGATCTCGCCGTTCACGGTCGCGAGCTGATCGACCTGGGCATCGGTGCATCGCTGGGCGGCGACGCCGGCGACCGCTCCTTCCATGCCGCCGAAGATGGCGAAGAAGTCGCTGACGTCTGCGCCGCTGTAGACCGGCACGCGGCATCCGACCTGCGGGATGATCTCGACCAGGCCCTCGCTGGACAGCCGCCGGAGCGCCTCCATGACCGGCTGCTTCGACACGCCGAACTCGGCCTTGAGTGACTCGACTGACAGCCGTTCGCCCGCCTGGAACTCGCCCTCAAGCAAGCGCCCCTTGAGCAGGTCGTACACGACCGGGGCCAGCCGCCGACCGGAGGACGCCGCCGCGGGCCGCACGCCGGGTGGGCCCGCGGCCTGGTCTTGCCAGGCTGCCGAGGTCATGCGTGGAGCCTATCCGCGGGATGCCTGAGCTCGCCCGGCACAGCGCCGCACCTCCTCTGGCGCGTTAACGCTGCATTTCCAGTGAATTTCAGCTCACCCCTTGATGCCTGGTGGACCAGGGTCTATTCTCAACTGAAATGCTAGCATGCCAGTCATATGCGGCACAGTCCCAGGAGCAACCCTCATGCCGTCTGCCCTCGTGACGATGTCGCACTCGCCGCTCATGGGCTTCACCAAGCCCGCCGGCCAGGCACGCGAGCGGGTAGAGGCCGCCTTCGATGACGCCCGGGCCTTCATCTCCGATTTCGCGCCCGAGCTGGTCGTGATCTTCGGCCCGGACCACTACAACGGCTTCTTTTACGACATGATGCCGTCGTTCTGCGTCGGAGCGGCGGCCGAGTCGATCGGCGACTACGACACGCCAGCCGGTCCTCTGACCGTCGACCACGACGCCGCCCTGGCTCTGGTCCGGGCCGTCCTGGACGCCGAGGTCGACGTGACCCTGTCCGAGCGGATGTACGTCGACCACGGTTTCGCACAGCCGTTGCGGGTCCTGCTGGGCGGCATCGACACGGTGCCGGTGGTACCGGTATTTATCAACTGTGTCGCGGTGCCGCTCGGCCCGGCGCGGCGGGCGCGGCTGCTGGGACACGCGATGGGGAAGGCCGCCGCGGAATTTGGCCGCCGGGTGCTGTTCATCGGGTCGGGCGGCCTGTCGCACGACCCCCCGGTACCCACGCTGGAAGGCGCGGCGCCGGAGGTCGTCGCCCAGCTCATCTCCGAGGGCCGGCATCTCAGCCAGGAGCAGCGCGCGGCGCGCCAGATGCGCGTCATCCAGGCCGGCCGCGACTACGCGGCGGGCGTCTCCACGATTCAGCCGCTCAACCCCGAATGGGACAGGAACCTGCTAGCCGTCCTCGCGTCCGGCGACCTGGAACAGGTCGACTCCTGGAGTACGGACTGGTTCACCGAGCAGGCTGGCCACTCCGCCCACGAGACACGCACCTCCATCGCGGCCTACGCCGCGCTTGCCGCCACCGGCCCGTACCGGGTCACCGCCTCGTTCTACGAGCCCATCCCGGCCTGGATCGCGGGATTCGCCGTCACCACTGCTCGGCCGGCCTCGGACTGACCGGAACCACACTCTCCGCGGCCAGACCCGGAGCG